>CAZMCC010000014.1:0-49306 GCA_964564695.1 uncultured Phycisphaeraceae bacterium | reverse complement strand
GCGCGCGACGACGCCGCGCCGAAGCCGTCCTCCATCGGACGCACAAGGCACCGCGGACTGCTTTCCTCGCATGAGGTCGCCTAGTCCATAGGGCTCATTCGCCGGCGCGAACTCTCTGCGACAATCCCTGCGCTCGACGACGGTGCGCCCCTCGTTTCCGCACCGTCCATCCGGCTTTTGACGGAAGAGGAGGTCCCATGCCCGTCGCCCTTCTGCAACCCGGCGTATATATCGAAGAGCTGCCGAGCGGTGTGCGCACGATCACCGGCGTGGCGACATCGATCACGCTGTTTATCGGATGGGCACCGCGCGGCCCGACCAACCGGGCGCTGCGGTTGACCAGCTTCGCCGACCGCAGGAACTCGCCCTCGAGCGGACGCCCGTCCACTTCCAGCCCCATCGCCTGACCAAGGTCACCCTTCGCCACGGCGCCGACGGCTCGCGTCACCTCCGTCGTCGGCCACACCAGGTCGTCGATGAGCGTGTTGATCGACGCCACCTCGTCGGCCCACTGCCCCGCGGCCCCCGGCACGCTCATGCGCTGCTTGAGCTTTCCTTCCTTGCCCACCACGCGGCACACGCGCTCCGTCTCCGTCGCGCGACGCTCGCTCACCGCGAGAATGTCGTTGAACGCCTCGGCGATCTTGCCGTCCATCCCCGGCGTGTCCGAGGGCAGCCGCACGCGGAAATCGCCGCGACGGAAGGCCAGCATCGCCGCCAGCAACTGGCGCGAAAAGGAATCCATCGGCTCGCCGTTCGGAGTGATCGCGGCGCCATGGGCCGTCCGCACTTCCACGGCGTCCGGGTTCATCGACTGCGCTTGAGCCATGAGCGAGGAGACCTCACGGGTAAGAAGGGATCATGCGTAAAAGGGGACAATCCAGTGTCTATTCAAGCGGTCTCGTGAAGTGTCCGGATGAACGGACAATGAATATTTCCTTATTCTGTTCAATCGTTCCGATTCATGCTTCGGGCGCTAGTGAATATACCCGGTTTTCTCTGGATCATTCCAAGTCGTTGCCGATTAGTTGACTTCACGATAGTGTCTCACCCCTTGGACGAAGCCCCGCTCTCCGTTCTCGTTCAGGCGCTCACCCAGCGCGTCGATTCCGTGACCCAGCTCGACGTGCTCCTGCTCGTCTACGCCGGTCGCGGGCGCGTCTGGTCCGCGCCCGACGTCGCCATCGAGCTCCGCATCGGCGCCGACTGGGCCCAGCAGCACCTCGACGCCCTCGCCCGCCGCGGCCTGCTCGCCCGCGACCACACCCGGTACGTCCCCACCCCCCAGCCCGACCTGGGCCCCGCCGTCGGCGAGCTGGCCCGCCTCTACCGCACCCACCCGGTGTCCATTATCACTGCGATTTACAGGCCCGATAAGCGTCTGGAAGACTTCGCCGCCGCGTTCCGCATCCGCAAGGCTCCCCCGTCCGGCCCTGACGCCGGTGGTGGGGGAGGGGCGGGTGATGGGGGGAGTGGTGGGGGTGGTGGCGGCGGTCGGGGGGGCGAGCCCCCCGGCAGCGCCAAGGAGCTCGGCCATGGCTGAAGCGGTCTACATCCTCTGCGCCGTCACCGGGATGCTCTGCGCCGGTGTGCTCGCCCGGGCCTACCGGCGAACGCCGTCGCGACTGCTCCTCTGGAGCAGCGTCTGCTTCACCGCCCTCGCCATCAACTCCCTGCTCGTCGTCGTCGACCTCGTGCTCACCCCCCCCGACGTCGACCTCCGACTCCTGCGGCTCGGCGTCGCCGGAGCCGGCATCCTCCCGCTCCTCTGGGCTCTCATTACCGAATCCAACTGATCACTCACGACGGATCACGATCGATGGACCAGCTCTACCCATTCCTGCTCGGCGTCGTCGCCACCGGTTCCGCGGCCGTCGGCGCCTTCTTCTACCGCTTCTGGCGACGCACCCGCGACCGGCTCTTCCTCGCGTTCGCGATCGCGTTCTGGCTCATGGCGTCCAACTGGGCCGCCCAGACGTTCGTCCAGCGGGACGAGTCCTTCTACGCCGCCATCTATTTGCTTCGCCTCGCCGCGTTCGGGGTCATCATCGTCGGCGTCGTCGGCAAGAACCGCGCACGCGACAATCGCCGCGACCCCCGCCCCGACTCCGGTCACATCCGCCTGGCGACACGTATCGCGAGCCTCGCCGCCGCCGAGCCGGCGCCGTCCGACGCCGACTCCCCTGCTCGATAGACCGCGCTTCCCGCCGCCGCCGTTACCGGCCCCGCCCGCCCAGCAGCAGCACGATGATCGCGATCAGCAGAAGCAGGCCCAGCCCGCCCACGGGGTAATACCCCCACCCGCTGCTGTGCGGCCACGCCGGCAGTGCCCCCACGACCAGGAGCAGAAGGATGATGATGAGCACGAGCTGCGCAGTACGGTCCATGATTCAGCACTCCACGCCACGCTTGTTGTGGTGCCCAAATCATGCTGTTGCCAAGTGATCAGCCCGTGAGCATCCGCTGAATCCCCCCTCATCCTCCCCCAGCCCCTCTCCACCCCAACTCAGCCGCCCGCCCTACAACCCCCTCATGCCCCTCGCCCTCATTGCGGCCCTCCTCGCCGTCCTCGCCCTGCAACCCGAGGGTGGGGGGGCGCGCCACGGCACCCCGGTCGTCGCCCCGCCCGACGTCGCCGTCATCGTGCCGCCGGAGAGACTCGTCAGCAGGGAGCGCATCGAGGCCGCCATTCGTGGGCTCCCCGCGAAGCGCGCCGGCTACCCAGACGACACCCAGCGCGAAGGGCTCCTCAAGGCCCAGAACGACCTCATCGCCGCCCTCAAGGCCATGGGCTACGAGCCGCGGCTTTCCGATGTTGCCTGGGCCCAGCGTCCCAAGCCCGGTGGCGAGGCTCCCGCTCCGCTCCCGTGGGCCAACATCATCGTCGACATCCCCGGGCGCGAAACACCGGACGAGATCTATGTCTTCGGCGCTCACTTCGACGCCGTCCCCGCCGCCCCCGGCGCCGACGACAACGCCTCGGGCGTCGCCGCCCTCCTCGAGACGGCCCGCCTCCTCAAGGACCGTCCCATGAAGCGGACGCTCCGCCTCATTTTCTTCAACCTCGAAGAGCCCGGCCTCATCGGCTCGCGCCAGTACTGCGAACGCATCCAGCCGGACATCAAGGCCGGCAAGTTCAAGATCCTCGGCATGGCGAGCTTCGACGGCCTGGGGTACTACTCCGACAAGGCCGACAGCCAGCGCTGGCCCGAGCTCAACATCCCCAACCTCAAGCTCCCCACCACCGCCAACTTCATCGCCGTCGGCGGCATGCTCGGCGGGCGCACCTTCAGCCAGCCCCTCATCGCCGCCATGCGCGAGGCCGACTCCTCCATCGAGGTCTTCGCCGGCGACATCCTCCCACTGCCCGTGCCCGACTTCATGCGCTCCGACCACGCGCACTTCATCCTGCTGCTCGGGGTCCCCGCGGTGATCATCTCCGACACCGCCAACTTCCGCTCCCCGCACTACCACCAGCCCTCCGACACCCCCGACAACATCGACTACGAGCGCCTCACCAAGGTCACGCGCCAGCTCGTCGGCGCCGCGTGGCGTCTCGGCGGCCCTCTCGTGGCCGCGCCCGCCACCCCGGTGCACCCACCCGAGCCCGCGGTCCCCGCGCCGCCGGAAGACCCGCGACCCACCGCTCCCGAGCCCAAGCTCCCTCCCCAGCCCGGACGCGCCCCCGAAACCCCGCGCGGCAACCCCCCGGGACGCCCCTAAGCCCCGCGGGCACCGAACATCGCCCGCGCCCCGCCAGCGCATACACTCTCTCCACGTGGCTCTGCTTGTCGCGAAAAATCTGAAAAAGGCCTACGGCGGCCGCACGGTCGTCAACGACGTGTCCTTCTACGTCGAACCCGCCGAGATCGTCGGCCTCCTCGGCCGCAACGGCGCCGGCAAGACCACGTCCTTCCGCATCACCATCGGCATGATCGACGCCGACGGCGGGCGCGTGGTCTTCGACAACAAGGACATCTCCGCCCTCCCCATGTACCAGCGGGCCCGCCTGGGAATGGGCTACCTCTCCCAGGAGCCCAGCGTCTTCCAGCGCATGACCTGCGAGCAGAACCTGCTCGCGATCATGGAAATGCTCAAGATGCCCCGGACCCAGCGCCGCAAGCGCACCGCCGAGCTGCTCGATCAGTTCGGCCTCACGAAAAAGGCCAAGGACCACGCCCGCACCTGCTCGGGCGGCGAGCGCCGCAAGCTCGAGATCGCCCGCGCCCTGGTCACCAACCCCAAGCTCATCCTCCTCGACGAGCCCTTCAGCGGCGTCGACCCCATCGCCGTCGAAGACCTGCAGCGCGAGATCGGCCGCCTCGCCCACAACGGCATCGCCTGCCTGGTCACGGACCACAACGTCCAGCAGACCCTCCGCACCTGCGACCGGGCCTACATCATCGACGAAGGCCGCGTCTTCGCGGAAGGCACGCCCAAGGACCTCATCAACGATGACCTCGTCAAGCGCGTCTACCTCGGCTCGCTCTTCAAAGGCGACGAGTTCGACGACCACTCCCCGATCCGCGCCCGAGTCGGCGCCGGCGTCAACGGGCACAAGTAATCACGATGGGTGACATTGGGTGCCCCGGCGGAGCTTTGTCCGCCGGGAGTTGGTGCTATCGCCGCGCCGCTGGCAACACCCCGATCAGCACGCTCACCGCTCCCCCGATCACCATGAGCAGCCGCGTCCGATCATCCCGCGCCATCCGCGACAGCGCCGAATCCACCGGCCGCCGCGGCTCGATCTCCAGCGGGTCCGGCTCCAGCGCCGGGAACACCGACGCGTCCTGACCCGCCGGGTCGTTCACCGGCTCGAGCGTGCTCCAGCCCCGCGGCACCTTGTTGAGCTGCTCGGCCACCAGCGCTCGCACCACGTTCTCGTCCCGCCGGTCCACCGCCGCGATGTACTCGGCGTACCGCTCGAGCCGCTGCGTCCGGTGCTTCTCGATCGCCACGGCCCGGTCCCGCTGCCACCGCGCCTCGTCGAGGTCGTCGAACGCCGGGATCAGCACCGCCGCCGCGATCACCGCGAGCCCGGCGAGCACAAACAGCCACCCCGCGTCGAGCGTGAACAGCGCCCGCCGCCGGTGGCGCCCCGACCGCTCGCTGACGCCGGACCCTCCCCTTCCGCCCCCCGGGACGGCAAGAGACTCGGGTTGTTCGGCCGCTCGGCGCATCGCTGCAAGCTATCGGACGGGCGTCACTCCCCGCGGGAAATCAACCCCCGCGAAACACCCGATGCGAGAGTGTATCGATCGCACCGCTTCATTCCCCGTGTCATCCGCCGCCATATTGACCACCCGCTTGCCGTCTCTGCACCCAAATCGCACCTTCATTCCAGCATGATTTCCCCCGAGCCCACGCCGCCGCCGCACCCCCAGGCCGACCAGCTCCCCGCCCAGGGCGAGCCCGGCACGCCGTCGGGTGGGGGGGGCACTCGGGCCTTCTGGACCACGCCCTGGCGTGACGGCCACGCCGTCGAGGACGAACGCCGCGACCGCAACCGCGTCGCCGTCCGCACCGACGACGTCGACCTCCGCTGCAGCCTCGGGCGGATCGTGGACATGTCCACCCGCGGCCTGCGCCTCACGCGCCACCGCCACCTCACCCCCGGCGGCGACATCTTCAGCTTCACCCTCCGCTCCGGCCGCGACGCCCTCACCCTCCGCGGGGCCTGCGTCTGGAGCCGCAAGTCCGGTTTCATGCACCACACCGTCGGCATCGCCTTCGCCGGGATGACTCCCGAAGAGACCCAGCTCCTGCGCGCGTTCATCGACCGCCACGCCGCCGGCCCCGTCCTGACCTGAGGCCGCGGCCGCGGGGTGGGGGGGTCGCGGGGTGCCACTACCGGCTGCTCTGAGCCGGTAGTGCTCTCCGTTAAGGTCACCCCCACCCGAACAAGCCTTTACCCCGCCGCCCCGCCCGCTCACCTACACTCCGCCCGATGCGCCGAGCGGTCGTGATGACAGGGTTGGGGGCGGTCAGCGGCATGGGCGTTGGCGCGGCCCCCTTGTGGGAGGGGTTGTGCGCCGGGCGCTCCTGCCTCGGCCCCGTCACGCGCTTCGACGCCTCGGGCTTCAACTCGCGTCTGGCCGCCGAAGTTAAAGACTTCTCCGCCAAGGACTTCGTCCCCAAGCACTACCGCAAGGCCGTCAAGGTCATGGCTCGCGACATCGAGATCGCCGTCGGCGCCGCCGACTCCGCAGTCAAGGACGCCGGCCTCCTCACCCAGGTCTCGCTCGAGGACGACTCCGGCTCCCCGACCTACCCCTTCGAGCGCACCGGCTGTCAGATCGGCGCCGGTCTCATCGCCGCCGAATCCGACGAGCTCGCCGCGTCCTTCTCCACCGCGGTCGACCCCAACAAGAACTTCTCCCTCGAGATCTGGGGCCGCACGGGCATGGACAACATGACCCCGCTGTGGATGCTCAAGTACCTCCCCAACATGCTCGCCTGCCACGTGACCATCCTGCACGGCGCCGAAGGCCCGAGCAACACCGTCACCTGCGCCGAGGCCAGCGGCCTGCTCTCCATCGGCGAGTCCATGCGCGTCATCCAGCGCGGCGCCGCCGACCTCTGCTTCTCCGGGT
This sequence comes from uncultured Phycisphaeraceae bacterium, assembly GCA_964564695.1. GTDB lineage: Bacteria > Planctomycetota > Phycisphaerae > Phycisphaerales > UBA1924 > CAZMCC01. The sequence continues at coordinate 42,713 of CAZMCC010000014.1, read as the reverse complement.
CCGCCGAGAGCAAGGTCAACCACATGGGCACCCTCCGCATGGAGCTCGCCGGCCGACTCGCCCCCACCGGCGACTCCACCGACGGCCTGTCCTTCGCCCGCCCCTTCGACCCCGCCTCCACCGGCGGCATCCTCGGTGAAGGCGGCGGCATCGTCATGCTCGAGGCCGCCGAAACCGCCGCCGCCCGCGGCGCCCGCGTCCATGCTGTCCTCAGCGGCTTCGGCGCCGCCCAGTCCTACCCGGACTACGGCGGCGACGACGAGGGATACGCCTACGCCATCGAGGCCGCCCTCGCCGACGCCGGCCTCACCCCCGCCGACATCGACGCCATCGTCCCCCTCGCTCTGGGCGTCGCCAAGGTCGACACCGCCGAGGCCGCCGGCCTCCGCCGCATCTTCGGCCCCCGCCTCGCCAGGATCCCCCTCGTCACGACCACCCCCGCTCTGGGCAACCTCGTTGCGGGCATGGGCGGCCTCCAGGCCGTCGTCGGGGCCCTGTGCATCGCGAATCAGCGGCTCCCGGCCCGCCTGCACGGCACCTCCCCCGCCCCCGACCTGCTCGCCGGCAGCGCCCCCAGCGTCCCGGCCCAGCTCCGGCACGTCCTTGTCTGCAGTGCCTCACAAGGCGGCCACAACGCCGCCGTCGTACTCTCTCATACCGACCACGCCTCCTCCGCGAGGAACTCCTGACCCTCCCCTCGCGCACCGGATTGGCACACCTTCTTCACTCTGCCTCAAGGAGCAACAACCATGTACGACGACCGCAACCGTGACTACCGCAGCGAAGGACGTGGCGAAGGCCGCCGTGACAACCGTGGAGGTGGTGGTGGAGGTGGGGGGCGTGGACGTGGCGGCCCGCGTGGTGGGGGGGGCGGCGGACGCGGCCCCGGCGGTGGTGGCGGCGATCCCGACCAGACCGGTCGCGGCCTGCCCCTCTCCGAGCTCGACCCCGCGCTCACCGAAGTCTCCCGCAAGGTCATCGGCGCGGCCATCGAGGTCCACAAGGCCCTCGGCCCCGGCTTCAGCGAAGGCGTGTACATGGCCGCGCTGCAGGACGAGCTCTCCGGCCTGGGCGTCACCTTCAAGGCCGACCACAGCGTGCCCGTGAACTACAAGGGCAAGGCCGTCGGCTCCGCGAAGGCCGACCTCTTCGTCGACAGCCGCTTCCTCGTCGACGTCATGGCCGAGCGCCGCGAAGTCGGCGGCTCGGAGCGTTCCGCCCTCCGCTCGGTCCTGCGTGCCGCCGACCTCGAGCTCGGCCTCATCATCAACTTCGGCGAGCGCCGCCTCAAGGACGGCCTCGTCCGCGTCCTCAACCCCGACAAGCTCAACCTCACCCGCCACGACGACGATGGCGGCGAACACGACGAGGGCGGCGGTGGTGGTGGAGGGGGTGGCTTCGACGACGCGGGCACCGAGGAGCACCGGGGGGAAGCTGGTTGAGTTCGACCAGAGTCGTCATCACGGGCATGGGCTGGGTCACGCCGCTGGGCGCTGACATCGAGTCCGTCTGGGCCAGCCTCCTCGCCGGCACGAGCGCCATGGGCAAGGTCTCGCGCTACGACGCGCGCACCTTCAAGACCGACTTCGCCGCCGAGGTCAAAGGCTTCAAGCTCAGCGACTTCATCCCCGACGCGCACCTGCACCAGAACGCCGGCCTGGGCACGCAGTTCGCCCTCGCCGCCGCGGACCAGGCCTGGAAGCAGGCCGGCCTCGGCACGCTCACGCCGACATCCAAGCCGCACGCCCGGCGCGTCGGCGCCTACCTCGGCGCCGGCGAGGGCTCGCTCGACTTCATGCCCTACGCCGCCGCACACGTCGAATCGTGGCGCCCCGACACCCGCCGCTGCGACGGCCCCACCTGGGTCAAGGCCGCCAAGGCCGGCATGACCGCCCAGCGCGAGATCGAGCAGGAGCCGAACATGACGCTGGCGCACCTCGCCCAGCGCTTCGGCTTCCGCGGCCCCGCCTTCAACTGCATGACCGCCTGCGCCGCGTCCACCCAGGCCGTCGGCGAAGCCTTCGAGACCCTCAAGCACGGCGACGCCGACGTCATGCTCGCCGGCGGCGCCCACTCCATGATCCACCCCCTCGGCATGACCGGGTTCATCCGGCTCACCGCCATGAGCACCCGCACCGACGACCCCGCCCACGCCGCCCGCCCCTTCGACCAGACCCGCGACGGCTTCGTCATGGGCGAGGGCGCCGGCATGCTCATCCTCGAAACCCTCGACCACGCCAGGGCCCGCGGCGCGACGCCCCTCGCCGAGATCGTCGGCTACGGCTCATCCGCCGACGCCTTCCGGATCACCGACATCCAGCCCGAGGGCAAGGGCGCCCAGGCGACCATGCTGCAAGCCTGCCGCCAGGCCGGCGTGAACCCGCGCGAGCCCGGCCCCGACGGGCGCCCCGTCATCCACTACATCTCCGCCCACGGCACCGGCACCCTCGAAAACGACAAGATCGAGACCGCCGCCGTCAAGGCCGTCTTCGGCCCCATGGCCCCCAAGGTCCCCTTCTCGAGCGTCAAGAGCATGCTGGGCCACCTCATCCAGGCCGCCGGCGCCGTCGAGCTCATCACCTGCGTGAAGGCGATCGAAACCGGCTTCGTCCCCCCGACGATGAACCTGCACGACCCCGACCCGGTGTGCGACCTCGACTACGTCCCCAACGTCGCGCGAGACCTCCGCGATTCAGGCGGCGTCGACTTCTGCATCAGCAACAGCTTCGGCTTCGGCGGCCAGAACAACACGCTGGCGGTGCGGCGGTTCCGCCCATAAGAGACGCGAGCGCAAGCGAGTGAAAATCCGTGGACGCCGGACCTGAGGCTCTGCGAAGGTCCGGGTTGTGGCACCTTGCGCGCTGGGTGCCACCACCCGCCGCGGAGCTTTGGCCGCGGGGGGTGGTGCCTAGGCGTCGCTGCGCGCGGCCGCCTTTGGTGGAGCCCCACACTCTGGACACTCTGCTCCCGCCGCCAGTCCGGCTCGTGAGTATCCGCACTGAATGCACGCGTGGCGGTGCGCACGTCGACGACCGCGCGTGCCAATTCGCCCCGTCGCCGCTGCGATAACGACCAGCACGATGAACGGCACCCACAGCGGCGTCGCAAACCAGGAACTGCCGCCAACATTCCAATCAAACCACCACTCGATCGCCGCGTCGGGCACGCGCAATCCCCCCCGTCCGATTGACCACCCGGGGATGAAGGTCCGCGGATCCTCGCCCCATCCCACAATCAAAGTTCCGCAATACAGCCCCGCAGACCGACCGCCGCTTCCCAACCATGCAGCAGTCCACCCCAGGCTGACGAGCCACGCCGCGAGCACGACGCCGGCCGAGAACGTCGCACACAGGGACACAATGCGAGCTGAACGCGACATTCTCATTCGGGGTACCAAGGGCAAAGACGACGGGGCATAGGGCCCGCAGTATTGTCAATTCTTACGGCAATCGTCATTACCGTGGCCAGTCGCTTCCGCTCCGGGCTCTTATCGATACACCAAAATCTGCCCCACCATCCCATCCGGCATCCTGTACATCACCGCCGTCGCCTCTCCGTGCTCAAACACGATGGTGGAAGTCGTGACCTCCGTCCCGCCCCGTTCCCCCGTCGAGTTCACCCGCACATCCTTGATCGCCCCCAGCGCAGCGAGAGCCTTCGCGTTCCCCGCCGCCCGCTCCTCATTGAAATACCGATTGAAATCCGGCGCCAGCATCGCCCGGTCCGGCTTCCCCGCCGCCAACCCCTCAACCCATCGACGCACCACCTCCCCCGCCGGCGGCCCGTTCACCGTCGGAGCCTTCACCGCCGACCCCGGCAGCATCGCCGCCGTCACGCGCCCCATGATGTCCCCCGTATCGCTCCGCGCCGAGTTGCAGCACAGCACGATGCTCATCCGCTCCGGCACCACGCCCAGCTCCTCGCACAGGAACCCCGACGTCGCCCCGCCGTGCCCCCACGACCCGCGCCCGTAGCGAGATCCGATCACCATCCCCAGCGCATATCCCGACACCGAGCCGTCGCTGAACGTCGGCGGCGTCGTCATCTCCTTCAGCGACTCGGGTCGCAGCAGTTTCCCGTCCATCAGCGCGAGCTGCCACTTCGCCACATCCCGCGGCGTCGACACGATCCCGCCGCACCCGATCAGGCAATCCGGGTTCTCCATCTCCGCCGGCGCCAGCGGCCCCAGCCCCGCGCACTCATACCCCACGGCGTCCAGGTGGGGGGGCGGGCTCGCGGCATCGTGCCCGATCGCCGCCGTGTCCGTCAGTCCCAACGGCCCGATGATCCGCTCGTGCATCACCCGCCCGAACGACTGGCCCGTTACCTTCTCGACGATCAGCCCCGCAACGAGATACCCCGTGTTCGAGTACGAGTAATGCGTCCCGGGCTCAAAGTCGAGCGGCATCGCGCAGAACCGATCCGCCAGCTCGCGCATCGTCAGCTTCTCGATCACCGCCTTCTCGGGGAAATCGAGCGGATAGAAGTCGTGATACCCGCTCGTGTGGTTGAGCAGTTGCCGGATCGTGATCTTGTCGGCGTGCCCGATCCCCGGCAGGTGCGTGCTCACGCGGTCATCGAGCGAGAGCTTCCCGTCCTCCGCCAGCAGCAGCACCAGGGCCGCCGTGAACTGCTTCGACACCGACCCGATCCGGAACCGCGTCTCGGGCGTGACCTCGCGCCCCGTGGCCCGGTCCGCCACGCCGTACCCGCGCACGAGCACCGGCTCGCCCCCGCGGAACACGGCGATCGATATCCCGACATGATCCGGATGCTTCGCCGCCTCCCGCATGACCTCGTCGATCCGCTCGGCCGCCGCCGTGCGCGACTCGTTCGTCAGCACCACCGCCGGTCGCAGGATCGGCCGCGGCCCGCCCTGACACCCCATGCACAGCACGCCCGCAACGATGACGACCCATCGCGTGTTCATGCCGCCAATATAAGAGCCCAGAGCGGCAGCGACGGGCCACGGGTGCTCCCGTCTCGGCGCCACATTCGGACAACCGGTTGTCGCCGTGGCCGGGCGCTACCGCTTCCGGCTCTTATCGTTCACGCATCCAGCATTGCCACCGGCGCAAGGTCCGCGGCCGACAGCGGCTCGGGCTCGGGCGCCTCGGCGCCTCGCGTTGGACACTCACACGAACACAAGCACGCCCCCCCGGGCTTCTCGACGGCCTTCGCCGCCATCACCAGCCCCGCCCCGATGAACAGATACACCAGCGCCGCCGCCCGAAGGATCTTCGACAACATCGCACGCTCTCCTTCCATTCCCCGTAATTAGAACCACAGGCGGGACGCCTGTGCCACCGCACTCACGCCTTCTCGAACAGGAAGCTCTTTCCCTGCACGTTCACCTTGATCGTGTCCCCGTCCCCGAACTCGCCCTGCAGGATCCGCGTCGCCAGCGGGTTCTCGATCCGCTGCTGGATGGTCCTCTTCAGCGGCCGTGCCCCGTACGCCGGGTCCCACCCCTCTTCGGCGAGCTGATGTTTCGACTCTTCCGTCAGCTCGATCTTCATCCCGCGCTCGGTCAGCCGCGACCGCAGGCGCGAGAGTTGAATATCCACGATCCCCGCGAGCTGCTCGCGCTTGAGCGGGTGGAACACCACCGTCTCGTCAATCCGGTTCAAGAGTTCCGGCCGGAAGAACGGCTCGTGCGCCGACACGTTCAGCCGCGCGTTCATCTCGCCCGCGTCCATGTCCGGGCGCAGGCCCTTGCCCTGCACGTCCATCCCCGGCCCCTGCCGAATGAGATCACGGACCGCGGCATCAATCTCCCAGTCCTCCGCCCCGCGCTCGGTCATCTCCTGGATCTGGCGCGAGCCGATGTTGCTCGTCATCACCACGATCGCGTTGCGGAAGTCCACCGTCCGCCCTTGGCCGTCCGTTAGCCGCCCGTCGTCGAGCACCTGCAGCAGGATGTTGAACACGTCCGGGTGCGCCTTCTCGATCTCATCGAGCAGGATCACCGCGTACGGCCGCCTCCGCACCGCCTCCGTCAGCGCCCCGCCCTCCTCATACCCGATGTACCCCGGCGGGGCGCCGATCATCCGCGCCACCGCGTGCTTTTCCATGTACTCGCTCATGTCGATGCGGACCATCGCCTCTTCAGTATCAAAGAGGAACTCCGCCAGCCCCGTTCACCTCTCGCCCTTCCCCACGCCCGTCGGCCCCAGGAACAAAAGGCTCCCCACCGGCCGGTTCGGTTCCCCCGGCCCGCGCCGGCTGCGGCGAACCGCGTCCGACACCGCCTTCAGCGCCTCGTCCTGCCCGTTCACGCGCCGGTGCAGCTCGTCCTCCATGCGGATGAGCTTCTCTCGCTCAGCCTCGACGAGCCGAGCCACGGGAATCCCCGTCCAGCTCCCCACAACCTCGGCCACCAGCTCGGCATCAACCTCTTCCTTCACCAGCGCATCACCCCGAGCCTTCTGCTCGCTCAGCACCTTCTCCGCCGCGTCGAGCTTCTTCTCGAGGTCCCGGATCTCGCCGTACTGAATCCGCGCCGCGGTCTCCAGGTCTCCGCGCCGCTGCGCCTGCTCGAGGTGCACCCGCCGCTCCTCGATCTGCTCGCGGATGTGCTTGACCGCGTCCAGCTCCTTCTTCTCCGCTTCCCACTTGCCGGTGAGCGCCCGATTCTTCTCCTGAAGCTCCGCCAGCTCCCGGTTGATCCGCTCCAGCTCCCGCGCGCTCCCGCCCTCACCCTTTGTGCCTCTGTGCCTCGTGGCGGTTCCCTCTGTCCCTTCCACCTCCAGCTTCACCGCCTCGCGCTCGATCTCCAGCTGCATGATGCGTCGGCGAAGCTCATCCAGCTCCGTCGGCATCGAGTCGTTCTCCATCCGCAGCCGGCTGGCGGCCTCATCAATCAGATCGATCGCCTTGTCCGGCAGGAACCGCTCCGTGATGTACCGGTTCGAGAGCTGCGCCGCCGCCAGGATCGCGCTATCGAGGATCTTCACGCCGTGGTGCGTCTCGTACCGCTCTTTGAGCCCGCGCAGGAGCGCGACCGTCTCCTCGACGCTCGGCTTATCCACCATCACCGGCTGGAACCGCCGCTCGAACGCCGGGTCCTTCTCGATGTGCTTGCGGTACTCGTCGAGCGTCGTCGCCCCGATGCACCGCAGCTCGCCGCGCGACAGCGCCGGCTTGAGCAGGTTCCCCGCGCTCACCGCCTCCTCCGCCTGACCCGCCCCCACGATCGTGTGCAGCTCGTCGATGAAAAGAATGATCTCGCCCTTGCTCGCCTGCACCTCGCGCAGCACGGCCTTCAACCGCTCCTCAAACTCCCCCCGATACTTCGCCCCCGCGAGCAACTGCCCCACATCCAGCGCCACGATCCGCTTGTCCCGCATCCCCTCCGGACAGTCGCCGTTCACAATCCGCAGCGCCAGCCCCTCCGCGATCGCCGTCTTGCCGACGCCGGGCTCGCCGATCAGCACCGGGTTGTTCTTCGTCCGCCGCGACAGCACCTGCATGCACCGCCGGATCTCCTCATCGCGCCCGATGACCGGGTCCAGCTTGCCCTGCTGCGCCTTCTCCGTCAGATCGATCGAGTACTTCTTCAGCGCCTCGTACGTGCTCTCCGCGTTCTGATCCTGCACGCTCTGCACGCCCGAGGCCGCACGGATCTGCATCACCGCGGCCTCGAGCGACTTCTTCGTCACCCCGCCCACCAGCGTCAGCGCATCGCGCCCCTGGTTCCCGCCCCCGCCGTCGGCGATCGCCAGCAGCAGGTGCTCCGTCGAGACATACTCATCCCCCAGCCGCTTCGCGTCGGCCTCGGCCTTCGCGAGCAGCTCCATCGTGTTCCGCCCCGGGCTTCCCGCGCCGCTGCTCGTCTTGGGCAGGCGTCCCAACTCGCTCTCGACGATCCCGCGCAGCCGCGCCGGATCGCCGCCCGCCTTCGAAATGATCGACGACGCCGCCCCGCCCTTCTCCTTGAGCAGCGCGCCCAGCACGTGCAGCCCCAGCACCTCCGGATTGCTCCGCCCGAGCGCATCGCTCTGGGCGTCCGCGAGGGCCTGCTGGGCAAGGGTGGTCAGACGGTCCGGTCGCATCGATATGGCTCCAAATTGTCCATCAACAAAAACTCGGCGCGGGTACACCTGCACCCGCACTCCCCCCTGATGCAACTGGCGCGCCAACCACACCCCCGTCCCGGTGGCCCGGCGACGCCCGTGTGCACAACCTCTCGCTGCCACTGTGGCAGCCGAACACCCACCGTCGCTTTCAAGTATCCTGAACCCCCATGAAGCTGCCATTAAGCGTCCCGGCCAAATCACCGGCCGCGGCCGCCGCGCTCCTCCTCCTCCTCACGACATCCACCGCCACCCTCTCCGGCTGCGGCGGCGCACACCGCCCCGCCGTCCCCTCCGCCGAACTCGCCGCGCGGGCCGAGGCCGAACGCAAGCAATCGGGCGAGCGCCTCTACGAAGACTCCGCCGCCCTCGTCGACCGCATCTACGCCGAGCACCTCGAACACGCCGCCGGCCGCGGCCCCGAACCCGCCCTCGACGTCCTCGCCCTCTCCGGCGGCGGCGACTACGGCGCCTTCGGCGCCGGCTTCCTCGTCGGTTGGGGCCAATGTCCTGACACCGCCTGCCGGCGCCCGGCGTTCGACGCCGTCTCCGGCGTCAGCACCGGCGCCCTCATCGCCCCCTTCGCGTTCCTCGGCGAAGACGACGACTTCCTCCACGTCGAGACCATCTACCGCAACCCGAAGGAGGACTGGGTCACGCTCCGCGACATCTTCTTCTTCATCCCCGGGCGCGCCAGCTTCATGACCGTCGACGGCCTGCGCAAGAACATACACGACGTTGTCGACGACCGCATGGTCTGCCGCCTCGCCGAGGAAGCCGCCAAGGGCCGCCTCCTCGTCATCTCCGCCACCAACCTCGACCTGGGCGACCAGGTCATCTGGAATCTCGGCCACCAGGCCTCGTCCCGCCCGCTCCCCGAGGCCCGCGAGCGCATCGTCGACATGATGATGGCCTCCGCCGCCATCCCCGCCGTGTTCCCGCCCGTCGAGATCGACGACTACCTCTTCGGCGACGGCGGCGTCACCGCCAACGTGCTCCTGCGCCTCGAGCGCACCAACCCCGCCGGCTTCTTCGTGCAGTGGCACACCAAGCACCCCGAGGTGCCCTTCCCCAAGGCCCGCTTCTGGGTCATCCTCAACAACCAGCGATTCGCCCCGCCCGAGACGGCCCAGCCCGACTGGACCGACATCGCCGGCCGCGCCATCGCCACCGCCATCCGCTCCGCCACCATCGCCCAGGTCGAACTCCTCACCGCCAAGGCCGACGACCTCAACGCCCGCTACGGCACACGCATCGAGGTCTACCTCACCTCCATCCCGCCCGACTGGGTCGCCCCCGTCGAGGGCGCCTTCAAGGCCGAAACCATGCAGTCCCTCGCCGACCTCGGCCGCGCCCGCGGCGCCGACCCCACGAGCTGGCGCCTCCTCACCGAGCCGGTTGAAGCCTCGCCGACGAATCGCTGATCGCGGGCGGCAACGGGTACCAATGCGGGGTGCCCCGGCGGAGCTCTGTCCGCCGGGTCTTCCCCATCGCATGACCAGTCGACAAACACCAAAAGGCAGGTACGCGGAGAACGCGGAGTAGCGCGGAGGAACGCGGAGCAAGGCAAGAAGCAGCGAGCTTTGGATGGCTGCGCAACGCCGGCAGTGGTCGCCGACACGGCGCCGCATTCACACCATCGTTCCTCTTCCCCCTCCTCTCCGCGTTCCTCCGCGCTACTCCGCGTCCTCCGCGTACGCATTCCGCTTCGCCTCACTTCGGCGCCTTCTCCTTCTCCTGCTTCTCCTCCGGCGCCACCTCCACCTGCCCCCCCGGCCTCACCACCTGCAACGGCCGCGAAACCTGGAACGGGTAGTCCTTCCTCTGCGAGATCACCGACGGGTTGTACACCGTGATCGCCCACGCCTCCCCCGCCTTCGCCGGCTCCTGGAGCACCGCCAGCGCCTCGCCCTCCTCCAGGCGCACGCCCTCGAACGCCGCCGTCCGGCGCGTCGAGCCGTCCGCCAGCGCCAGCCACTGCACGCCTTGCAGCGCCGTCGCCCGGTTCTGCGCCATCGAGATCGACAGCGTCAGCCCGTACGGCCCCGTTGACGAGTGCGCCTTGTCAAACGACCCCGGCGACACCGTGATCGCCTTCCCCGGTTTCCCCAGCACCGCCGGCGACGCCACGTGCTTCGCACCGACGTTGTACAGCGCATCGCCGAACTCGCGCAGCCGCTGGGCCGGCACCACGCACGCCCACGCTCCGGGGGCCGCGCCAGCCGCGTCGCTCACGATCCGCTTCGTCACCGCGCCATCCCCCGCGAACTCGGCCGTTCCGCTCCGCTCGCCCTTGCGCGCCCCCGGCAGCAGCGTGTCGAACGCGAGCGGCTCGCGCAGCTCCATCATCCAGATCATCGCCTCCGCGTACGGATAGCCCGCGGGGTCCATCGGGTTCACGTCAGCGTTGTCGGGCGCCGGTTCCACCGAGATCAGGAGCATCCGCACCGGCTCACCCTTGAGCCCGGTCGCAAACACCCACGCGCTCCGCCCGTGCGGCACGATCATGTTCCCCGTCGTCGTCCACACCACGTCCTGGCCGTTGCGCCGTTCCTTGTACTCCACGTGCACCGCCGACGCGTTCGCCGGCACGCCCTTGGCATCCGCCACGACGCCGGCTCGGAGCACGACCCCGTTCGGCACGTTCACCGGGTCCTCGCGCCCCTCGCCCACGACCTCCTGGATGTCACCCACGGTCACCGTCGCGTCCTGCCCCGGATTGACCATGATGACCGGCGACATCATCGCGGGCAGCGCCTGCTCGCCCGCCGTGCGCGCGACGTCCCGCGCCTCGTCCGCCGACATCGTCGGCACTTCCCGCGGCGTGGTGTCGTCCGCCCCCTTCGCCGTCTCCGGCGTCATCGCCTCGACCGCTGTCTGCTGCATCTTCAGTTCCGGCACCTTCGGATGCTTCGGCACGCCCGGCAGCACCACCACGCGCACGATCCGCGGCGCGTTCGGGTCCGGCGCCTTCACCGCCTGCTGCAGGCCCGCCGGCACCGCGGGTTCATCGATCGCCACCGCCCGCGACCCCGCGCACGCCAGCAGCACCGCGCACGCCACCGTCACCGTCCCGCCTTGCCACGCCGTGCCCCACCGGCGCGTGTTCGCCAAGGCCCGCACGCGCGACTCGAGCCCGTCCGCAAACCCCAGCGTCGCTCGAGGAGCCAGCCGCGCCAGCACCGCCGCTCGTCCCGCCCCCTGCGCGATCCGCACCAGCGCTTCGCCATACTCCGCCCGCCCCGGCGCATCCGCGCCGCGCAGCGCCAGCTCGTCGGCCGCCTGCTCCATCAGCGACCGCACCCGCGCCGCCGCCACCCATGCCGCCGCGATCGGCCACAACAGCACCGTCGCCCACGCCAGCACCGGTGCCAACACGTGGTCGCCACGCCGCACATGGGCCCGCTCATGCGCGAGCACGGCCCGCAACTCCCCGGTCGCCCCGTCCCTCGCCAACGACTCGGGAACCACCAGAGTCGGCCCAAACGCCCCGACGAGCACCGGCCCGGCCGTCGCGTGCACGCGCACCCGCACGTCGCCTCGCATTTCCGCATGCCCCGCCTCCATCGGCGCCGCCTGGCTCGCCAGCCGGCGCGCCCCGCGCTGCCGCCGCCACAGCACGATCGCCAGCGCCGTCACCCCGGCCGCATAGATCGGCAGCACCAGCGCCCGCCATGTCAGCGGCGTCGCCACCGGCGGTGGGAGGGGTGGGGGGGACGGCATCGGCGGCGCCTGGAACACGTATCCCACGAGCGGGATATCGCTCAGGACCGCCACACCCCCCGGGGTCCCCTTGTCGACGCGCACGCCGACATCGCTCCCGCCCTGCACCAGCCCCACCGGCGACGTCCACGCCAGCGGCAGCGCCAGCCGCACCGCGACCACCGCGTACAGCGCAATCCGCCACCCCGCGCTCACGCGCTTCGACAGCAGCCGATCAATCACCAGCACCCCCGCGAGCAGCCCGAGCGTCCACAGGTTCATCGCCACCGTCCACTCGACCAGCGCGCCGCCCGCACTCTCGAGCCACTGACCCGCCGAGCCCCAACTCGTTGAAGAAGAAGCATCGATGCCGAGCATCACCGGCCTCCTTTATTCGTCGTGCGCCCGTTTGAACCGCCCCCGCCCCCCCCACCCCCGCCGCCCTCGCCCCCGTTGAGCATCTCCAGCAGGCGTCGCCGCTGCGCCCCCGTCAGCTTCGCGTCCGCCGCGATGAACCGCAGCGCCGGCTCGATCGCGCCCCCGAACGCCGCGTTCACGAACCGCCTCCACGCCGAGCGTCGCGCCTCGGTCGGCTCCACGGCCGCCGTGAACTCCCACACGTTCCCCACCTGGCGTGCCTTCACGAACCCCTTGACCACCATGCGGTCGAGCTGCGTCTTCACCGTTGAATACGCCCACCCGCGCTGGTCGTGCAGGTGCTCGGCCACCTGGCGGGCCGTCCCCGGCCCAAGTTCCCACAGCGCCTCGAGCAGGTCCCACTCGGCGTCGCTGATGGTGGCCCCGCTCGCCGCGCCGTCGCCGCCGGCCTTGATCACGGTGTTGTCCGGCTGCTCCGGCATCGCCGACTCCTTGCCCCCGCATGTCTTGTGTCCGCCGCCCCCGGGCGGGCCCCTCGGGGGGCCGCCCGTCACGACAGCATGCGCGAGTATACTACAGATGTCGTGACAGCGGGACACCCGTCACGGAATTATTCAAAATATGCATCACCCGCCGCTCCGCGCCGCAACCGCCCGCGCACGCCCCGCGTAGCGCCCCGTGGCCGTCAGCGCCGCGCTTGCTTCGTGGGGTCCCGTGGGGGGGTTCTCGAGCGCGATGTTCGCACGACGCCTTCGGCCAAGCGTCCTTATTCATCTCATTATCACATTCTGTTCGTTCGTGCGAGGTTCTCCATCATGTGCACTTCTCCCTTCCGGGCGCGCTCCCGCTGCGCGCTCGCGGTCGCCCTCGCGGCGATCTGTCCTGTCGCGTCCGCCCAGCTCTGGTCCCCGACCTTCGTCAGCCGAGGCGTCAGCGCTCAGAACTCGATCCAGAACGGCCCCGGCGGCCCCATCCTCTCCGACGTCGCTAGCGACGGCTCCTTCGACACGCCCCCGATCCCCTCGAGCCCCGTCGACCACTACGCCGACTCCACGCTCGACGGGTTCGGCGCCCACACGTTCGCCGTGGCGACCCACCGCTCCACCGTCGACAGCGACTCCTTCAACCTCTCCCTCTCCGACGTCGCCATCGCGTTCGCCCAGCCGAGCGTCCCCACCACCTCTCTCGCCTACTCGACCTACTGGCTCAACTTCACCATCGACGAGCCCACCTACGTCACGCTCCGCGCCTCCGCCTGGGTCCTCAACCCCTACACCCTCTTCGTCGAGCCCGGCATCGGCTCCGCCTTCGCCGTCCTCCGCCACCTCCAGGGCGACATCGTCGAGCAGGCCAACTTCAACGGCCCCGTCGGCTCACAGACCGACCTCAGCGTCCTTCTTCTCCTCCAGCCCGGCCAGTACGAGCTCTACGGCAGCGCCAGCGCCTCCGCCGGCTCCGTCGGCGGTCCCCTCGACACCGCTATCGAGTGCGATCTCGAAGTCTCCCTCACCATTCCTTCCCCGGGCGCCGCCGTGACGCTCGCCCTCGGGGCCCTGACCCTCGCCCTTCGCCGACGCTGAGCAAGCTTCTCCAACCCTTTTGCCCGCGACCCTGCGCCACTCGTGGTGACGCGGGGTCGCCTTTCCGAAATCCCCCGGGACGCCGGACCTGAGGCTCGGCGAAGGTCCGGGTTGCTTCTCCTTCTTCCCCTACCCTCCCCTACATGTCCTCCGTCTTCCTCAACGGCAAATTCCTCTCCCCCGACGACGCTCGCGTCTCCGCCTTCGACGCCGCCATCCAGCACGGCGTCGGCCTCTTCGAAACCATGCTCGGCGGCGTCACTCCTTCTCCCACCCCCGGCACCCCCGACAAACCCGATACACCCCCGTCTTCCCGCCCCTGGGTCATGTTCCTCGAAGAACACCTCGAGCGCCTCGCCAAATCCGGCCAGGCCCTCGGCCTCGCCAGCGGCCTGCGCACCGGCCCCCTCGCACAGACCGTCCTCGAAACCGTCCGCCGCGCCGGCCTCCCGCGCGTCCGCATCCGTCTCTCCGTGACCGGCGGCGACCTCAACCTCCGCGAACAGGCCGCTCGCGACGCCCTCCGCACCGGCGAGCCCCCGCGCCGCGGCGACCCCACCATCCTCGTCGCCGCACTCCCCGCCACCGACTACCCGCCCGCGATGTTCGACCGCGGCGTCACCGCCGTCATCGCCGACCCGCGCGCCAATCCCTTCAACCCCACCGAATCCCACAAGACGCTCAACTACTGGTGGCGACTCCGCGAGCTCGCCGCCGCCGCCGCCCGCGGCGCCGCCGAGGCCGTCGTCCTCAGCGTCACCAACCACATCGTCGGCGGCTGCGTCAGCAACCTCTTCGTCGTCACCAAGGGCGAGCTCCACACCCCCATCGCCCGCGACGAGGAATGGGTCCAGGCCGCCCGCACGCACCTGGGCGAGGTCCCCGCCGCGCCCTCTGTCGACAAACCCGAGACCCCCGGCATCCCCGACAAACCCGGCTCCTCCAAGGGCGTCGTCCTCCCCAGCCCCGTCCTCCCCGGCATCGTTCGCGCATGGGCCATCGCCAACGCCGAGTCCCGCGGCGTCACCGTGCGCAAGCGCGCCATGAGCATCGCCGACATCCTCGATGCCGACGAAGTCTTCCTCACCAATTCCAGTTGGGGCGTGCTCCCCGTCACACGCATCGAGGCCAAGCCGATCGCGGGCGCCCAGGTCGGCGCACTCACCGGTTCACTTGCCTCGGATTGGACGGCGGCGATCAACGCCGCCGCCCAGGATCATCAAGATCCGTGAACGCCGTTCATGCCGCCACTCGTTAGGCGGTGCGACGCCGCCGGGCCGCGGCCAAACCCGCCAGCGCCAGCAGCCCCGCGCCCGACGGCGACGGAACCCAGCCCACCAGACCCGTCTCGGCATCCTCAAACGACGAATCGAACGAGCGCGGCCCGTCGATGAACGACAGACGCAGCGTGCCCAGGGCCAGCGACCCCGGCGGGAAGTTCGTCGAGAACGTGCCGCCGTCCGGCCCGTCGAACAACTCTTCGTCGCTGCTGAACGCGAGCGTCGTGAGCGCCGCATACAGCGAGCTCACGCCGTCGTCATGCTCGAAAAGCCCGTTCACGACCGCGCTGAACGTGTCGCCGTCAACGTCGGTGATCATCATCGGGCCCTCGGCCAGCGCCGTCGTCGGCGTCAGCGGGGTGATGTGCAGCGTGATCTGGAAGTCCGACGGGTTGGCCTCGCTCACGAACCCCTCGTCGAACACGAGCAGCTCGCCCGGACCCATGCTCCGGCGCATCTGGCCCATACTGAAGAAGCCGGGCTCGTCCGCCGCGCGAACCGTCAGCGTCGAGGTTGACGAGTCGTACGCGCTCTGCAGTTTCTGGAAACCGAACTCCATCGGGGGCGCCGTCGCGTTCGCGACGCCCGCACCGCACAGTGCGACGCCGATAACGCCCGCAGCCGGGCCGAGCGCGAACAAATGACGAATACGCATGGTGTGTTCCTCTGCCGTGCTGCGAGAGTGGTGGGCCGGTCGTGGGCACTCCCGAAGCGAGGACAAAATCGCTCCGGTGCAGTATAGGGATGCGCCCAATCTGCGCCAATCACCCATGTGCCGAAGTGCTGCGAAAATTCCCAATATGAAACGTTCGATTCAAAAACCCGCTCGTTCTCGCTACGAACGAGAATCCGCCCCCCAGCCCGCCCGTCGCCCATTCCCCTCCGCATCACCCGCCATCCACGTTCCCTTTCCTGTCGCATCCGCCGCTCGTCCGCTGACAAATCTACACTCCCCTAATGGCCCAACCTCCGCCCTCCGTTGTGGGTCCGTCAGGCGATGGTGTCGCCCCGTGGACTCCCGGTTCGGGCTTCGTCCACCTCCACCTCCACACCGAATACTCCCTCCTCGACGGCGGCAACCGCGTCGACAAGCTCGTCAAACGCGTCAAAGAGCTCGGCATGCCCGCCGTCGGCGTCACCGACCACGGCAACATGCACGGCGCCATCGCCACCTACCTCGCCTGCAAGGACGCCGGCATCAAGCCCATCCTCGGCGTCGAGGCCTACGTCTGCCCCCCGGGCCGCTCACGCTCCGACCGAACCTACACCGGCGTCAGCGACGGCGGCTACCACCTCGTCCTCCTCGCCCTCGACCTCACCGGCTGGAACAACCTCCTCGTCCTCTGCTCCGAGGCCTACACCTCCGGCTTCTACTTCAAGCCCCGCATCGACCGCGAGCTCCTCGCCAAGCACGCCGCCGGCCTCGTCGCCATCAACGGCCACCTCGGCTCCGAAATCGGCGAACACCTCCTCACCTTCGAGTCCTCCCGCGAGAAATCCGCCTGGGACCGCGCCGTCGAAGCCGCCCAGTGGCACGCGGCGACGTTCTCCGATCAGAAGTGGCAAAGTGGCGAAGTGGCAAAGTGCCAGAGTGACCCCACTTCGCCACTCGACCACTCCGCCACTCCGCCACTTCCCATCCCCCGCTTCTACGTCGAACTCCAGCACCACGTCCCCGAGCAGATCTCGATCAACAAGCACCTCGTCCGCCTCGCGCGCGAGCTCAACCTTCCCCTCGTCTGCGACAACGACGCCCACTTCCTCCGCGCCGAAGACCACGACGGCCACGACACGCTCATCTGCATCTCGATGGGCAAGGGCAAGTACGACGCCGAGCGCCTCAAGTACTCCACCGAGCTCTACGTCAAGAGCCCGCAGGAAATGCGCGATCTCGCGGCCCACATGGACCCCGACGTCGCCGCAGCCTGGCCCGAAGCCGCCGACAACACCCTCAAGATCGCCCAGGCCGCGAATGTCGACCTCCCCATCGGCGCCAACCACGCCCCCATGGTCGGTGTACGACGCCGATCAGAGCCGTCCGGATCAGAGCCTCCCGCGCAAGCGGGAGGTCTTGCGGCCCCAAAGGCCAGTGGCAGTCGCCGCGCGCACTCGGGCGCCGCGGCCGACCCCTGGTCCAACCTCCCCACCCCCACCGACCCCCGCTTCAACAACGACCTCACCGCCTGGTACACCGCCTTCTGTTCTGAATTCGAAGTCGTCCCGATGCGCATCGAGCCCGGCACGACCGACGAGGAGCGAACGAAAATTCTCGCCGACGCCCGCACCGAGTGCGACGCCGCCCTGCGCCGTCTCGCCGAGGCGGGGTATATCTGGCGGTACGGACCGGATGCAGAAGTGGCGGAGTGGCAAAGTGGCAAAGTGGCAAAGACCACTTCGCCACTCGACCACTCCGCCACTTCGCCACTTCCCGAGTCCAAAGCCGCGCAGCGGCGGTCCCGCCTCGACCGCGAACTCAAGATCCTCGCCGACAAGAACATCTCCGCCTACTTCCTCATCGTCTGGGACTTCGTCAACTGGGGCCGCCAGCGCGGCATCCCCGCCATCGCCCGCGGCTCCGGCGTCGGCACCATGGTCGGCTACGTGCTCGGCCTCTCCAACGCCTGCCCCGTCAACTACGGCCTGCTCTTCGAACGCTTCACCGACCCCGACCGCTCCGAATACCCCGATATCGATATCGACCTCTGCCAGGACGGGCGCGCCGACGTCATCAACTACGTCCGCACCAAGTACGGCCACGTCGCCCAGATCATCACCTTCGGAACCCTCAAGGCCCGCGCCGCCATCCGCGACGTCGCCCGCGTGCTGGGCATCAGCCTCCCCGTCGCCGACCGCGTTGCCAAGCTCATCCCCGAAACCCTCCACATCACCCTCGACGACGCCCTCGAAAACGAGCCCGACTTCAAGGCCATCTACGACGGCAGCGTCTCCGCCTTCGAGAAGCTCAACACTGCCCTGGGCCCCGGCCAGGCCGCGACCCCCGACCAGATCAAGACGCTCATCGACAACGCCCGCACCATCGAGGGCCAGGCCCGCCACGCGAGCGTCCACGCCGCCGGCGTCATCGTCGCCACACGCCCCCTCTACGAAGTCGTCCCCCTCTACAAGCAGTCCGGCGCCGGCGAGCACGAAGTCGTCACCCAATGGGACGGCCCCACCTGCGAGAAGATGGGCCTGCTCAAGATGGACTTCCTCGGCCTCCGCACGCTCAGCATCGTCGAGCGCGCCAAGAGGCTCATCCGCGAAGGCCTCGACGAGGACGCCCAGCACGTCGCCGTCGGACGCACCAAGGGCGATGGCGGCCCCCACCCGCTCGACCTCGACCGATTGACCTTCGCCGATCCCCGTGTGTTCAAGCTGTTCGAGCGCGGCGACACCACGGGCGTCTTCCAATTTGAATCAGACGGCATGCGCCGTCTGCTGCGCGAGATGAAGCCCGACCGCCTCGAAGACCTGATCGCCGCCAACGCTCTGTTTAGGCCGGGTCCCATGGACCTGATCCCCGATTACAACCGGCGCAAACACGGAACGGAAGAAGTGCCGAAGGTCCACTCGATCGTCGACCAGTTCACCTCCGAGACCTACGGCGTCATGGTTTACCAGGAACAGGTCATGCAGATCGTGCACGGCCTCGGCGGCATCAAGCTCCGCGACGCCTACACCCTCATCAAGAACATCTCCAAGAAAAAGCACGACAAGATCGAAAAAGAGCGACCCAAGTTCATTGATGGCGCGCAGAAGCAGAACCTTCCGAAACAGAAAGCCGAAGACCTCTTCAACCTCATCCTCAAATTCGCCGGCTACGGCTTCAACAAGTCCCACTCCACCGGCTACGCCATCGTCGCCTATCAGACCGCCTACCTCAAAACCTACTTCCCCAACCAGTACATGGCCGCCTTCCTCTCCTTCGAGAGCCAGGCCAACAAGGTCTCCGACTGGATCCCCTACCTCGAAGACTGCAAGAACACGCGGTTCATCAACGGCAAGGTCGGCGTCGAGGTCCGCGCCCCCGACGTCAACCTCTCCCACGCCGACTTCGCCGTCGTCTTCGATCCCGACGAGCCCCGCGACTCCCTCCACGGCCACGTCCGCTTCGGCCTCAAGGGCATCAAGGGCGTCGGCGAAAAGGCCATCGAAGCCATCGTCGCCGAACGCGACATCGGTTCACCCAAGCCCGGCGAGCCCCCCGCTCCCAAGCCCTTCTCCACCATCTACGACTTCTGCGAACGCGTCCTCGGCCGCGCCACGACAGGCTCTGGCGGCGCGATCATCAACAAAGCAACGATCGAAGCTCTCATCAAGTCCGGCGCGATGGACTCGCTCCACGGCCGCCCCGTGCGCTCCGGCATGATCGCCACCATCGAGCCCGCCATCAGCGCCGGTCAGACGGCGGCCGCTGACAAGATCAAGGGCCAGGCTCTCTTTGGATTTGGCGGGCCCGCTGCACCCTCATCCGCGCCCGCAGCCACCGGTGCGCTTGTCAAGACCGCCCCCTGGTCCGAGATGGAAACCCTCGCCAAGGAAAAAGAAGCCCTCGGCTTCTACGTCTCCAGCCACCCCCTCGAGCGCTGGAAGGCCTGGTCGAGCGTCTTCGCCACCTCCTCCTCATCCCACATCAAGCTGGCCCCCCAGGACGCCCGCGTCATCGTCCCGGCTCTTGTCCAATCGGTGCGCACCCTCATCGTCAAGAGCGGCCGCTCCGCCGGCCAGAAGATGGGCATCGTCACCTTCGAGGACCTCCACGGCGTCTTCGAGGGCGTCCTCTTCTCCGACTGCTACCTCGCCCACGAAGCCATGCTCGCCACCGACACCCCCGTCTTCGTCCTCGGCCGCGTCGACCGCTCCCGCGCCGGCGGCGGCGGCAACAACCGCAACGCAAAGGCAAACGCGCGCGACGCCGCCGGTGACCCCGATGCACCCGCACCCGCCGCCCCCGACAACGACGGCGGCGGTGGGGGGGGCGTTCAGCTCCTCGTCGACCGCGTCGCCCCCATCGAAGGCGTCCCCCTCGACGGCGGCTCCCTCGAGCTCTACCTCGACCTCGGCCGCCTCAACGGCGGCGGCGCGCACACCGCCCTCGAATCGCTCCGCAAGGAAATCTCCCCGCGCATCGTCGACAAGGCCACCGGCGCGGCCAGTGGGGGGGGCGCCGCCGGCGGGAAGTCTGTCAGTGGCGAAGCCCCCACCGTCGGGTATGCGGTCCACGTCCTCGCCGACGGCTGGATCTCCACCGGCAAACCCGCCATCCCCACCGGCCGTCTCCGCCTCGAGCCCGCCATGATCGAAGCCCTCGCCGACACCTTCGGCCCCGGCTGCGCCCGCCTCCGCGGCGGCATGGCCGTCGAGCAGTCCAACGACAAACGCCGCTTCTCAAACGGCAAGCCGATGACCGCACGCTCCTAGATCCCCCTCCGCCCCGGCGGAGGGGGAAATGCTTGAACGGCGTCCAGCCGTTCAAGCGAGGGGGCGGCGTTCCGCGCCCGAATAACAACAACGCGTGTTCTCCCACGCACGCACTCCGCGCGCCCAGATTCGCGCGCCACTCCGCTGCTTCATATCAAAAAATGACCGCAACATGTCGCCCCCGCGAGCGCTGTAAACATGCGGTATTTGTCCCGATTTCCCGAGAAGAATCGAGGACCGCTCCCAACCGCATGCTGGCCTCGAGCGAAGAGTGATGTAGATTCCTTCACCCGCGTCCCGTGACCCCTTCACACGCGCGATTTGTTGCCCGAACCGTCGTCTCACCCACGGCGGCGCTGTCAGTCACATTCGCGATCCTGGAAAGATCGCCGGAGAGAGAGACATGATGTCCACCCACCGCCTCATCGCGTCCGCCGCCGCTCTGTTCATGCTGGCCGGCGCCGCGTCCGCCCAGTCCCGCTCGTCCTTCCAGCTCGCCGACGCCGTCGGCGGCGTGTCGATCACGCCCTCCGGCCTCCTCGACTACACCGTCACCGAGTCGCTCGCCCCCACCCTGCTCTTCGGCGGCAACCTCTACACCATCAACTCCATCTTCGGCTTCTGGGTCCTCTCCGACGACGACAACCTCACCCCCGTCAACCCCAACTTCCTCGACGGCGACGGCGCCACCTGGGGCACCAGCAACAACAACGGCGGCGCCGGCGGCATCGCCGGTTGGGCCACCAACCCCAACACCGGCATCACCCCCGGCCAGTCCGTCGCCTTCAGCTTCTCCTCGCTCGCCGGCTCCGTCGAAGGCCTCGGCCTGCACATCCGCGTCAACGAGACCCTCCCCGGCGGCGGCAACACCGCCTTCTTCGTCGTCCCCACCCCCGGCGCTGCCGCGCTCCTCGGCCTCGGCGGCCTCACCGCCACCCGTCGCCGTCGTCGCTGATCGTTGAGCGAACACACCCCGCGAATCTCCTCCTGTCGCCCGGGCCTTGCCGCCCGGGCGACTTCTTTCTGACCACAGCACGCGAAGCTCCCCCTCCGATGTTCCGCGTTATCGCGTTCCCGGTTGATCGCGTTATCGCGTCTCCTCCCTCACCCCCGCCCCGCCCCCCGCCCGCACCAGCACTTCGGGCGCTTCCGCGGCCGCGTAGCCGCTGAGGTGCTCCGCAAGCGCCCGCAGCACCACCGCGTTGTTGGGCTGCTGCGTCCGCCGCACGTCCTCGAGCCGCTGCGTGATGCCCTGGCGCAGCTCTCGCATCGCCGCCGGCGCCGTCGTCGCCGCCTCGGCGCACAGTTCGCCCAGGCTCACGCGCAGCGGATACCAGATCTCCGCCATGGCCCGGATCTGGCCATCGTTGAGGTACTCCGACCACGCGCCGGGAAGGTGCAGCTCCGCCGAGATCATGTCGCTGTCGAGCAGCTCGAGCTCCGCCAGGATCCGGCTCGCGAACGCCGGCACGTTCGCCAGCGGCATCTGCACGACGTTCACCGGGTTGAACTCGCTCTGCTTCTCGAGGAACAGGAAGCGGAAGCGGCACACCAGCTTCAGCGCCTTGAGCAGCCGCGTCGTCACCGGGTCGCCCACGTCGGGACGCGAACGCACCAGGATCAGGTAGATGCTCGCTTCGATCGAGTTGTCGCGATACACCGTGCAGGTTGTCACCACCGGGCGGAACAGCTGCTGCCCGTCGTGCGAGCGGATGAACGTCCCGTGGTCGCTCTCCAGCCCGTTCGACACCTCCGCCGTGTCCATCAGGCTCTGCAGCGATCCCAGCCAGTTCTTCGCGCGCGGGTGCGCCCCCAGCTCCTTCGTGAACTCCGCCCACGACATCGCCGCCCCGTCCTGGCGCTCAGGGATCCCGAACACCGCCCCCGCGTTCCCCTGGAACAGGATCGTCGCGCCCGCCTGGTTCTGCGGGTCGAACCGCACGATGAGCTGCTTCTGCGGCTTCCACACCGCCCGCGGCCGCTTCTTGTACTCCGCCACGATCTTCTGCTTGAGCTGCGTCACCTGGCGCGTGATCCGGCCCTCCGCCGCCCGATCGTTGTCCAGCGTGTCGCCTTCGATCTGCTGATACAGCTGCGAGAACCACGCCATCATCGGGTCGTGCGCCGTCACCGCTCCCACCGTGTCCACGTCGAGCGGGATGTACAGCCGCCCCGCCGCCACCGCCGGCACCGTCTGCGGCTGGCACAGAATGAACACACGCCCCCACAGCGGATGCGCCCCCGCCGGATGCGCCCCCGAGTGCGTCGCCTCGAATACCCCGAGCTCAAACCCCGCCCAGTTATGGCTCGGGCGCAGCACCCCCGTGCTGATCACCACGAGCACGTCGACGCCCGTCACCGACTTGCGGAGCGCATCGAGCAGCTCGACGCCCTTCTCCAGGCTCACCGAGTCCTTGAAGACTTCGATCTTCTCGTCGCCGAAGCACCGCTTCAGCGAGTTCCGCAGCGTGTCGGCGATCTCGTTGTCCTCGCGCACATAGCTGATGAATATCTTGAGCGGCATGGCTGAAGCTCCAACCCCCCGATCGCCGGAGTGTGAACTCAGCATGCCGTCTCGGGCACGCGAACAACCCATGTCATACCACCAACACCACTCCGAGTGCAAGCGCGGAATGCCCGGCCCACGTCGATCGTTGAATCTGTGGTCCCCGTCGCGCACCCCGCACACAGTCGTGCCCCATTCCCCCTCGCGGGTTCGTGGGGTTCGTGGGGTTCGTGGGGTGCGTGGGGGGCGGGTGCCCCGGCGGAGCTCTGTCCGCCGGGCCCTGATTCATGCGGCGCCTCAGCCCCCCGCATCCTCCCACCGCGTCTTCAGCCCATGCTCCACCTTGAGCAAGTCCAGCACCTTCCCCACCACAAAGTCCACCAGATCATCAACGCTCCCCGGCTTCAGATAAAACCCCGGGTTCGTCGGGCACACGATCGCACCCGCCAGGCTCAGCCGGTGCATGTTCTCGATATCAATGTGGTTCAGCGGCATCTCGCGGTGGCACACCACCAGAGTCCTCCGCTCCTTCAGCGTCACCATCGCCGCCCGCGTGAGCAGGTTCGACCCCGCCCCGCTCGCCATCGCCCCCATCGTGTTGCTCGAGCACGGCAGCACCACCATCCCGTCGTGCAAGAAGCTCCCCGAGGCGATCACCGCCCCCACGTCCTTGTTCGGATGGATCACCAGCCGCTGCATCACGCTCGCCGTATCGATCCCCGGGCACAGCGTCGCGAACTCCAGGTGCGTGATCCGTTCCTCGTCGAACAGC
Source organism: uncultured Phycisphaeraceae bacterium (assembly GCA_964564695.1). Lineage (GTDB taxonomy): Bacteria > Planctomycetota > Phycisphaerae > Phycisphaerales > UBA1924 > CAZMCC01. The sequence goes on along the minus strand of CAZMCC010000014.1, from coordinate 18,999 downwards.
AGCCGCCGCCCATAGTCCGTGACCACCAGATGCACCTCGGCCCCCGACACCAGCAGCTGCTCGAGCAGTCGCAGCGAATACGCCGCCCCGCTCGCCCCCGAGATCCCCAGCACGAACCGCTTCGGCCGCGCCGGAGCCGGAGGTGTCTGCACAGGTGAAGGTTGAGGGCTCGCTGTGGGCAAAGAAGGCCTTTCCAGAGAGGGACGCCGGACCTGAGGCTCTGCGAAGGTCCGGATCCGGCCCGGTGCGATCCCCAATGTCCCCGCCCGCAATCCGCCGATACGCGATCAGGGTAGACGCGCTCTACCGTTCGGCGTTCCGCCGGCCCCTTTGAGGATGCTCCATGCTCGCTCCCGCCCGCTTGACGCTCGCCGCCACCCTCACCCTCTCGCTCGCCCTCGTGGGGGCGCTGACCGCCTGCGTCGGCTACAGCGGCCACTCCGGCCCCAAAGAGGTCGAAGACCCCTTCAACAACCCCAACGTCGTCTCGTCCAAGGACGTCGCCGCCACGGCCCTCGAGTGGGTCATCAAGCGCTATCCGCCCACCGGCGAGGACGGGCGCCTCACCATGTGGCGCGAGTTCGAAGAGGCCGACACCGACGCCGCCGGCAACGCCGTCCCGCGCCTCGCCATCAACCTCGGCCACGAGGGCGTCCGCCAGAGCACCTACGACGAGTTCTGCCGGCGCGCCGGTCGCGGCGCCGTGCCCCTCACCCCCGAGACCGAATCGCTCCCGATCTACCACGTCGGGCGCGTCTGGGTCGAGGGCGACATGGCCACCGTCGACATCTTCCGCCCCGTCGTCCCCTGGCCCGATGGCTCCGCCAACCTCCGCGCCTACCAGGCCATCACCGTCCGCCTCCGCGGCGGCATGAAGCCCTGGGGCGTCGTCGCCCACCGCGTCTGGGGGATCGGCGCCACCACGGTCCCCGGCCTGGTCTATTACAACGGCCGCGCCGCCCCCACCGAACCCGACTCGTCCGACTCCGAGCCCGAGTCCGCCCCCCCCCCAGCGTCAACGCCCGAGAAGTTCGACGAAGTCCCCTCGTCCGAGCCCCCCAGCGACCTCGACCCCATCGCCCCCGGCGGCGGCTGAGATCGCTCTACTGGCCCCCGGCGCGACCGTGAGGTAGCGTGTACGTGGAGGGGCCGCGCCATGCTCAAGACTTGTGTTCTCGGTCTCACGCTCACGGCGTTGATCGCCGGAGGCTGCAGCAGCAGCCGTGTGGGCGGCACCGCCAAGGCCTACACGCCCGACTCGACCGTCGCCGCCGAGCTCCTCCCAGGGGTCGCGACGTGGGACGCCGCCCTGCCCGGAGACTTCACCGCCCCCGAAGACGACCTGGCCCGGCGCGACGCGACCCTCAACCCACAAAGGCCCGAGCCCATGCTCGCGTCCACCCAATGGCCGCACGCGCCACAGCCGTCCTTTGAACGGCCGTGGCGCGTGCACCTTCCCCGTCAGCCCGAGGACGTCCTGCATTTCCGCACGCCCGGGAACCCTCGCCCTTCCGCGCGGTGAGGTCCCGCGAGTTAGTCGAAGAGAGCTTCGGTCACGGGCAGCTCCGCGTTCTGGAGCGTGATGCTCGTGCTGATGCGGAAGTTCGACTGCGTGCGGTGCCGCTCGGCGAAGAAGAACTTGAGCTGGTACGTGTTGCCGTTGACCAGCCAGCCGAGGCGGTCGAGGTCGATGGTCTGCTCGACGGCCGAGTGCACGCCGCCGATGTCGATGACGAGCTTGCCGTCGATGTAGACGAACACGTCGTCGTCGCCGCGGAAGGTGAAGATCTGGCCCTGGTTCTCGCGGTACACGAACTGCGTGTCGAGCTCGTACGTGAAGTGGAAGTTTCGACCCGCGGGCGTGCCGCCGGAGTTGCCGAACAGCTCGCCGTTGATCGGGAAGAAGCCGCTGCGCGGGACGTAGAAGGGGTCGGTCCGGTCGTCGAACACGTAGATGTTCGTGCCCGGCTGGCGCACCAGGCGCAGCCCGAGCGGGGCCGACATGTTCACGCCCGGCACGTCGCGGAACCACTGGCGGAACTTGTTTGAATCGGTGATCGAGCCGCCCTCCTGGGTCTCCATCGCGCCGTTCACGTCGCCGGAGCGCGACTCGATGTACGACTTGGTGTTGATGCGGTTGCGCCCCTGGGAGTCGCGCCACGCGGTCGTCACCTTCTTGCCCGTGTTGCGGAACACCGGCTTGCCGTCCTCGTCCAGGACGTCGGTCGCCTGCATCATGTAGTGCGCGAACCCGCGGGTGGGCTCCTTCTCGAAGTCCTGGTGGCCGTTCGCGCTGTTGCGCTCGCGGAAGTCGCGGATCACGCCCGTGAGCGTGATGTCCGCGGGCAGGTCGCCATACGGGTCGGGCGGCGTCGCCGTGCCCGCGCTCGACAGCGCCAGGGCCACCCCCGCAAACGCGGTGATGAGCAGCGCCCGGGCGGCGGGTTTGGCAAGGCGATCGGTGGGGGGGAAGCGACGATTCGTGCGAAGCATGATGAAAGTCCCCTTGCGTGTCCCCGGCGGGCGACGGGAATCGGTCCTGGCGATCCCCGACCGGGCACAAGCCCGACCACGACCGCCAGACTCAGAAATACGATTCACCGCGGGACCTCGCCAACCCTCCCAGCCGCCGCCGCTTCGCCCTCCCTTGAATCTGGTCCGCGTGTAACGCCCGCACCTTCCGCGCCCGCCCCCCAGGCCCCGGCATGGTCCTCGGCTTCTACGGACCCTGCACCGCCTTCGCCGATAACCGCTCTCGCCGTTCTCTTCCGATAGCCTCGATCCGTCCCCTCTCGCCCCCGCCGGAGCTCACCCCATGGACCGCTTCATCATCAAGGGCTCCGCCCGCCTCACCGGCCGCCTCGCCATCAAGGGCTCCAAGAACGCCGCCCTTCCTCTTATGGCCGCGGCCCTGCTCACCGACCAGCCCGTCGAGCTCGCCGACGTCCCCGACCTCGCCGACATCGCCAACCTCCGGCGCCTCCTCACCGAGCTCGGCTGCGAGTCGACCTACTTCCCGGACACGGGGGTGCATTCGTCCGGTGGATTGCTCCGCCTCAAGACCACCGACGAGTCCAACTCCCACGCCCGCTACGACATCGTCCGGACCATGCGGGCCGGCATCTGCGTTCTGGGCCCCATGCTCGCCCGACGCGGCCAGGCCCGCGTCTCCATGCCCGGCGGCTGCGCGATCGGTGACCGCCCCGTCGACCTCCACCTCCGCGGCCTCGCCGCCCTGGGCGCCGAGATCACCCTCGACCAGGGCGACATCACCGCCAAGACCCCCGCCGACGGGCGCCTCAAGGGCGCCCGCGTCTTCCTCGGCGGCCCCTTCGGTTCCACCGTCCTCGGCACCGCCAACGTCATGTCCGCCGCCACCCTGGCCCGCGGCGTCACGACCATCGAATCCGCCGCGTGCGAGCCCGAGGTCGTCGACCTCGCCCGCATGCTCAACTCCATGGGCGCGAAGATCACCGGCGCCGGCTCGCCCCGCATCATCATCGAGGGCGTCGAATCGCTCGGCGCCGTCAAGCACCGCGTCATCCCCGACCGCATCGAGGCCGGCACCTACATGTGCGCCGCCGCGATGACCAACGGCGACATCACCCTCGACAACTGCCCGTTGGACGCCATGCTGGCCGTCCTCGACCGCCTCGAGCGCATCGGCGTGCTCGTCGCCGAGCAGCCCGGCCCCATCGGCGTGCAGCCCGACCCGCTGCGGGTCACCGCGAGAATCACCTGCTCGCGCGTCATGCAGCCGGTCGACGTGACAACGCAGCCGCACCCCGGCTTCCCGACCGAGGCCCAGCTCATGGCCCTGCTGTGCCTCGCCGACGGCAACAGCGTCGTCACCGAACGCATCTACCCCGAGCGCTTCCTCCACTGCGCCGAGCTCAGCCGCATGGGCGCCCACCTGACCCGCCAGGGCCCGACGGTGGTCGTCAGCGGCGTCCGCAAGCTCGTGGGTGCGCCGGTGATGGCGAGCGACCTGCGCGCGAGCGCGAGCCTCATCCTCGCCGGCCTGGCCGCCCACGGCACGACGGTCGTGAACCGCGTCTACCACCTCGACCGCGGCTACGAGCGCATGGAAGACCGCCTCCGCGCCCTGGGCGCAACGATCGAACGCGCCAGCGACAAGGAACCGATCCCCGCGGCCGCGGAGGCATAAGAGACGCGAGCGCAAGCGAGTGGAGGCTTCTCCCAGGACGCCGGACCTGAGTCCGCGAAGGTCCGGGTCTCGGTCTCGTCACGCGACTCCGACGTGCCACCGAGGACGGGCTCTGACGTTCTCGGTGTTCTTTGAGCACCCTCGACCCAAGTATCGCCTTTGCGCGCACAAAAGCGCTATCTATGCGTTTGTGCGCACAAAAGCGACCCACTTTCATCCCCTCCCCGCACAACATTCAGATTTTTTATCTCCCGCCCCCGCAAGCACTTCCCGATCGTGAGCCCCCGAACCGGAGCGCCTTTGTGCGCACAAATCCGTCCGCGCACCCCTCTATAGAGGACCACTGTTTTCCTCTCCCAGGGCCGGCCCCCATGCACGACCACGAACTCCTCATCTCGATCGCCTCCGCGAACGCCAGGCTTCACGCCCTCACGGCGTTGTGCAAGCTCATCACCGCGCTCTCCCAAGACCCCCTGAAGCACCCCGCCGAGATCCGCCGAGTCGCCGCAACGATCCTCTCCGAAACGAGCTTGGGGCGTAAGCGAGTGGGGGGGCGGGCCTCCGCTCCCCGTTCCTACACGAGCCCCAAGCGTCAGCGAGGGGCTTCCCAAGATCTCCCTCCGCAACGCGGAGGGAGACCGGTTGCCGCGGCGTCCAGCCGCGGCAACCAGAGGGAGGGCTTCGCCCCCCTCTCCCTCGCGGCGAATAGGAGCCCCGAGCGGCAGCGACGGGCCACGCCGACGTCCGTTTCGCAATCGACATCGCCGTGGCCGGCCGCTCCCGCTTCCGGCTCTCATTCGAGTCGCATATGCACGTGCCGGCGCCGCGCGCGATCCGCCTCCCGCCCGTCCGTGGCGGCACGCAACCACCGCCGAGCAGACCCGGACCTTCGAAGACTCAGGTCCGGCGTCCCCGGGTGGGGGGGGGAGAGCACCCTCCACTCGCTCGCGCTCGCGTCTCTTATCCGAACTTCTTCACATACCGCACGAACTGCTCATCCACCGCCCACCGACGGCGTTCGTAGAGCTTTCGCGCGGGCGCATTGTCGTGCGCGGTCAGCAGCGACACCGACCGCGCCCCGTCGTCGGCCGCGAACCGTTCGGCCGTTTCCATCAACCGGTCCGCCACGCGACGCCCGCGGTGCGCGGGGTCGACGTAGAGGTCGTTGAAGACCCAGACGCGGGCCGTGCCGACGGAGGTGAAGCTCGGGTAGAGCTGCGTGAACCCCGCTCCGGGGCCGCTGGCGGCGCCCAGAAACGCGATGAACACGGCCGAGTCGCCGCGCGTCAGCCGCTCCCTCATGAACTCGCGGGCCCGGGCCGGATCGCTCGGCTGCTTGTAGAAAATCCGGTAGCCGTCGAACAGGGTCGTCAGCGAATCGAGATCGCCGATCCCCGCGCGCCGGACGTGCACGTCCCCATCGCCCGCGCTCACGGGGCACCCCCGCACGCGCGTTCGACCTGGATCCGCACGCTCGCGGCCCGCGCCAGCAGTGCCGCCCCTTCGCTCTCGATCGCCGTGCGCCGAGCGCCGTCACTCAGCAGCGGCAGGTTCACGGCCACGTTCCACCACGCGCTCCGGGCCGCGGCCTCGGCGAGCACGCCCGCGATCGCCAGGTCGCTCTTGAGGTGGGGGTTCGTGATGGTCGCGAGCGTCGAGAGCAGGTCGAGCATCGCGCCGCACTCGCGCGTCGCCTTGAGCGGGGCGCCCAGGGCCTTGTCGACGGCCCCGGCCCACTTGGCCGTGCGCACCGGATCGGTCTCGGGGAGCTTCATGAGGGCGTTCAGCTCGGCGTATCCCGCGGCGTCGTCGCTCGCGAGGGCGAGCAGGCGCCCGCGGGTGGATTCGAGCCCCGCCGCGGCCGCGAGCAGCGTCGGGCGGTGCTCCGCCAGGCTCTTGCGGTCGACCGAGTACGCCAGGACCATCGAGCCCAGGGCCGCCCCGAGGGCTCCGACGGCGGACGCGACGGCCCCGCCACCCGGCGTGGGGGTCTTGGCCGCCACGCTGTCGAGGAGCGTGCCGAAGGGCATCGGCGCAAGGTCGAGCCCCCCCCCCGGCCCGGACGGCGTGGCGGACGACGCGGGGGCGCACGGGGATTTGGGATCAGAGCCTTCGGCCATGCACGGGTTGTAGGCGCGCCTGCGCGTCGTAAACTTGGCGGCAGCGGTGGGGGGCTGGGAGTGGGGGGGTGCACCCTGGTGGGGTGGCAGAGCGGTTGAATGCGCCAGACTTGAAATCTGGTAGACCCGTCAGGGTCTCGGGAGTTCGAATCTCCCCCCCACCGCTTGGATCTTCCGTTGAGACGTGGTTGGAGGGCGTGGAGGTGATGGGGGGCGGAGTGGGGGTGGGGGGGAGCGCCGCGATCGGGCGCCGGAGGGCGCACGCGTGGACCTGACCTTCCGGACCAAATTGCTGCTGAGCACGTGCGCCCTGGTGCTGCTGACCGGGGCGCTCGTGATCGTGGTCTCGGACCGGGGGAACCACGAGAGCACACGGCTGCTGGTCAACTCGGTGTTCCGCGAAGTGAGCGGGCACGCCGTGACGCAGACGCGGGCGTTCGTGTTGCGGGCGGCCCCGATCGCCGAGTCGCTCGGGCAACTCGCGGACCACGGGCTGGCGCTCGACGACCCCGAGAAGCTCGCGCCGCAGCTGCTCGCGTTCCTCAAGGGCAACGCGGGGATGACGCGGGTGCTGTACGCCGACGAGTCGGGGCGGTACACGGGCGCGACGCGGATGCACGACGGGGCGCTGCACGTCGAGCGGCGGCGGATCGCCGACGACGGCAAGACACACATCGTCGAGTACGCCGTGGGCGGGGATGGGAAGTGGACGGTCGTGCACGAGGGGGACGATCGGGCGTATGACCCGCGCGGGCGGCCGTTCTATCTGCTCGCGAAGGAGCGGGGGGAGCTGGCGTGGACGCCGCCGTACATGTTTTTCAGTGAGGGCGTGCCGGGGATCTCGTGCGTGGTGCCGGTGAAGCGTGCTGAGGGCGTGGAGGGGGCGGGGGGCGGGCTCCGCGGCGTGTTCAGCGTCGAGTTCGACCTCAACGCCCTGTCGCAGTTCGTGGCGGCCCTGTCGATCAGCGAGAACTCGCGGGTGTTCCTGTTCACGCCGGACCAAATGCTGCTGGCGCACGCGAACCAGAGGCGCGGGGCGGGGGCGACTCACAAGGACGCGATGGGAGCCACGGGGCCGGCCAAACGCGGCGAGATGCTCACGCTCGCCGACACCGGCGATTCGCTTGTCGACGCGTTCCGCCAGCACCTCGAGCCGGGGTCGCTCGACGACGGCGGCGGGGTTGCGGGGGGTGGGGGGGGCGGGTTCCGGTTCTTCGAGTTCACCGAGGGCGGCGTGGGGTACATGGCGTCGACGACGGTGTTCCCGATCGGGGATCGGCAGCGGTGGGTCGTGGGGGCCGTGGCGCCGCAGTCGGACTTTCTGGCGGCCGTGTGGCGGACGCGATGGATGTCGCTGGCGGCGGCGTGCGCGGCCCTGGGAATCGCGGCGCTGCTCGCGGGCGCGATGTCGCGGCGGATCTCGCGCCCGATCCAGTCGCTCATCGGGTTCATGGAGCGCGTCGGCGCGGGTGATCTTGACGCGAAGGCCGACTTCAAAGGCGGGCGTGAGTTCCGGCATCTGTCGGACACGCTGAACCAGATGATCGGGGACCTGCGAGAGCGGCTGCACCTGCGCCACTCGCTCGCGATCGCGATGGAGGTGCAGAAGAGCCTGCTCCCCGCGGGCGATCCGGTCTCGCCGCTGCTCGACATCGCGGGCCGCAGCAAGTACTGCGACGAGACGGGCGGGGACTACTACGACTTCATCAACGTCTCGACGGTGACGCCGTCGGCGCTGATGGTCGCGGTCGGCGACGTCACCGGCCACGGCATCCCGTCGGCCCTGGTGATGGCCACGGCCCGGGCGGCGCTGCGCACCAGCGCGCTGGGGAAGCACAGCCTGTGCGAGCTGATGACGAGGACGAACGAGGTGTTGTCGTCGGACAACCGGCACAACCGCTTCATGACGCTCTCGCTGCTGCTGATCGAAGCCGAGACGCGTGTGGTGCGGTGGGCGAGCGCGGGCCACGACCCGGCGATCGTGTTCAGCCCCGATGCGGGGTCGTTCCGCGAGCTCGAGGGCGGCGACCTGCCGCTGGGCATCGTCGAGGGCACGCAGTACGAGGAGTACACGAGCGACCCGCTCCCGATCGACAGCGTCCTCGTGATCGGGACCGACGGGATCTGGGAGATGTTCAACGAACAGAAAGCCCAGTACGGCAAGCCGCGGCTGCAGGAGGTGATGCGCGCGAATCACCACCGCACGGCGGCGGAGATCGCCGCGGCCCTCGAAGCCGACCTCGTGGCGTTCCGCGGGCTTGAGACGCCGGCGGATGATGTGACGTTTGTGGTGGTGAAGTTTGTGGGGGCAGGGGTGTGAGGCGGCTTGCGACCCGCATCACGGAAGGGTGTACCCGGCGTCATGCCATGCTTGTTTGCGTTCATTCGGAGACATGGCCAGGCCGCACTCGGGGCACGCGGGCAGGTCTTGAACCCGGTATCCACACCCCGGGCAGATCGGATCGCGGTGCTTGAGGACTTCGCGCTGCACGCGGGTTCGGTAGATCAGGCGCACGGCAATCCCGAGCAGGAGCACGACTTCGGGGGCGATGAGGAGCATCCATGCGTCGCCGTGCTGGTCGAGCATGAAGAACGCGACAAATGGCCACACGGCCGAGGCGGCGATGAACCGCACGAAGAGTCGCCAGAACCAGCGAGCTGCCGTCCCGGCGTAGCGGGGGTGCGCCCACGCTTGGCGCATCGCGGAGATCGGTCTTGACGGCTGGCGAGTCATCGGCGCGGCGACGCAACCTTGGCCCGTCGCTAGCGCTCGGGGCTCTTATTTGAGCACAATCTGCGTCCCAATCCCCGCGTCCGTGTAGATCTCGAGCAGCACCGAATGCGGGATGCGCCCGTCGATGATGTGGGCCTTGGGGACGCCGGCGGCGAGGGCCGTGAGGCAGGCGTCGACCTTGGGGAGCATGCCCTCGCCGATGGCGCCCGAGACGATCATGCGGTCGATCTCGGCCCGGGTGAGTGTGCTCGCGTAGCTGTCGGGGTCTTTCGGGTCGGTGCGGATGCCGTGCGTGTCGGACATCATCACGAGTTTCTCGGCCTTCAAGGCGGCCGCGATCTTGCCCGCGGCGTCGTCGGCGTTGCAGTTGAGCTTCCACACGCCCTCGGGGCCGCTCGACTTGCACACGGCGATCGGGGCGATGACGGGGATGAAGCCGTCCTCGCACAGGGCGTTGATCAGGACAGTGTTGACCTCGTTGACCTCGCCGACGAAGCCCAGGTCGGCCTTGTCCTTGCCTTCGCCCATGAACATCCGCTCGCCGAAGATCACGCACGAGCCCATGGAGTGCAGGCCGATGGCCCGCGCGCCGGCGTCGTTGAGGAACTGGACGAGGTCGGCGTTGATCTCGTTGACGAGGACGCGCTCGACGATCTCGAGGGTCTGCCGATCGGTGTAGCGGCGGCCCTTGACGAAGTTGGCCTTGAGGCCGTCCTTCTCCATGGCGGCGGTGATGGCTTTGCCCCCGCCGTGCACGATGACCGGCCGGATGCCGACCGAGGCCATGAACGAGACGTCGGTGAGCAGCGCCCGCATGCGGTCGTCGTCTTCCTGCACGGACCCCCCGACCTTCACCACAACGATCTTGTCGCGGAAGGTCTGGATGTACTGCAGGGCCTCGATGAGGGCGGCGGCTTTGTCGATCGCTGAGTTCATGGCGATGAGAGTTTCGATCGGGACGTCCACGGGGACCGCGGGGCGGCTGGGGCGCACCAGCGGGAGGGTTGGCGTGCGGGGTTCACGCGGCGGGGCGGCAACCGCACCGTACTGGGAGGGGCGGGCCGAACCGGCGCGTCGCGGGCGGTCGGGCATCAAGAGTTCATCATTGGGGGGGTTTGGGCGGCGTGCCACGCACTATTTCTTCGGCAAACGAGGGCTCACAGTGCCAGATCTGCGGTGGTGGTGGTTGCCGCGATCGCCAGCCCGGCCCCCAGGGCCGCCGGCGCGAGCACGAGCAGGGCCCGGATGGCGAGCGTGCGCGGGCCCTTAAGGTCGGCGAGCGGGCCGACGCGCGCGAGGAATCGGCCCCCGGGGGCGAGGCTGACGAGGACGGCGGCGTACCAGGGCGTGCTGCTCGCGTAGACGCCGAGCATGAGCAGCGAGCCGAGGCTGAGGGCGAGGACGGTGGCGTATGAGGGGGCCGTGGGGAGGACGCGCCGGACCATGATGCCGATGGCGACGGCGCCGGCGGCGCCGCACAGGCCCCAGGCGAGCTGGCCGAGCTTGAACGAGCCGCTGCCGGCGAGGGCGGCGCCCATGAAGCCGATGGCGACGGCGAGGATGACGGCGTCGAAGGGCTTCCACGAGCCGTGGCGGGTGGAGACGTCGAGGCCGGCCCGCATGAGCAGGAGCCAGAACATGAGGGCGGAGGTGAGCATGACGCCGCGGAAGCCGGTGACGTCGGCGATGAGCGAGCCGAGCACGTAGCGGACGGCGAAGGAGAGGGCCGCGAGCAGGATGCACAGGCGGATGAACGCGGGGATGCGGGGGAGAGAGTCGAAGACCGCGGCGGCGGCGAAGACGATCACGGCCCAGAAGATGCGCTCGTCGGCGATGAGCGGGTCGTCGGAGAACGGGGAGGGGGGCCACTTGTCGAGGCAGACGCGGTAGGTGGCGATGAAGCCGGCGAGGAGCACGAGGGCGACGGGCCAGGACGCGGTGAGCGAGCTTTCGCGCGGGGGGGTTGGATCACCGACGCGCTTGACGATGACGCCGCGGACCCCGGCGAAGCGGCGGTCGAAGGCGACAGCGAGGATCGTGGCGATGCCGGCGGCGACGAGGCCGGAGGCGATGGCGGAGATGGCCGCGGACAGGAAGGGGCTCATGGGGAAGTCTTGGGCGGCGCGGGCGAGGGAGAGGGGAAAAGTGAGGGCAGAAAAAAGCCCCCGTCCGAGGTCGCCATGACTCTCAGGACGGAGGCCGGAGGGATTCCCTCGCGATGGGGAACGCGGGCTGGTAGCGGCGGCGTGAGCGCGTTACTTGGCCTGGTTGCCTTCGACGCCGGCGATGACGGTGACCTCGTCGCCCAGGCCGGGGCCGGCGCTGCCGACGCCGTAGTCGGAGCGCTTGATGGTGAAGACGGCTTCGATGCCCGAGCGTGTGCCGCGTTCGCCGGTGGCGGTGCCGGTGTGCTCGATAGCGACGGTGACGGGCTTGGTCTTGCCCATGAGGGTGAGGTCGCCGGTGACCTCGTAGTGGGTGTCGTCCTTCTTGGTGACCTTCGTGGACTTGAAGGTCATGGTGGGGTTTTCCTTGGCGTTGAAGAAGTCGGGGCTCTTGAGGTGGTCGTCGCGCTTGGAGTTGCCGGTGTCGACGCTGTCGGTCTTGATGGAGAACTCCATGGCCGACTTGTCGGGGGCGGCGGCGTCGAGGTTCCAGGCGCCGGAGAGGTTGTTGAAGCGGCCGTAGAAGTTGGTGACGTTGTTGTGCTTGATCTTGAAGATGACGGCGGAGTGGCCGCCATCGACCTTGAAGGCGCCGGGGGCGAGGGGTTGCGCGGCGGCGGGGGCCGCGGGGGCGGCGCCGCCCTGCTGGGCTGCGGCGATGCCGAAGAGGCCGATTCCGGTCAGGGCTCCAGCGACGGCGAGCACGCGTGCGAACTTCATGTCCCAACTCCTTGTGATTCGTGGGTGTCGAAATCGTGAGGGCGCCGGCGGCGCCGAGATAGCTGTTGCAACAAGTATCTGAGATTGACCCGAGGAGTTCAACCTCGCGGCAAGATTTCAGCTCGTAACCAAACCGACGTCGAACGGACGTGCGCGGCCGAGTCAATATACTCGATCATGACGACGACCGCCGCGCCGCCCGTTTCCGCCCCCCCTCAACAAACCCGTCCCTTTGACAGGCGTGCCGACGAGCTGCTCGCGCAGCTGCGCTCGGCCGGGCAGTTCAAGGTGCTGCAGGTCCTTGAAGGGCCGATGGACGCCGAGGTGGACATCCAGGGCTACGGGCGCTGCCTGTGCTTCTGCTCGAACAACTATCTTGGCCTGGCGAACCACCCCGAGGTCGTGGAAGAGGGGACCAGGGCGCTCAAGGACTACGGCGCGGGGACCGCGAGCGTGCGGTTCATCTGCGGGACGTTCAGCCCGCACATCGAGCTCGAGCGGATGATCGCGCGGTACATGGGGACCGAGGCGGCGTACACGTTCGTGTCGGCGTGGACGGCGAACGAGGCCGTGTTCCCGACGCTGTGCGAGGCGGGTGACATCATCATCTCCGACGAGCTGAACCACGCGTGCATCATCGACAGCATCCGGCTGGCGACGACGATCAAGAAGGGTGTCCTCAAGGGCGTGTACGCGAACAACCGGCTCACGGGCGAGAAGTCGCTCGAAGCGGCGCTGAAGGCGGCGCGGGCGAACCCGGAGGTCAAGGGGCAGATCTGGGTCGTCACCGACGGCGTGTTCAGCATGGAGGGGTCCATCGCGGACCTGCCGGCGATGCGGGCGCTGTGCGACCAGTACGACGCGATGCTCGTGGTCGACGACTCGCACGGGCACGGCGTGATGGGCACGCTCGGGCGCGGCACGCACGAGCACTGGGGGATGGTTGATGAAGTGGCGGAGTGGCAGAGTGGCAAAGTGGCCGCCGGCGCGGCGCACTCAGCCACTCTGCCACTTCGCCACTCCGCCACTTCTTCCCCGGGGCGCGTGGACCTGTTCACCGGCACGTTGGGCAAGGCGCTGGGGGGCGGCGCGGGCGGGTTCGTGGCGGGGTCGCAGCGGGCGGTGGACCTGATGGTGCAGCGCGGGCGGCCGACGCTGTTCTCGAATGCGCTGCCGGTGACGATCGCCAGGTCGGCGGCGAAGGCGATCGAGATCGTGCTCCGCGAGCCGGAGCGGGTGCAGCGGCTGCGGGACAACGTCGCGTACGCGCGCAAGAAGCTCAAGGAGGCGGGCTTCGACGTGCTCCCCAGCCCCACGGCGATCTGCCCGATCATCGTGCACGACACGGCGAAGGCGATCGCGATGAGCAAGCGGCTGCTGGAACTCGGGGTGTTCGTGATCGGGTTCGGGTACCCGGTGGTGCCCGAGGGGCACGCGCGGCTGCGGTGCCAGGTCTCGGCGGCGCATACGACGGGGCATATTGATCGGTTGGTGGAGGCGTTGAAGAAGCTGTGAGGCGGGAGTGAACGGTGAATGGTGAGCGGTGAACAGTGGGGAGGGGTGCGACGCGGCGTACGAGCACCGCACCGGGGTGCGATGCGAAGGAAAGACAGGGAGGGGGGGCGGCTTTCCGGCGGGGTCGTCGCAAAGCCTCCTCCACCGCCGGCTACTTACGACCACGCCTTCGGCGTGAAGGCGTGGGCGAAATCCCTGCTCGCGCCCGGTATTCTGATTCACCATGGTCACGCCCTCGGCCCCGATTGCTCACGGACGCGGTGATTCGGCACCCATCACGGCGATTGAGCGGCTGGCGCTGGTGTGCTTTTTCTTCAGCGGGCTCGCCGGGCTGGTGTACCAGGTGTGCTGGATCCGGATGTCGTCGCTCGTGTTCGGGTCGGCGACGCAGGCGGTCGCGACGGTGCTCGGGGTGTTCTTTCTCGGGTGGGCCCTGGGGAGCTGGCTGATCGGGTCGTACGCGGGGAGTACACAACGGCCGTTGCGGGCGTACGCGGTGCTTGAAGGGATTCTCGGGGTGACGGCGGCGCTGAGCCCGCTGTTGTTCGCGCTCGCGGATCGCGCGTACGGGGCGGTGTACGAGCGGCTGCTTGATCACCCGGCGATGCTGACGGTGGTGCGGGCGGGGATCGTGACGCTGCTGCTGCTGGCGCCGGCGACGGTGATGGGGGGGACGCTGCCGTTGTACGTGGCGCACTTCTCGAGAAGGGCGGAGAGGCTGGGGCGGTCGATCGGGTGGCTGTACGCGTTGAACACGGCCGGTGCGGTAGTGGGGTGCCTGCTCGCGGGGTTCGTGCTCGTGCCGGTGGTGGGGACGAAGGTGTCAATCTGGATGGCGGCGGCGGTGAACATTGCGATCGCGGCGGTGCTGTGGAACGCGCCGCCCCACCCCGAGGCTCGCGACCGGGCGGAGAAGGCGGCGGAGGAATCGGTGGGTGGAGTGGTCGGCGGCGTGCGGGTGCTCGTGGCCGTCGGGTTCTTCCTGTCGGGGCTGGCGTTTGTGGCGTACGAGGTGGCGTGGACGCGGTACCTGTCGCTCCTGATGCGCAACAGCGTGCACACGTACACGATCACGCTCGGGGTGATCCTCGCGGGGATCGTGGTGGGGAGTCTGCTCGCGGGGCAGGTGATCGATCGCGGTGCGCTGGCGCGGCGGCGAGCGCTCGTGTGGGGCGTGGCGCAGGCGCTGACGGGCTTGAGCGTGCTGGCGGTGGTGATGCTGCCGCCGGGCGTGTGGGGGGATGTGTTCAGTGGCGCGAATCTGGGGACGCGCGTCGGGGTGGTGATGGCGGTCATGTTCCTGCCGGCGGTGCTGGCGGGGGCGGCGTATCCGATCGCCATCCGAGTCATCGTTTCGCGCCCCGAGCTGGCGCCCAAGGGCGTGGGGAGCATGACGGCGCTGAACACGCTGGGGGGGATCGTGGGGTCGGTGGTGTGCGGGTTTGTTCTGCTGCCGCGGTTGGGGCTGCACGCGACGCTGCTGATCTTGACCGGGTTGAGCGTGGGGTTGGCGCTCGGCGGGTGGTGGTGGGGGCGGCTGATCGAGCGGCGGTCGGCGGTTGTCGCGGCGGTGCTGAGCGTGATCGCCATCGGGGTGTGGGTGGCGATTCCGATGGCGAGCGGGGTGAAGCTGCCTCAGGCGTATCTGCTCGCGTCCGGCGAAAGCCCCGAGGCGCTCGTGGCCGTGCGCGAGGGCGTGGCGTCGAACATGGCCGTGATCAAGCGCGGCTCGGTGCTGCAGCTCGAGATGGACCGGCTGTGGCAGGGAGAGGACCGCAAGAACCACCAGGTGATGAGCGCGCACGTGCCGATGCTGCTGCACGGGGCGGACACGCCCAGAGTGCTTGTGGTCGGGCTGGGGACGGGGACGACGCCGAGCCGGTTTCTGCACTACCCGAGCGTGAAAGAGCTGGTGGTCGTCGACATCGAGGCCGCGTTGTTCGACCTGGTGCGGGAGCACTTTGCCGGCGTCGTCGCTGTTGCGGACGCCACATGCTGGCTTGACGATCCGCGCGTTCGATCAATCGCCGAGGACGGGCGGAACTACATCTCGCACGGGGGCGGCGCGTTCGATGTGATCTCGATCGAGGTCGGGCAGACGTTCCGACCTGGGGTGGCGGCGTTCTACTCGGTCGAGTTCTATGAGCGGTGTCTCGAGCGGCTCGCGCCCGAGGGGCTCGTGTGCCAGTTCATCCCGGTGGG
The DNA here is from genome assembly GCA_964564695.1 of uncultured Phycisphaeraceae bacterium. Lineage (GTDB taxonomy): Bacteria > Planctomycetota > Phycisphaerae > Phycisphaerales > UBA1924 > CAZMCC01. The sequence goes on along the minus strand of CAZMCC010000014.1, from coordinate 3,375 downwards.
GTACTTCACGCCCGAGGAGCTGCGCCGGGTGGTGGCGAGCTTCACGGCGGTGTTCCCCCAGTGTGTGCTGTGGTACAACGCGACCGAGCCGATGCTGATCGGACGCAAGGGAGCGAGTGTCGTCGTTCCGGGTTCCGGGCCGGCGCGGTTTGCGCAGGTTCCGAGTGTGGAGGAGGACCTCCGGTATTCGCAGTGGGGCGGCGAGGGCGTGTGGCTGTCGCGGCCGGGGGCGTTCTTCGGCGGGATGCTGCTGGGGCCTGATGGGCTGCGGCGGCTGACGATTGGGGCGGAGGCGCGGGCGTACCACGACGACCCGCCGGTGTTTGAGTACAGCGCGAGCGGGCCGCGGCCGGTGATGGAGGGCGGGCTGGAGGCGGCGAACGTGGCGCTGATCCGGGCGGTCGGCGATGCGGATCTTGATGCGGTGAGCGCGGTGTTGTCCGACTCGGAGAGGTCCGAGGCCGTGCGGGTGCGCGAGCGGAACCTCGACGACATGGTCGCGTGGCCGGCGGCGCTGGCGGGTCAGGCGGCACGGCGTGAGGGCAAGACCGCGGAGGCGGTCGGGGCCTTCCGGGCGGCGCTGGAACGCAACCCGGAGAACGTGCTCGTGCGCCGGTCATTGGCCGAGTCACTGGGCGCGATGCCCTGGAGCCCCGCGACGACGGCGGCCTACACCGAGGCGCTGGCGCTCGCGCCGGGTGACCGCTCCCTGGCGATCGGACTCGCGCGGGTGTCGGTAGCGCAGGGGCAGCCGGCGCAGGCGATCGCGGCGCTGCGGGCGGCGGTCGCGGCAAACCCGGGGGATGTGGAGGTGCGGCGGGCCCTTGGAAAGGTGCTGAACCTCGCGGGGCGCGGCGCGGAGGGCGTGGCGGTGTGGGACGCGATGCTCACCGACCCCCCCCATCCCCCCCACCCGGCGGTGGGGACGGCCGACGACTGGTTCGAGCGGGGCATCGCGTACACGGCGGCGGGGCGTGCGCCGGAGGCGATGGATTCGTACCGCCTCGCGATCGGGAAGGACCCGAAGTTTGCCAGGGCGCACGCGAACCTGGGCGACCTGCACAACCGCGCGGGGGAGCGCGACGAGGCGATCGCGGCGCTGCGGGCGGCGGTGGCGGCGGATCCGACGCTGGTGGCGGCCGTGTTCAACCTGGGGGCGGTGCTGAGCGTGGGGTCGACGCAGGAGCTGACGGAGGGTGTGGTGCTGCTCGAGCGGGCGGCGCGGCTGAAGCCGGACCTGTGGCAGGCGCAGCACCAGCACGGCGTGGCGCTGATGAGGATGGGGCAGCCGGAGCCTGCCCTTGCGGCGCTCGAGCGGGCGGCCCGGCTGCAGCCGGGGAACGCAAGGGTCGCGACGGACTTCGCGCGGGCGATGCTGATGCTGGGGCAGGTGGACCGCGCGGAGGGGGTGCTGCGGGGGGTGCTGGTGAGTCATCCGGACTTCGGGCCGGCGAAGAACGGGCTGGGCGTGGTTGAGGCGATGCGCGGCGGGGTGACGGTGACGCCGGAACAAATTGAGGAGCGGATGCGGTAGCGGGGCTTGGCGAGGGTTGGGGTCGCTGAACACAGTTTTGTGTTGTGTGTGCGCGGCGCTTGACAGCGCGTGCGTGCGGTTGGCACATTGGCGGTGTGTTGACCGAACCTGTCCAACCACCAACGGCGGTCGCCTCGGCGGCGACGCCGGCGCGTCGCGGCGTGTGGGCGTTTGCGTTCGTTGGACTCGGATTTGTGTTGGGGCGGTGGGTGGAGGGGGTTGGGGGTGTTGAGCCGCTCGTGTTCGTGGCGGGGGCGATGGGGTTGCTGGTGGTGGCGCTGGTGACGCGGGGGTGGATGTGCCGCGTGGTGCTGGCGTTGGCGTGCGTGGCGCTGGGCGCGGGGTGGTTCGGGGTGCGGACACGCACGGTGGATCCGCTGACGGTGTGGGCGATGGGGATCGGGGAGGGTGGGGGGGGCGGGAGCGCGGTGGTGACGGTGGAGGGGCTGGTGGTGACGTCGGCACGGCGTGAGGCGGTGCGGCGCGGGGAGATCGTGGTGGAGACGCCGCTCGCGGGGAGGGCGGGCGTGGTGTTTGAGGTGGAGTGCCGCCGTGCGGTGGTGGATGCGGGAGCGAAGGAGATCCGGGGGACGCTCGTCGTGCGGGTCGATGACGCGGACGCGATGGCGGTGAGGGCGGGGGAGTTCGTGCGGGTGACGGGGGTGTTTTCGCCCGTGGGCGGGCCGCTGAATCCCGGTGAGGCGGATGGGCGGGTGTGGGCGCGGGAGCGCGGGAGGGTGGGACGGCTCAGCGTGGGGTCGATGGTGCTCGTCGAGGCGGCGGGGTTCGAGCCCTCGGGGGTGGATCGGCTGCGCAGCGCGGGGCTGCGGATGGTGGGGGCGGTGCGGGCGCGGGTGGCGACGGCGCTGGACGCGGTGGCGGGGCCGGTGGGGGGAGATGGCGACGAGGCCGACGGCACATCGCGGGCCCTGCTCGCGGTGCTGCTGCTGGGGCAGCGCGACGAGGGGGTTGAAGATGTCGAGGGGACGTTCGCGCGGTCCGGGCTCGTGCACGTGCTCGCGATCTCGGGGTTTCACCTGGCGGTGCTGGCGTGGGGCGTGATGTGGTGCGTGCGGCTCACCGGGGAGCGCGGGCGGCTCGAGGCCGCGGCGGTGGCGGCGGTGGTGCTCGTGTACCTGGTGCTCGTGCCGGCGGAGGCGCCGGTGCTGCGGTGCGGGATCACGGTGCTCGCGTTCATGGTGATCCACGCGAGCGGGCGGCGGTACGACCGGCTCAACACGCTCGCGTGGGTGGCGATCGGGCTGCTCTTGTGGCGCCCGACGGACCTGTGGTCGCCGGGGTTCCAGCTGAGCTTCGGCGTGGTCGCGGCCCTGCTGGCGTGCGGGGACGCGACGACGAGACGGTTTTTCGCCACGGGGATCCGCACGGGCTCGGGCGTGCGAGCCGGGGCGGGGATCCACCCCACCCCCCGGGCGCGGACGGTGCTTGGGGAGCTGCGCGAGGCGGCGGTGGAGCGCGGGAAGGGCCTGATCGCGTCGAGCGTGCTGTGCTGGTGCGTGGCTTCGCCGGTGGTGATGCTGCACACGGGGTGGTTCAGCCCGCTGGCGGCGGTGACGGGGCTCGTGGTGGTCCCGATGGCGGCGGTGCTGCTGTGCATCGGGTACGCGACGCTCGCGATCGCGGCGGTGTCGCCGACCCTGGGGGAGTGGGTGGGGGCGCCGGCGCGGGCGATCGCGGAGTGGATGGCGGGGTTGATCGGGTGGCTCGATCAATCGGCGTGGTCGGGGGTGGGGGGGGTGGCGGTGCCGTTGGTGAGCGCGTGGTGGGCGGGGTTCGCGACGATCGCGGTGGTGCTGGTGTTCTCGTGGTGGCGGCGGCCG
>CAZMCC010000013.1:0-49621 GCA_964564695.1 uncultured Phycisphaeraceae bacterium | reverse complement strand
GCCGGCGGTACCGGGGGGGGGCACGGCCGGCCGCCTGCGGAGGGGGCTGCGGGCGCTGGCCTTCGCCACCACCTCCGCCACCCTCGCCGGCCTGGCCCTGGGCTTCACCTCCGCCGCTGCGTCCGCCGCGACCGCGCCGGCGACGGCGTCGGCGACGCCGCCCGCCTTCACCCGGGCCGTCGCCGCCGGCGCCCGGGGCGCCGTCGGGAGACTGGTCGGCCTGGGCGTCCGACGGCCCATCGCGCCCGTCGTCGCCGTGCATGTCCTCATCGTCGCGCGGTCCACGATCGTGATCGGCGCCCTCGGGCGCCTCACGGTCGTCGCCGCGATCGCCGCCCTCGGCGTCATTGAAGTCGCTCCGGGGCTCCGCGCCATCGCGCGGCTCGCCGCCCTCGGCGTCGGGACCACCAGCGTGCGCGCCGTCACCGGCGGGCGGGCCGCCCGTGCCTTCGCCGGCGCGTCCGCCGCGACCGCGACGGCGGCGACGACGACGACGCTTCTGCCCTTCCTGGCCGGGTTCGCCGGTTCCGGCGTGCCCGTCACCGCCTTCGGTGCGGGGCGCCTCGCCGTCGAGCGACGGGTCGGGAGCGCGATCGTGCTCGCCATCGGGCGGGCCCGCCTCAGGTCGGCGCGGAGGCTGCTCCTGGCGCCGGCCCTGGCCCTGATCCGGTCCGCGGCCGCGCGCGTTGTCGCCGCCGCGACCACCACCGCCTCCACCTCCACCTCCTCCGCCACCACCGCTGCCGCCGCGACCGCCTCGTCCGCGCCGACCGCCACGGCGGGCTTCGCCGGTGAGCCCGGGCAGGCCGCTGCGTTCGCCGCTGACTTCGACGGGAGCCTCGATGTCGTCGAAGTCCGTCGACGACAGGAAGTCGGCGTGGTCGGCCGCGTCGGGCTCGGAATCGACGGGCTCGGCGGCCTGGACCGCCTTGCCCTCGGAGTCCGCGTCGACGGTCCAGTCGTCGAGGTTGAGGTCCTTCTCCCACGGCACAAGGTTCGCGGGATCGACCCGCGGGACCGAGAGCTTGTCGACGTCGATGTCGGCGCCCCGGTCGTCGTACGCGTAAAACGCCACGCGGTCGACGGGGATCGCCTCGCTGATGCGTACGTCGATCCGCTTGCCCGCGCCGCGCTCGAGGCGGTTGAGGGCCCGGCGCTTCGTGCTGAGCAGCTCGCCCGCGATCCGCGGGCTCACGACCATCTCGACCCGCCACACGCGCGAGTGCTCCAGCAGCGTCGCCAGCTCGCGCAGCGCGTCGGCCGAGACGCTGTCGGACTTCTGCACCAGCCCGCGCCCGCGGCACGTCGGGCACGTCGAGAAGTGCAGGCTCTCCTGGCTCCCCCGCATGCGCTGACGTGTCATCTCGAGGATGCCGAAGTCGCTGATCGTCTCGAGTGTGCTCTTGGCCCGGTCCTTCTTGAGCAGCTCCTTGAAGCGGGCCTCGACCTCGCGACGGTGCTTGGACGCACGCATATCGATGAGGTCGTTGATGATGATGCCGCCCACGTCGCGCAGGCGGAGCTGGCGGCAGATCTCCTCGGCCGCCTCCATGTTCGTGTTGTACGCGTTGGTCTCCGAATCGCCCGCGTCGCGGCTCTTGCCGCTGTTCACGTCGATCGCGACCAATGCCTCGGTCTCGTCGATCACGAGGCGTCCGCCCGAGGGCAGCGGGACTTCACGAGCGTGGATGTTCCGAATCTGCGGCTCGACGCCGGTCACGTGGAAGATCGGGACGCGGCCCGTGTAGTGCACGAGCCCGGCCGCCGTGCGCGGAGCCACGATCTTGAGGAACTTGCTCGCACGCGTGAGAGCCGCCTCATTGTCGATGACGATCCGCTCGATGTCCCCCGAGAGCATGTCGCGGAGAGCCCGGACCAGAAGATCGCTCTCGGCGTACAGCAGTCGCGGCGCCGAGCCCTGCTTCCACCTTTTCTCCATGTCCTTCCACAGGCGGAGCAGGTACGCGAGATCGCGTTTGAGTTCCGTCTTGGTCCGGTCCATACCCGCGGTGCGGAGCACGAAGCCGAAGCCGTCGGGCAGCTCGAGCTGGTCGAGGATCTGGCGCATCTGCCGGCGCGTGTCCTCGTCCTCCACCTTGCGGCTGACGCCCACGCGGTCCATCAGCGGCATCATCACCAGGAACCGGCCCGGGATGCTCAGGTAGCTGGTGACCGTCGGGCCCTTGGTCCCCACGCCCTCCTTGAGCACCTGGACGACGATCTCCTGGCCCCGGCGCAGGCACGCCTGGATCGGCGGCCGATCGCGCCGCGGCACCTTCTTGCCCACCTGCTCGGTCGTCTCGCCGTCCTCGCCCGGGAAGTACCGCGGGTGCAGGTCGCTGACGTGCAGGAACGCAGCCTGCTCGAGGCCGAAGTCCACGAACGCCGCCTGGATCGCCGGCTCGACGTTCACGACCTTGCCCAGGTAGATGTTCCCGACGTGGCTGACCGCGTCGGCCCGCTCGGAGTGGAACTCCTCGAGCTTGGCCTCCTCGAGCACCGCGACGCGGCACTCCTCGCCGGGAACGTAGTTGATCACCATCTCGCGCTTGACGGCCGGCAGGGCCGGCGCCGCCGCACGAGCGGGCTCGCGCCTTTCGCCCCGTTCCGCGCCTCCGCGCGACTTGCCGCGACCGCCGCGCGAGCGACGGCGCTTGGGACGCGCTTCGCCATCGCCAGTCTCCACCGGGGCCACCTCGGGTGCAGCGACTTCTTCAACGGGGGCTTCTTCACGTACTTCCGGGGCCGCCGCTTCACCCGCGGGGGCGCCTTCAGCGGCGCCGGTGCGGCGCTTGCCGCCGCGCCGACCGCGTGACCGCCGGCGCTTGGGGCCGGTCCCGCCGCTGCTGCCTTCACTCCCCCCACCGCCCCCACTGTCTCCGCCTGCGCCCGTATCCGGCGTGCGTGCTTGATCTTCCATCATGTCTACGAGTCCTCAGCTCGCCCATTCCTTATGGGCGGGCTCTTTCTGCGGCGCACACACACGCGAAATCCGCGAGGGCGCACACCAGCGATGCCTCGGCATCAGCCGCCTGAATCGAATCGCCCGTGTTCGGACCGTCCGCACGCCTTGCCGGCACGAGGGAACCCCGCGCCGTCGGCCCGCTCCAAGGCGGGCCCAACTTCGGGCAGTCTGGCGGACGCTTTCGCGCCCTGCCGCCCGTCGCACACCGCTGGGTAACCCACCTGCTGGTGAATCGCCCGCGTGCGCTTTCAGCCCTGCTCGAGCCGTCCGCCCCGCCGGGACCCGGTGTGAACCGAGTCCGCACGACGATTGGTCAGACGGCCCGCGGGCCGTGCGCCATAGTCCGACCGGGCAGCCCCAATGGCGTGCCGGCCGAGTGTCCTGCACCCCGGGGCTACTCGACGGAACGCCCGTCAAACGCCTCAGGGAGAATCCTTCGAGCCGCGTCCCGCAGGTAAGCGGAGACCGCGGCGTCCGAATCGAGCGACAGGGCTTTCGCCGCCACCTGCTCGCATTGGCTAACGGTTACCGTCCGAACACACCTTTTCAGGGAGGGGATGGAGGCCGCCGTGACCGACAGAGTACGTAATCCTAGGCCGATCAGCAAGAGCGCATAGCCGATGTCGCCGGCCGTCTCGCCGCAACAGGAAACGGGGATGTTGTGCCTTGCCGCGGCATCGATGGTTTGCTTAATCAGTTGAATCACCGCCGGGTGGGCCGGGTTGTACAGATACGCCACCCGCTCGTTCGTGCGGTCTACCGCCAGCGTGTACTGCACGAGGTCGTTGGTCCCGATGCTGAAGAAGTCGACCTCGCGGGCGAAGGTGTCGGCCATGATCGCGGCCGCGGGCACCTCGACCATCATGCCCACCTGCACGTTGCGGTCGAAGGCGTGGCCCTCGTGCTGGAGGTCTTCCATGACGTCGTTGAGGAGGAACCGCGCCTGGCGAAGCTCGCCGGGCGTGGTGATGAGCGGGAACATGAGCTTGATGGGGCCGTGGGCGCTGGCGCGGAGCAGGGCCCGAAGCTGGGTGCGGAACATCGCCTGGTCGTGGAAGCAGTAGCGGATGGACCGCAGCCCCAGGAACGGATTGCGCTCGGGCGTCTCGGCCTGGGCCTGGGTGTACTTGTCGGCCCCCAGGTCGACCGTCCGGATGGTCAGCGTCCGGCCCGCGCTGAGCTGCACGGCCTTGGCGTACGCCTGGTAGTGCTCCTCTTCCGTCGGGTCGCGGTCCTGGGTCAGGTAGAGGAACTCGGTGCGGTACAGGCCGACCCCTTCGCCGCCGCAGTCGATAACGACGGGGATTTCCTCGGGGAATTCGATGTTGGCGAGCAGCTCGATGGCGACGCCGTCGGGCGTGACGCTGGGGAGGCTGGCGAGCTCGGCGAGGCTGAGGCGGTAGACCCGCTGCTGCTCGATGTAGCCCTTGTAATTCTCGAGCTCCTCGGCCGTGGGGTCGAGGATGACCAGGCCGCGGTCGCCGTCGACGATGACCTCGGCGCCGTCGAGGGCCTGGTTGGTGGCGTCGGAGCATCCGACGACGGCGGGGATGCCCAGGGCGCGGGCGAAGATCGCGGTGTGGCTGGTGCGTCCGCCCAGGTCGGTGGCGAAGGCGAGCACCTGCTTGCGGTTGAACTCGGCGGCCTGGCTGGGGGTGAGGTCGCGGGCGATGACGACGGCGCTGGCGCCGAGCTGGTTGAGGCGCGAGGAGTGCTCACCGATGAGCTGCTTGATGACGCGGTTGTTGAGGTCCTTGACGTCGTCGACCTTGGTCTTGAACGCGGGGTCGGGGATGGCCGCGAATCGCCTGGCCAGGTCCTGGAAGGACTTGAAGACCGCGAACTCGGCGGTGATGCGTTCCTTCTCGACCAGCTCGGCCATGGGTTTGGTGAGCGAGGGGTCGCAGAGCATGCCGATGTGGAAGGCGAAGATCTTCGCGGCCTCGGGGCCGAGCTCGTCCTCGGTCTGCTGGCGCAGGGCCGTCAGCTCCACGACGGAGGCGTCGAGGGCCTTTTTGAGGCGTTGCTGCTCCCCCGGCACCATCTCGGGGGGAACCATGCGGCGCGGGATGCGGACATTCTCGTCGTCGAGGACGAACACGCGCCCGATCCGCACGCCCGGGGAGACTGGGATGCCGCGGATGACCTGCATGCCGGGTGTCGGACCTCCAAAGATCGCTTGACTGCGCTGCGGGGGGGGCGGCGGAAGGAACCATCGGTCCCCCGGGCGCGAGGCCATGATACGGGCTTGGTGCACGGTCCACACCAGCGCAAACACAGGAGCTTTGGCGGGGAGGTTCAGGCGGGGGGCACGAGTTACCGATACTTCATCCAGACGACGGTCGGTTCGCTTGACAGCGGAGCCGGCGTATGCTCTGATCTAGTAAGGTTTGCGCCGCCGGCCCAGGCCAGCGGGTGCGAATCCGTCCAAGACCACGCGGCGGGGCGAGGCGGGGAACGGTGTCCACACCATCTTTTGAGTGGGGACGCCCTGTCCGACAGTTCGATCACATGACGACGCTCACAGGCATCCTCGATTGGCCTGCGCGCGCCGAGGGCCGGGTCCGGCAGGTTGCCGGCGGCCTCCCGGTCGTGCGCGACGACGATCCTTTCGTCCCGCTCTCCTTCGGCGAGCGCTACGCCCTCCGCCCGGGGCTCAGCATCACCGTCCAGGTCGGCGTCCGCGGGAACCACCGCGGCCAGCCGCAGGGCCAACGCCACCCGGGTCCGCCCCACCACCCCCATCATCAGCAGCGCGGCCACCACAGACAGGGTGGGGGCGGCGGTGGAGGTGGCGGGGGAGGTGGGGGTCGGTCGGTGGTGGAGTCGATCGTCGCGATCGAGGGCATGGACCCCGAGCGGTTCAGCAAGACCAAACCGTTTGATGAACTCACGAGCATCGACCCCCAGCCGCGCCTCGCGCTCGAGTACCCCGGGTGCCCGGCGAGCTGCCGGCTGGTCGACCTGTTCTGCCCGATCGGCCGCGGCCAGCGCGGGCTGATCGTCAGCCCCCCCAAGGCCGGCAAGACGACACTGCTCAAGGACATCGCCGGAGCGCTGCTGCGCAATCACCAGGACATCGAGGTGATCCTGCTCCTCGTCGATGAGCGTCCCGAGGAAATGACCGACTTCCGGCGCTCCTTCGCCAACATGGGCTCGACCGAGGACCTCATCGAGTCGGGCGCCACGGAAGAGCCGCTGCCGCCGCGTGAGGGCCAGTCTCCGGGCCAGCCGCCGATGCACCCGCGCTGTCGCGTCATCGGGTCGAGCAACGACCACGACGTCGAGCAACACATCGCCATCGCGATGCTGACGATGGACCGCTGCCGTCGAATGGTCGAGGCGGGGCGCCATGTCGTGGTGCTCATGGACTCGCTCACGCGTCTGGGGCGGGCGTTCAACCGCTCGCGCAAGCACGCCTCGAGCGGCCGGACCATGACGGGCGGCATCGACAGCCGTGCCCTGGAAGTGCCCAAGCAGATCTTCGGGGCGGCCCGCAACTCGGAGGAAGCCGGGAGCCTGACGATCCTGGCGACGTGCCTCGTGGACACGGGCTCGGCCGGCGACCAGGTGATCTTTGAGGAGTTCAAGGGCACCGGCAACATGGAGCTCGTGCTCGACCGCAAGATCTCCGAGCGCCGGCTGTTCCCGGCGATCAACCTCGCCGCCAGCGGCACCCGCAAGGAGCACCTCTTGATGGGTGAGCATGAACTCAAGACGGTGACGGCCCTGCGTCGCCGGCTGATCAACATGCCGCCGCACATGCAGGTCGAGCAGCTGCTCGCGGCGCTGCAGCGGTTCCCGACGAATGCGGCGCTGGTGGGGTCGGCGGGGTAACGAGTGTCAATCGGGCGGGGGTGCCACGACCGGCGGCTTTGAGCCGGTCGTGACTTGCGAAGTTCAATCAACCGACAAACGGCACTGCCGGCCGAAGCGGTCGGTAGTGGCACCCATGCGTGATGCACAAGGGTACCGATGTGCCCAAATTTGTGCACATGGCAACGCCGCGCTTCCCGAACACGGCGAACCACGGTACATTGTCGGCGTCCCGCCAAGGCCGCGGCCATCTGCCCACGCACGGTCCCGGGAGACTCCCCATGCTCGGCTCGCCGATCCTCGACGTCATCATCGGGCTGGTGACGCTGTACTTCCTGCTCAGCGTGATCTGCTCGGCCCTCGCCGAGGCGGTGGCTCTCAAGCTCAATCTGCGGGCGGCGGTGCTGCTCAAGGCGATCGAGGGGATGCTGTTCCAGGGAATCGGGGCCCAGCTCACCGGCCCGCTCAAGAACACGGCGCCCGAGACCCCGTACCTCTTTATGCGATGGGGAAAGCTGTTGTGGATGGTGCTTCGGTTCAGCCGCATTCAGTCGAACCGGGTTCCGGAGACGGACGCCAAGACGAAGACCGGCCTCACCATCGGCGAGTTCTACAACCACGGCATCATCTCCGGGCTGGGCTACTCGGCCAAGCCGTTTGCCAACGACAGGAAGATTGACGAGCAGCGCGCCGAGGGGCAGCCGGCGTACATCCCCCCCGACTTGTTCGGGCGCGCGCTGGTCGACCTCGTCGCGCGCCCAACCCCGGCGCCCGGAGTTCCGGTTCAGGGCCCCGCGATTCCCGCTCCGAAAGATGTTGCCGAGCTCCTGAAGCTGTTCGAAGTCGGCGTCAAGAACATGGCGGACGTCCCGCTCAAGCGCGTGCTCACGCTCATGCTCGCCGAGGCGGACGGCAACTACGACGTGCTCCGCAAGAAGATCGAATCGTGGTACGACCAGACGATGGACCGCGCCCGCGGCTGGTACAAGGGCCGGGCGACGAGGATCATCGCCTTCTTCGCGGCCGTCGTGTGCGTGGTGGCGAACGTCGACACGGTCGCGATCGTGCGGGTGCTCTCGACCGACGCGAAGGTCCGCGAGCAGGCCGTGGGCGTGGCGATCAGCCTCGCCCCGCCGCCCAAAGACGACGCGAAGCCCAAGGAAGATGCAAAGGCCAAGGAAGACGCGAAGGCCAAGGCCGACGGCTCGAAGGCGGGCGCCCCGGCGACCGACGGCGCGAAGCCTGACGCCCCGAAGACCGCCGCCGCGACGCCGGAGGCCGGGAAGTCGGATGGCGCGAAGGCCGACCCAACCAAGCCGACGCCGCAGGACTCTGCGGGCAGAACGCTTTCCGCGGCGGAACTCGGCGCCCTTGCGCCCGAGCAGCGCGTCCAGGCGGCCTTGCAAGCGGTGACGCAGGCCGGGTTCCCGATCGGGTGGCGGACTCTGCCCGCGAACACCATCGATTGGCTCGTCAAGATCGTGGGGATCGCGCTGAGTGTGGCCGCGGTATCGCTGGGCGCGCCGTTCTGGTTCGACCTCCTGAACAAGCTCGTGAACATCCGTCTCGCCGGCCAGCCGGTCGCGACTCAGAGCGATCAGGACACGGCCCAGGCGCGGGCCAAGGTCAGAGCCGACGCGGAAGCCAAGGCGAAGGCCGAAGCGGAAGCGAAGAACAAGGCCGAAGCCGATGCCAAGGCCAAAGTTGAGGCTGACGCCAAGACCAAAGCTGATGCCGAGGCGAAAGCCAAGGCGGACGCGGCCAACGCGGGCGGCGCGGGATGACGATGGAGAATTCGTCCGTCACGGCGGCGGCGGCGTGAGATTTGCGAAACTCCCGACGCCTGGCGACGCCGGGGGCCCGCGTCACTCCTGCGCGAGTTCCGTGAGGTTCTCGAGCGTCCAGGTGTTCCCGTCGCCGGGATTCCAGAACATGCGCACGACCTCGCCCGCGACATCCGAGACGCTGATGATGTTGAGCTCGGTGCCGCGGACGACCGGGCAGAGGTTGGCGTGCGGATCGGGCCACTGCGTGTCGGCCGACTCGTCCTTGACGTGGATGAGCTCGGCCTTCCAGTCGCCGACGCCCGGCGCCCACCAGTAGACCATGGGCTGGTCGGTCGCCGAGTCGATGCCGGCGATGCTGAGCCCGCCCCACGACGTGACGTACGCCGCGATGTTGTGCATCGAGCGCCCGCCAACGGCGTCGTTGGTCAGGTTGTTCTGGCGCCAGTCGCTGCCGAAGCCCGGGACGAAGCCGGTGATGGTGCGGATCAGCGACTGCGTCTTGCCGCTGTAGACGAACACCTTGCCATTGACGGCCAGCGCGACGCCGGGCGCCGTGCCGGGCGCCGAGATCGCGAAGTCGTCGGCGCCGTCGTCGTCGAGATCGCCCAGCACGGCGGCGGTCGTGCCGAACCCGACGGTGCCCGCCGGCGGGGCGATCGTGAACGGCTCGCCCGCGGGGATGGCGTACTCATCCGCCAGCGGCGTGGCGGTGCAGGTCGTGAGCAGCTGGCGCGGCTCAAGCGCAGCGACCAAGTCCGTGACGGTGTGGACACGTCGGGCGTGTGCGCGCGGCATGTCGGACTCCCCAAGCAAGCGATCGATCGTCGGCGGACACTGGCGCGAGAAACCGCCAAGTCCGCCACACCCGAGCGGGATGTGGCTCCTAGGGGATTCCGTCGTCGTTGACGGTGATCGCCCGCGTGCCGCTGCCCCCCGCGGAGACCGAGCGCACACCGTTGGCGTCGAGGCTCGGACCCTGCGGGGGCTGGAGCAGGTTGAGGAAGGTGCCGCCGACGAAGATGTCGCCGGAATTGAGGATCGTGAGCTTCTCGTACGTCCGCGGCGTCGACATCTTCCCCCCTTCCGAAGTCGAGAGCTTCGCACCCGAAAGAAGATCGGTCGGCGGCGTCCCGTCGACGATGAGAGACGAGAGCCGGAAGACCTGGTTGTCTTCTTCGACCAGGAAGGTGGTGTGCCCGGCCGAGGCCATGTATGGCTGGCTGTCATCGGTCCAGACGACCCGGAAGAGGCCGCGTCCACGGCTGTCCATGCCGTAGATGGTCCAAGACCCGGTGGAGGCCTGGGGGACAAAGTCGGAGGGGACGCCGAGGCGCGTCACCTGCCCGTTGCGGAACACGGCGAGGTCACCGTTGTGGTCAGTGCCGAGGAACTCGCGGTTGTCGTTGATGCGGCCGGCGTTGAAGAACCGCTCGATGGTGGTCGTGCCCCCGGCGCGAGTCCACAGGTGGGTCACACCGTCGACGTCGTAGCGCGGCTGCTCGGTGCCCAGGACGGTGCCGTCGGTCGCCTGGTCGTCGACCCATCCGTTCCACAGGAAGGTGAGGGTGCCGCCCGAGAGGACCCACGCGCGGGAGAAGTCCGTCCGCTCCTCGAAGAGGATGTCGCCGGTGGGGCCGACCCGCTTGAAGAAGATCTTGCTCGGGGAGAAGTCCGGGGCAGGGCCCTCGATCGTCGTGGCGGCGCCCGCGAGCGTGATCCGCTCGCCGTTGATGACGAGGGCCGGTTGGAGGCGCGTGCGGGTGAGCTGCGACACGATGTATCCCGCGATCACGCCGTCGTCGCTGACCGCGATGACCTCGAAGTCGTCCCCGACGCCCGGAAGCTCGTCGAGCATCGTCAGGACGCCGTCGCGGATGACATAGTTCCGCGCGGAGCCGCCGCCGTCGTAAACCATGAAGGTCCCGTCGCGGCTGATCGCGTTGGGGGCGGGGAGCGGAAAGTACGCGGTGGAGCTGTAGCCGGTGGCGCCGCTCTCGCGAGCGTTGAGCACGTCCGCGAAGCCATCGGCGTTCGTGTCGCCGATACCGCCGATGCCGATCGAGCCGAGGCGGCCTGGCCCGCCCTGGAACACCGGCGTGGGACTCGAGAACTGGCCCATGACGTAGAAGGCGGACTCGGCGGGGTCTTCCGAGGGAGCGCCGACGGCGATCTCAATCCCGCCGCGTCCGTTGAGGTCGCCCAGGGAGACGATGGTCGAGCCGAACGACTTCTGGGCGCCGCTGATGTTGTAGTTGTAGATGTTGTTGAAGTACACGAACGAGCCTTGAACGCCAAGACCGATGGAGTACACCCACCCGTTGGCGCCGTTCATTCCACCGGGGGCGCCGATGTAGAAGGCGCTCTCGGCCGCGCCGCCCCAGGAGCGTCGCACGATGGCAGAGCCGAAATTGTCGACGACTTTGAGGGTGGCGAGCTGCTCGCCGCTGCCGCCGCTGACTGCGAAGATGCGCCCGTCCGCGCCGATCGGCGCGCCGACGACGAACTCGTTGAAGCCGTCGTGGGCGGGAGTGTCCCCGTCGGTCACCAGGTCGCCGGCGTCGGCGACGGCGACGGCGTGCCCGAAACGTCCGTCGGCGAGCTCGCCGTCGATGCGGAAGCGCTCGGCGCCGGTGGCAAGGTTGAAGACGAACACGGCCCCGCCGGCCCCGTAGCTGGGCGCGCCGACGATGAGGCCGCGATCCTGGTCGCCTTCGGCGTTCGACTGCACCGAGAGCGCGTAGCCGAACTCGGAGCTTTCCTGACCAGAAGTAAACGTGTGAAGCACATCGCCCGACGCGGCGGAGTAGACGCGGACCACGCCCTCGGAGGTAAGCCGATCGCAAGGTCGCCGTCACCGTTGATGTCGCCGACGTTCAGCCGTGTGAAGCCGAAGAGCGGCGCGTCGCCCCGGATGGTCGTCATGAGCGAGCGGTCGGCCCCGGAGTAGACAAAGACGGCGCCGTTGACAGTGCCGCCGGGGGCGGCGACGGCGAAGTCGCTCTTGCCGTCGCCGTTGAGATCGCCGAGCCCGACGCTGGTGCGCCCGAAGCCCTCGACGACGACGCCCTGCGGCGGGGCGAGCGAGAACAGCTCGGTGTCGATCTCAAATCCCTGCGCGATGGTGGAGGCGGCGTATGTGAGCAGCTTGCGCGGCTCGAGGAACTGAAGGTCGGAGAACTGGCCGGAACGGGCTGCGAGACGGGCCGCGGGAGAACCACTGCGCATGACGGAAACATCTTTCTTTGTCGTCTTGGACAAAACCATGATGCGAACGGGTCCGGTGTCACGACACCTCCACTCTGGGAGGAGTTCGTGACGCCGAGCCGCAAATGAGGTCGAAACGTGTTACACGGAGATCCGGGTCAGGTTCTGGAGGCCCCAGATGCCGCCGTCGCCGGGGTTCCAGTAGAGGCGGATGACTTCCCCGGTATCGGCGGGGCCGAACAGGTTGAGCTGATCGCCGTTGTTGATCGCCAGCAGTCGCCCGCTGGGGAGCGGGTCGTCGGGGTCCTTGTTGAACTCGAGGGGCTCGCTGATCCAATCCGTCAGCGCGGGCGCCCACCAGTACACCACGGCCTCGCCGCTGTCGATGTCGATGCCCGCGATGTTCAGGCCGCCCCACGGCGTGACGTACGAGCTGACCGTGATCGGGTCGAGCTTGGCGCCGTCGAACTGGGTGGTCATGTTGCTGGCCTCCCACTGGGTGCCGAAGCCGGGGACCCACCAGACGACCTGGAGGTCGCCGCTGGTGTCGATGCCCGCGACATTGAGGCCGCCCCAGGGGGTGACGTAGCTGGTGAGCCCGCCGACCAGGGTCGGGAGGTTCGTGAGCTCGCTGAGGTTGTCGGTCAACCAGAACTCCTGGCCCGGAGCCCACCACACGACCTCGGCGTCGCCGTCGGCCGTGAGGCCGGCGATGTTCATGCCGTTCCACGGGGCGACGTAGACGGTGAGCTCGTCGACCCATGCGGGCGTGGTCTGGCCGTTGGGCTCGAGGTGGGCGAGCTCGACGTTCTGATAGAACCACTCCCAGCGGGTGGGGTCGCCCTCGAGGCGGTTGCCCGTCTGGTAGAACATGATCAGCTGGCCGTCCTCGTTGAGGCCGATGATGTGCACGCGGTTGTCGGCGCTGACGAAGACGGTGAGGCGGTTGGCGATGCCTTGGGAAGAGAACGAGGGGTCGTTGAGGGTGGTGGCGTCGCCGAAGGTGCCGTCGGAGAGCTCGCGATAGAGCGTGACGGTGCCATTGCCGACGTTCTCGCCGGCGGTGATGCGTCCGAGGGTGACGGCGTAGGTGATGCCGTCCTTCGGGTCGACGAAGACGGCGAGGTCGCCGTCCTCGCTGAGGGTGCCGGCGAGGCCGGTGAGCGAGCGCCCGCGCCACTCGGCGTTGTCGATGAGCTGGAAGGAGATGGGGATGCCGTCGGGGTTGATGGCGACGGCCCGCATGCCGGTGGGGCCGGCGGACACGGAGCGCACGCCGCGGTCGTCGGCAACAAGGCCTTCGGACGAGTCGACCTGGGAGAGGAAGGTGCCCTGGACGATGAGATCGCCGGAATTGAGCGCGGTGATGGGTGAGGCGCCGTCGAGCACGGGACCCTGTCGCGAGTCGGCCCAGAGGCCCGCGGGCGGGGTGCCGAGCGCGATAAGCGTGTCGAGGCGAGCGAGCTGGTTGTCCTCTTCGATGACGAAGGTCGAGTAGCCGCTGGCGTAGAAGCCGGGGGGCTGGTTGTACGCGGACCAGTCGAGTCGTGCGAAGCCGCGCCCACGGCTGTCGATGCCGAAGACGGTCCAGGAGCCGGCGGTGGCTTCAGGGATGACGTCGTTGTACCGCGCGATGCGGGTGACCTGGCCGTTGCGGAACACGGCGAGGTGGCCGTCCTGGTCGGTGCCGATGATCTCGTGGTCGTCGTTGAGTCGCCCGGCGTTGAAGAACTTCGGGATGGCGACCTCGCCGCCGGCGCGGGTCCACAGGCGGGTCTCGCCGTCGACGGTCTGGTCGGGGCGCTCGGTGCCCAGGATGGTGCCGTCGGCGGCCTGGTCCTCGACGTAGCCGTTCCAGAGGAAGACGAGGCTTCCGTTCACGGTGAGGACCCACGCCCTGGGCGTCGCGGGGTACTGCGGAATGAACTCCTCGATGAGGATGTCGCCGGTGGGGCCGACGCGCTTGAAGTTCATCTGCAGCACGTCGATATCGGTGGGGCCCTCGATGTTGGCGATGAGGCCGTCGAGGGTCTGTCGCTCGCCGTCGACGATCACGCCGGCGTCGACACGGACCGGCTGCTGCCAGCTGAAGTCGGGGGGCTCGACAATGAAGCCGACGATCACGCCGTCGTCGTTGGCGGCGAGGATCTCGAAATCGTTGCCGACACCGGGGACCTTGTCGATGGTGGTGAGCACGCCTTCGTGGAGCGCGTACTTGACGCCCGATACCACCGGGCGCTGGTAGTCCTGGGGATACCAGTTGTCGAGACCGGCGAAGGCCATGAATTCGCCGTTACGACTCACGATAGTGGGGCGCTGCAGCTCGAAGTAGGCGTACGAGCTGTACGCGGTCGCGAAGGTGTCGCCCTGGTCATCGGCGCCGGTGCGGAGCACGTCGGCGAACCCGTCGCCGTTGACGTCGCCCAGGGCGCCGAAGCCGGTGGCGCCCTCGAAGCCGGGCCCATCCTGGAACATCGGGCCGGCCTGGTTGAACGTGCCCATGACGTAGATCGCCCGCTCACCGGGGACATCGGACGGCGCCCCGACGGCGAACTCGTTCCCGAGCCGCCCGTCGAGGTTGCCCAGCGACACGATAAACGTGCCGAACGACTCCTCGGCGCCGGAAATGAACGACCCTTCATAGAAGCTGAACTGCGTGCCGTTGAAATACAGGCTGAAGTTGGCGACGCTTCCCGGCGAGCCGTCCTCGCCGGGGACGCCGACATAGAAGTACTCGCTGTTGGAGGGAAAGAGCGGGATGATCGCCGCTCCAAAGTTCGCGTGCGAGCTGTCGTGCACGCCGAGCTGATCACCGGTGGCGCCGTTGATGGCGTACACGCGCCCGTGGCTGGCGCCGGGCGCGGTCACGAGAAACTCGTCGAAGCCGTCGGTCGTGAGTGTCTCTTCGTCGGTCACGTAGTCGCGCCCCGGGGCAACCGCGTGCCCGAAGCGGGAGCCGGAAACGGCGCCGTCAACCTGGAACCGCGCGGCCCCCGTCGGCAGGTTGAAGGCGAACACCGCGCCGCCGGACCCGTGGCCCGGGGCGCCGATGATGAGACCGGGGTCCTCTTCCCCGTCGGCGTTGGCCTGCACCACCATGGAGTAGCCGAACTCGGAGCCTTCCTGGTCGGACGAGAACGTGCGCAGCAGGTTGCCCGAAAGGGCGGAGTAGAGCCGAACGACGCCCTCGCCGGGCGAACCGATCGCGAGGTCGTCGAAACCGTCGCCGTTGGAGTCGCCGACGTTGAGCAGCGAGAAGCCGAACAGGGGGGTGGTGCCCTGGATGGTCGCAAGGACCGAGCGGTCGGCGCCCGAGTAGACAAAGACGACGCCGTTGACGGTGGGCCCGTCGCCGTCCTGGCCCGGCGCCGACACAGCGAAATCGCCCTTCCCGTCTTCGTTGATGTCGCCGAGGCCGACGCTCCTCCACCCGAACCCCTCGACGATCGCGCCATCGGGCGGGGTCAGCGAGAAGATGTTGGCGTCCACTTCAAACGCATCGCCGATCGGGGTGGCGAGATACGCGAGCAGTTTGCGTGGCTCAAGAGCCTGGAGGCTGCTGAATTCCCCTGCACATGCCGCCAGACGCGCCGCCGGACGAGAAGTACGCATCACGAGAATATCCCCTGTTTTAGTGGGTCGAAGATGACGCCACCGTGTCTGTACAACGATAGCCCGCGCCAATGGGCACTCGAGACAAGAAGCTCACGAGCCTCAAACGAAGTACCGAATGAGGGGGCTGTCGGTTCCGGCTCTCCGGAGCCGAACCCGGCGTCTTTACAAAGCCCTGTCACCGATGTTCTCGACGCTCCAGACCGAGTCGTCGCCGGGGTTCCAGGAGAAACGGAGCAGCTCATCGGATTCGCCGCGGGCGAGGATGTCGAGCTGGCCCGGGGGGGTGGCGATGGCGGTGACGCGGCCGGTGATGTCGGGGGAGGTGCCGTCGACCTGGATGTTCTCGAAGACCCAGGGGGTGGTGGGGGTCCACCAGTAGACGGCGACCTTGTCGGTGTCGGGGTCGACACCCGCGACGTTCAGCCCGCCCCAGGAGGTGACGTACGCCGAGAGCGATCCGGGGCGCAGGCCGCGGGACTCTTCGGGGAGCAGGACGTCGAAGCGCCACTCGCCGCCGAGCTCGGGGACCCACCAGAGGGCACAGACTTCCCCGGAGTCGGTGGTGCCGGCGACGTTGAGGCCGGACCAGGAGGTCACGTAGCTGGTGACGTTGCCGGTGAGGGCGGGGGCGGTGGCGATGTCGGAGAGGTTGGAGGTCTGCCAGAAGGTGAGGCCGGGGGTCCACCAGACGGTGTGGACGCGCCCGTCGCTGTCGATGCCGGCGATGTTGAGGCCGTTCCAGGGCGTGACGTAGGCGGTGAGGTCGGAAACGAAATTCGGCGTGGACTGGCCCTGCGGGTCGAGGTGATCCTGCGAGAGGTTGACCGAGGCCCAGTTGTCGATGTCGTACAGTCCGGTCGTGAAGCCGTTGAGCTGGTTCAGCTGATAGAGCATGATCACGTCGCCATCGGCCGAGGTGCCGACGACGTGCACGCGTTCGTCGGCGCTCGTGAAGATGACGAGGCGGCTGGTGATCGGCGCGGGGAGCGGGATTTCGCGGCCTTCGTCGTACACACCTTCAAAGATCTGGGTGAACCACACGAGGGTTCCGTCGAAGAGGGCGAGGGCGTAGGAGCGTTTGTCGCGCGGGTCCGTGTAGAGAGTGACCTCGGGGAGGATCGGGGGTGGAACGACGCCGCCGCCTGCGATGGGAAGTGCTGAGCTGAGCCACAAGCCGGCCTGCTTGCCGGTGAGGCGGAGGATGAGTCCCTGGCCGCTGGTGGCGCTGACGGCGACGTCGAGGCCGCGGCTGTTCCAGGTGGCGCTGATGAGGTGGTCTTCGGCCGTGCTGGCGGAGCCGGCCTGAGGCGCGGGGATGCCGAGGTGGCCGCTGACGATGATCGCGTTGCCGTCGATGATGCGGTCGATAAGATGGCCGCTGCCCGAGGGCGGCGGCAGGAAGAGTGGATCGGCGATGACCTCACCCGTGGGGCGCAGGCCGTCGTAATCCGGGTCCAGGCCCGGGTAGAAGGCGCGGCGAAACTCGTAGAAGTAATTCGAACGGTTCAGCGCGCTGGGGGGACGTCCTGGAGGGATGTCACCGTGGTTGACCTGGAGCCCCACCTTGCCGTCGCGTTCGCTGATGTCGGTGACGCTCCAGTTCCAGAAGCGGCCGGCGAGGCCGAGTTCGTTGTAGTGGCCGATGTTGCTGGGGCCGGGACCGACGTGGTAGCCGGTGCCGTCGGGCCCGACGCTGTACATCACCAGCTCACCGGCGGGACGGCATCCGATGATCAGGCCGTCGTTGTTGATGAACCGGCCTGTGCCGGTGCTGTACAGTTCGCGGACATCGAGGAACAGACCGGCGGGTGTAAAGAGGCGGACGAACCCGATGCCGAGCACGCCGGCCTGGGGAAACCCGGGATTCGTTTCGGGTCCGATGCCGGCGACGAGGCCCGAATCGTTGACATGGCCGACACGGCCCTCCCAGAGGAAGCTCAGAATGCCGCCCCGGAGCAGGTACGCGCCGTTCGACGCGTTGAACACGAGGTCGCCGACGTTGTTCATGCTCGCGAAGCCCAGCTGGCTGGTGGGCGCGGGGCCGGACGTGGTGTGGATGGCGTCTTCGAGTCGGGTGCGTGCGCCCTGATAGACGAGATACTGCTCGGTGGTGAAGACGCCGTCGACGAGGAGAGATCGGGTCGCGAAGAAGAGGCCGGCGTTGTTGACGGCGCTCACGCTCAGCCCGTCGAGCCCGGCGGCGAGCAGAGAGGTCGGGCGCCCGTCGTGGATGAGGTATCCGACGGCGCCGCTGCTGCCGTCGACCGAGCCGAGCGAACCGCCGAGGATGATGTAGTTCCCATCGTCGCTCGCGGCGCCGATGAACATGGTCGTGGCGAGGGTGAAGGGGAGAACCTGGACGCGGACCGGCTCACCGGAGTCGTCGGGCTCGCCGAAGGCGAGGTCGATGACGCCGTCGTTGTCGCGGTCGCCGATGACCGCCATCGAGCTGTAGTTCCCGACGTTGGCGACGCCGGTGGCGGTGAAGTTCGTGAAGTTGCCGTTGCCGATGGTGAGGCGTTCGCCGCGGTCGTTGCCGGGGGCGAGGATCGCGATCTCGGAGACGTCGTCGCCGCCGGTCACATCACCGATCATGGTGATCCGCTCGCCGAAGAAGTCGCCCTCGGCGGCGTCTTCGAGCTTGGGGGCGAAGTTGGAGTCGACGATGAGGCCCAGATCTCCGCCGGCGTAGATGTAGGAATACACGATGCCGCGGTCGGCGATGGGGTCGCCGACGGAGGAGAAGGCGAGCTTGTCGGCGCCGGGGGCGCCCACGAGGATGCGCATGAGGCCCGAGCCGAACACGCCCTGCGAGTTGGCGCCCATGAAGGCGACCGAAGACCCGAAGCGGTCGCCGGGCTCGACGTTGATGTCGGGGTCGCTCAGGCCGTCCTGTGGCGGCGGCGCACCGTCGCCCAGGAGGCCGTTGGTGAAGAGCTCGCCGGACTGGCCGTCGAAGACGTACGCGCGCCCGGCGTCGAGGTTGTGGCTGTCGTACCCGGGAGCGCCGACGAGGAAGTCGGAGACGCCGTCGGGGTCGCCCTGGGAGCTGGTGATGTCGGCGCCGCCGGCGACGCTGTGGCCGAAGCGCTCGCCCGCGTCCATGCCTGTGAAGGTGTGCAGGAGCTCGCCGTCGATGAGGGAGTAGACGAAGGCGCAGCCGGCGCCGAGGGGGTCTTCGACGGGTCCGGCGCCCGGTGCGCCGACGATGACGTCGTCGTGGCCGTCGCCGTCGAAGTCGCCGATGTTGGCGAGGCTGTAGCCGAGTTCGTACAGGTCCCCGGCGCCGTCGATGGTGCGGACGACGCCGCCGGTGGCGCCGGAGTAGATGGTGATACGCCCGTGGTGGTCGACGGCGGCGTCGGCGTCGTCGTCGAAGTTGGGGGAGCCGACGACGAGGTCGTTCACGCCGTCGCCGTCCATGTCGCCCACGCCGGCCATCGAGGCGCCGAAGCCGCGGGTGTTGTTCGTGAGGGTGCGGATGCGGCTGAGGTCGGCGCCGGAGTAGATAAAGACGCGCCCGACGGGCCCCTCGTCGGCGTCGGGACCGCCCCAGCGCCCGATGGGGTCGGGCAGGCGCCCGGGCGCCGCGACGGCGAAGTCGGGGCGCCCGTCGGCGTTGACGTCGCCGAGGGAGGCGATGTTGTACCCGAAGTTCTCGACCTCGTTGGCCGAGGACGGGAGCACCGTGCGCATGAACTGGTCGAGGTTGAACGCATCGACGCTGTCGAGCATCGTGTAGGTCGTGAGCAGCTGGCGCGGCTCGAGCGGCGCGAGGCCCTCCATCGGGTTCGCGGACTGGGACATGCGGTGCCGACGGCTCGGGTGCTGCATCGGGCTCTCTCCGGATGTTGGGTGGGCGGCGCTCCAGCGCCGGTTCGTTCTGATGATAAGGCCGGTTCCGAATCGGAAAACCGGATGAAAATGTTCTATGAATGGAATGAACGATGCGCCGGCGCAGGAGCGGGGACCGCGACGCGGCCACTTCTACTCGAAGGGCGGCTCGCCGGGCGGCTCGCCGGGGATGGCGGACGCAGCGTCCGGTGCGGGCGGCGGCGGCTTCTTCTTCGTTGACTTGGTGCCGCCCAGGCCTTCTTCTTCGAGCGTTTTCTTGCGGCGGAGCACGTGGTGATAGTGCTGCGCGAAGCGGTGGGCCTCGTCGCGGATGGCCTGCAGGAGCTTGAGGGCGGGGTTGGTCCGCGGGAGCCGCACCGGCTCGGCGCGGTCCTGGATGTAGACGAGTTCCTCCTTTTTCGCCAGGCTGAGCACCATCGGGGGCTTGACGGCGAGCTGGTCGAAGGCCTCGAGCGCGGCGTGCAACTGTCCCAGGCCGCCATCGATGAGGATGACGTCGGGGTAGAGCTCGGCACCGGCGCCGGCTTCGCGGTAGCGCCGGCTGACCACCTCGCGGATGGCCGAGTAGTCGTCGTTGTCCACGCTCTTGATCTTGAACTTGCGGTACTGCTCCTTGAAGGGCCGCCCGTCGACGAAACAGACTTTGGACCCGACGGTTTCGCCGCCCATGAGGTGGGCGATGTCGATCCCTTCGATGACTCGAATCGTCGAGTCGGTGCCGAGGACCTTGCGGAGGGCGGAGAGGCCCTTGGTGGGATCGGTGTAGGCGATCTCGGTCTCGGGCTGCCACTTGTCGCGCTTGCTGGCGCGTTCGTCGAGGCGCTGGATGGCCTTGATCTGGTCGCGGATGGACGCGGCCTTCTCGAACTCGAGGGCCTTGGCGGCCGCGTTCATCTCCTCGGTGAGCTCGCGGAGCATGACGGAGCGCCTGGAGTCGAGGAAGCGGGTGAAGCGCTCGATGTCCTGGCCGTAGAGGGTGGGGGTGATCTTGGCGGCGCACGGGGCGGTGCACTGGCCGATGTTGTGGAGGATGCAGGGGCGGAAGTAGACGTTTTTCGGGTCGTCGGCGCGGATGTCGAGGGAACAGGTGCGGAACTTGAACACCCGTTGCAGCACTTGGATGGCATGGCGGAGGGAGCCGACGTTGACGAACGGGCCGTAGACCTTGGCGCCCTTGAGGAGGGCTTCGAGGCCCGGGTCGCCGGCGCCGGTGGGGTTGCGGGTGACGAAGACGCGGGGGAAGTCCTCGCGCACGGTCACGACGAGGTAGGGGAAGCTCTTGTCGTCGACGAGGCGGACGTTGAACCGCGGCTTGATGTCCTTGATGAGCCGGTTTTCGGCGAGCAGGGCCTCCCACTCGCCCTCGCACTCGATGAAGTCGAAATCGTCGACGAAGTCAAGCAGGAGCTGCTTTTTGGGGCCGAGGTCTGCGGAGGGGACGAAGTAGCTCGAGACTCGATCCGGGAGACGCCCGGCCTTGCCCACGTAGATGACGGTGCCGGTGTCGTCCTTCATGAGGTACACACCGGGCACGGCGGGGAGTTCGCGGGCTTTGGTCAACAGGCGGGCCAGGCGCGTGGCGAGGTCGGACACGGGGGATGATAAGAGCCGCGAGCGAGCGGAGCATCCCGGTGGGCGATGGCCAGCGTTGTTGTACACTCGAACGAGTGGAACACGGCGAAGACAAGCCCAACCCGGCGCAGAGACCTGAGCGCTGGCCACGGATCGGCGTCTGGCTGACCGGGGTGTCGACACTTGCCGTGACGGCGCTGGTTGGGCGGTGGATGTACGCCGCATCGCGGCTGTTGCCGTGGACGGAGTTCGATCCAGAGAATCCGCCGCTGCGGTTCTATGTGACGCTGCTGTGGCTGGTGGCGCTGGTTGTCAACATCCGGATCACGATGGGGCAGGAGCGGTTGTCGATCGGCGTCGGCGTGTGCACGCTGTGGAGCATCCTGCTCGTGGCGGCGGCGAGCACGGCAGCCGGGTTGCACGTGCCGGCGCGGGTGCGGTTCTCGTTCGAGAAAGCCACGCTCGCGTCGCATGTCGAGCTGGCGATGGAAGGGCCGGCGGACGGTTCCATTTCTATCGACGACAATGTGCTGGGATGGCCGTGCCGTGGAGCTTGGCGAGAGGGCGCGAACGTCGAGTTTTATGTCGACTGCCGCGACGGTAACCCGGCGATGCCGTACCGCATCATCTTCATCTGGAGCCCTCGCGGCGACCCTGGCTTGCAAAAGGGAAGAGGCTGGCCAATTTCCATTGGGGATGGGTGGTACTTCGTGCACGGCCACATCTAACCAGTCAAGCATCGAGACTGGTCATGCCGGTGGCTGGTGAGCACGACCGGCCTTCCGAGGGCGTGTGCCGGATCCCAAACGAAAACGACCCTCTCTCGGCCTTCGCAGGGAGAGGGTCTTTTTGAATGTGCTCGGCTTGACGCTTCGTCACCCCCCCTACTCGGTTGTGACCGAGGGCTTTCAAGGCGTGCCGACCACAAGTTCACCTTACCGCGCTGGGGGGCGCGTGCAAGGAAGAAGTGGCTCATTTTGGTTCATGAAATCGCGGGTGTGGCGCTTGACAGGGCTGCGGCGTTGTGCGCAGGGCGCGTGCACGCCTCCTCGGCGCTGCGCGGAGGAGGGAGAGCTTCTCCACTCGCTTGCGCTCGCGTCTCTTATTCGCTCAGGGCCAGCGCCACCATCGCTTCGATGCCCGTTTCGAGAGCGTCGTCGTTGAAGTCGTAGTCGGGCTGGTGGAGTGTGGGATACGTGTCGCGCCCCTTGGGGCGGACACCCAGCACGAAGAAGCAGCCGGGGGCGTGCTCGGCGTAGTACGAGAAGTCTTCGCCCCCCATCGTGGGGGTGGCGATGTCGACGACGCGGGCGTCGCCGAAGCTCGTGCGGGCGACGCGGTCGAAGCGGGCCGTCGCTCGCTCGTCATTGAAGGTGACCGGGTAGCCCTCCTGCCAGTCGACCTCGGCCTTGCACCCGAAGGCCCCGGCCGTGTGCTCGACGACCTCGAAGAAGCGGGCCTTGGTCGCGGTCCGCGTCTCGGGCTTGAGCGTGCGGATCGTGCCGGCGAAGGTGGCGGTCTCGGGGATGATGTTGCGGGCCGTGCCGGCGTTGAACGTGGCGACCGTGACCACGACGCTGTCGAACGGGCTCGTGTTGCGGGCGACGATCGACTGCAGCGCGGTGATGGCGTGGGACGCGGCCAGGATCGGGTCGCGCGAGTACTGCGGGTACGCGGCGTGGGCGCCGGTGCCACGCACGGTCACGACGATGTTGTCGGTCGCGGCCAGCAGCGGGCCGGGGCGCGAGCCGACGGTGCCGACCTCGTATTGCGGCCAGCCGTGCAGGCCGAAGACCACGCCGACCTTGGGGCCGATGACCTTGCCGGAGAGGGCGCCGTCGTCGCACAGGCGCTTGGCGCCGGCGCCGCCCTCTTCGGCGGGCTGGAAGAGGAGCGTGACCGGGTTGGGGCGGTGGGCGAGCTTGGTGAGCACGCGGGCGACGCCGATGAGGTTGGCGGTGTGGCCGTCGTGGCCGCAGGCGTGCATGAGGCCGGGGGTGGTGGAGGAGTACGCGAGGCCGGTGCGCTCCTCGATGGGAAGCGCGTCCATGTCGGCCCGAAGGGCGACGGCGGGCTTGTCGGCCCGGGCCGGGTCGGTCGGTGGGATGTGGGCGACGACGCCCGTGCCGCCGGCGAGGCCGGCGACGTGCTTGATTCCCAGGGCCGAGAGCTCGCGCACGACGACCCGGCTCGTGCGCTTCTCCTGGTACGCGAGCTCGGGATGGCGGTGGAGGTCGTGGCGGAGCTCGACGAGGCTCGGCAGCTCGCGGGCGATCAGGGAACGGAGTTCGGCGGGGGGCATGGCGGAGGGTATCGCGCGAGCCCTCACGAACCCCATCAGGAACGCAGGATCTCGGCGCACAGGGCCTCGGCCTTGGGGGCGGCGGCCATGATCGCGGTGGGATCGGGATTCCACGGATTCGGAATCGCCAGGGCCGGGAATTCGCCCGCGATTTCCGGGCGCACCGGGGTGTTGCGCGATTCGCTCCGGGCGAGGGCTCGTTCGACGGCGCCGCCGACGATGTGGTCGATCAGCGCCTTGCCGGCGGCCTGGTTTGGGGCCTTGCGGACGAGGGCCACGGTGTTGGGGATGGTCAGCGTGCCCAGGGCCCGCAGCTGCGCGAGCAGGGCGTCGGCGCCGGCGGGCTCGGGCCTGGCGGGGGCATTGGCGGGGGTCTGGGGCGGGGCACCGAAGCTCATCTCGAGGGGCCAGGCGTTGCGCTTGCCGGCGTAGACGTCGTCGGTGTCGGTGAGGCCGGCGTGGATCTCGCCGCTGGCGCAGGAGCGGACGACGCTGGAGTTGCCGTCGTAGAGGCGCACGCCGTTGGCTTTCAGGCGGGTGAGCAGCTCACGGAGCGCCGGCTCGCCGAGCTGGGCGCAGATCGCGGCCATGTGGGTGCGCGTGGTGCCGAAGCGCGGGCGGGCCATGCCGACGCGTCCCTTGAAGCGTTCGTGCAGGAGGTCGGCGAGGGTGACGGGAACATCGGCGCCGGTGACGCGGTCGCGGTTGTAGACGATGACGCGGGCCCGCAGCGCGAGGGCGTACCAGCGCCTCGCGGGGTCGCGGTAGCGGGCGGGCCAGTCTTTGGCCGCGGGCGAGTCGTACTCGTCGAAGACGCTGCCTTGGGCCAGCTCGGCGGTGCCGAGGGCTTCGCTCGACCACCACACGTCGCAGCGGGGATTGCGGCGTTCGGCGAGGAGACGCTGAACGAGGCCGGTGGTCTTGGTGGCTTCGGTGTCGCCCACGACGCGAACGTGCACGCCGGCGGATTTCTCGTAGGCCGCGACGACGGGCCCGAGGAACTCCGAATCAACGCTGGAGTAGAGCACGACCTCGTCGGCGGCGCGCCGCGACCTGCCCGCGAAGGCCGTCGCGCCGACGAGTCCCGACGCGATTCCCGCGAGCGCTTCGCGCCGACGCATGCTTACTTCTTGTCCTCGGCCGACGGGGCGGCGGAAGGAGCGGCCGGGGCCGCGGGCGTGGCCTCGGAGACGTTCGCCTTGGCCTTGAGACGGCCGAAGTAGTGCTTCACCGCCGCGTGGTATTCGCGGGGGATGACGTTGTTGTCGATGGCCTCGGCGGCGGCCTGATCGGCGGCGACGACGGCGGCGCTGAACTCGGCCTTGCTCTCGCCCTTGATCTGCTCGCCCTCGATCATGCGGCTCGAGATGATGGGGCCGCCCTGGGTGGGGGACTTGAACTTCTTCTTCTCGCGGTCGATGGCGGCTTCGGTGGAGCCGATCTGGCCGCCCTGGCCGCGGCCCGGGCCGCCGGCGCCCTTGCCCTTGCTCTCGTTCCAGCCTTCGCGCCACTCGCCGGTGCCTTCCTTCTGGCAGGAGCCTTCGAGCCCGTTCTTGCAGGCGCCCATGCCCTTGCCGTCGCACTCGGAGAAGCTCGACAGCGCTTCGAGCTGCTGGCTGACTTCCTCACCGGCGGCCTTGGCGGACTCCATTTCCTGCGACATCTGCTCGAGCTGGGCGAGCTGGTCGGAGAGTTTCTCCATTCCCTGCTGCTGGCCCTGCTGGCCGCTCTGGCCTTCCTTGCTCATGGACTCGGCCATCTTGCTCATGGACTCGGACATGCCCTGGCAGGCGTTCTGGCACTGCTGCTGGGACTCGGATTCCTTCTTGAGCTGGTCCTTCTGCTCCTGGGAGAGGTTCTCGCTCTTCTTGAGCGCGTCGGCCAGAGCCTTGGGATCGGACGCGAGCTTGGGATCGAGCCCGGCCTGCGAGAGCTTCTTCTCGAGATCCTTCTTGTCCTGTGCGGCCTGGGCGAGCTGCTCGGCGAGCTTCTTGAGCTGCTCCTCGACCTTGGCCTTCTGCTCGGGGCTCATCGAGTTGTTGGCCATCTGCTCGGCCATCTTCTGGAGCTCGCCCGCGGCCTTCTCGAAGTTGCCCTTGGAGAGCTCCTTGCTGAGCTCGGTGAGCGGGCCTTCGCCGGGGGTGCGGAGGTTCTGCAGCTTGTCCTGCAGCGCCTTGAGGCCCTGCTGGGCGGGGGACATCTTGAGCTCGTCGAGGCGGTCCTTCATGGCCGTGAGCTGACGGACAGCCTGGAGGCGGATCTCCTCCGGCGACTTGGGGCTCTCGGGCGCGTTGGGCGCCTCGGGCGCCGGATCGTCCTTCTTGTCGAGGTTGAGCTTCTGGGAGATCTGCTCGAGCTTCTGCTTGACCTGGTCGGCCTGCGACTGGGCGTGGGTGACCTGCTCGATCTTCTTCTTCGTTTCCTCGTTCTTGGCGCGCTCGCCGAAGAGGTCGAAACTGGGGACAAACCAGGCGATGACCAGACCCACCGCGAGGGCCATGGTCCAGGGCCACGACCGCGGGGCCGTGACCGGCACGGCCTGGCGAACGTTCACTGTGCGGGCGCGTGCGGCGGCCGACTCGACCGCGGCGCGGGACCACGGGTCGTCCTGACCCTGAGCCCACAGCGCGGTGCTGATCGCCTCGCGCAGGTCGGCGCCTTCGTCAACCCGGCGAGCGGTGGCGGAGCGATCGGGGCGGGTGAGGATGCCCAGGAGCAGCGCGAGCGCGAGGACGCCCAGGGGCGCCCACATCGCCACGGCCTGCCAGGGAAGGTCCCACGCGGTGCCCTTCTGGACGATGCGGGCGACGATCGCGGCGCCGAGCACCACGATCACGCCCCAGACGAGCCAGCGGACGGCCGCGGAAAAGAACAGCCGCCAGGACGCCGCTCGCAATACACGCCGGATGTCGTTCATGTGCCAGGCACTCCCACGATCAGCCCGGACGCCAGAGGGGCGCCAGAGGGCTCATTCTTGTACAGATGTCTTCGGCGAGGGATTCGTCCGGGTTCGGGGTCCAAACGAATTGGACCCACCCCCCCCACCAACGTCCGGTTGATCGGGGTCGCCGGATCGAAGATGATCGGACCGTGGGACTCCTGGCACGACAATCTCCCGAACAAGTCGCCTCCGCCTTCCAGCGGCAGCGATCCGAGGCCCGCCTGGGGTACCCGGCGCACGTCTGGGCGGGCGCGGCGGCCCTCGTTGCACTCGGCGGTCCGACGAGCGTGGTCGAGTTCTCGTTCGTGCCCCTCGTGCTTGTGGTGCTGGTGCGTCTGCCGTGGATCTGGCGGATGTACCTGCCGGTGGTGTGGTCGCCCTTCGCGTGGCTGTACGTGGCATGGGGGCTGTGGTGGACGCTCACGCTCGCGTGGTCGGCGGATCCGTCGGAGGGGGTCGACGAAGTCGGGACCTTTCGGTTCGCGGCGCTGGCGCCGCTGCTGTGGCCGGTCCTCGATCGGCGGCGGCTGCTGTGCGCGGCGCTCGCGGCGGGGTTCCTGCTCGGGAATCTGAGCCAGCTCGGGCACGCGATCGGGACGCACGCGGGGATTGGGGCGATCACGTGGCCGCGGCTGGCGGACCGGAACTCGGGGTGGTGGGACCCGGTTGTCGGCGGCTCGCTGCTGTGCGCGGCGCTGGGGCTGCACCTGCCGGGGGCTCTGCTGGGTGCGGGCCGGCGAAGGGTGATCCGTACGGCGCTGGTGGTGGTGACGCTCGCGGCGGTGTTCGCGACCGGGACGCGCGGGGCGTGGATCGCGTCGGCGGGGCTCCTGGGCGTGGGCGTGTGCGGATCGGTGTGGCTGGGGCGCACGCGACTTCGTGAATCGCTCAGCTCCGGGCGAGTGCTGGCGGCGGCGGTGGTGATCGGCGTGGTCGCCATCGCCGCGGCAGCGTGGATCGGTCCCGGCGTCACGCGACGGGCGCACGCCGGCTACGACGAGGTGACCGGCGCGTTCCGCGACAAAAAATTTACGAGCGACACGGGGGCTCGCCTGTTGTTGAACTGGTGGGCGATCGAGGCGATCGGCGAGCATCCCCTGCACGGCGTCGGCGCGGGGGGCTATCGCCCCTGGGTCATCGACCACTTGAAGGCCCAGGGAATCGACCCGGCGACTCGGCGCGTGCACGCGCACGCCCACAACGGTCTGCTGCACGCGGGGGCGACGACCGGGCTGATCGGGGCCGGGCTGCTGGCCGGCCTGGTCGTGTGCGCGCTGCGGTCGGCACGGCCCCGCACAGGGGAGACCTGGGCTCTCGACGCCGGACCCGCGGCGGCCCTGCTGGGGCTGGTGTTCGTGAGCATGTTCGACACGGTGCAGGTGAACGCCCAGACCGCGGCGGCGCTGGCGGCCCTGCTCGCGCTGGCAAATGACCTGCGCCCGCCCCCACCACCCCCGAGCCGCTCGAAATAGCCCGCCGCGACCACCGGACCGGCGAAGGCGTCCGATATCCGTCGGCACACCCCGACCCGAATGAGCACCCGCGCGAGTCTCGCGGGACAGTGCCCACGCGCGCACGCCGATCTATCGGGGTTCCCTCAACGCTCTCGCCCGCCAAAGACCATGCCCACCCCGACCAATTCACCGTCGCGATCTTCGACGCCCCCCAACTCGCTCGGGTTGTCGATGCGCGACCTCGATGCGCTGCTCGACCGCATCGACGCCGAGGAGAGCCCCCTGGGGAGCAAGCGCGCCCACACGCGCCGGCCCTTCCGGCGTGCGGCCCTCGCGCTGCACATCGACCAGCCCGGAGGCCGGAGCACCGTCACGATCGCCGGGCGAAACCTGTCGTCCACGGGCATGTGCGTGCTGCACCGGGCGTACCTGCACGCGGGCGCCGAGTGCACGGTGATGCTGCCGCTGCTCGGCGGCGGCGAACAGGCTGTCCCGGGCAAGGTGCTCCGCTGCCTGCACCGCGAGGGCGTGATCCACGACGTCGCGATCCAGTTCAAGCACCGGATCAACCCCAACGACTTCGACCGGCTCGACCTGTTCAGCAAGTGGCTGCCCACGCTCGAGCGCGTCGATCCGGCCGAGCTCCGCGGCTCGCTGCTCTTGGCCGAGGACTCCGCCGTCCAGGCCCGGCTGGTGCGCCACCTGCTCCGCGAGACGTGCGTGAGCGTGACGGTGGTCGGCTCGTGCCGGGCGGCGGTCCAGCGTGCACCCGAGGGGTTCGGCGCCATCCTGTGCGATCACAACCTCGAGGACGCCGACGCGGGCCAACTCATCGCCGAGCTCGCCGCGAAGAAG
Source organism: uncultured Phycisphaeraceae bacterium (assembly GCA_964564695.1). Lineage (GTDB taxonomy): Bacteria > Planctomycetota > Phycisphaerae > Phycisphaerales > UBA1924 > CAZMCC01. Next base: position 21,255 of record CAZMCC010000013.1, on the reverse strand, counting down.
ATCAACACGCCCGTCATCGTCGCCACGTCGGAGACGGACCCCGCGATCCGGGCCCGGATCGGGCGTCTGCGGGCGAGCGCGTTCATGGCCAAGCCGTTCGAGGGCTCGTTCCTCATCCGGCTGCTGGCGGAGTTCCTTGGGCCGGAAGGGACGCATTCGGGCGTCGCCGCCGAGGCGTTGACCGGCGCGAGCCTGGCGGCCGTGCTCGACGACCTGCTGGGCGAGGCCCTGAAGATCCAGGCGGCGGTCACCGTGGGCGACAGCGAGGCGGTGCGGCGCCTGTGCGTCTCGATGCGGTCGACGGCGCAGGCGCTGAACCTGACGCCCGTAAACGCGGCGGCGGAGATGGCGGTGAAGGCGCTGGGAACCACGCTCAACCTTGACGACGCGGGCGGAGCGGTGGCCATGCTGGTCAATTCGTGCGTACTGGCCGCCGGGCGTCGTTCGCAGGCGGCGTAAGCCCCTGGTCATCGGGCGGGATGAAGCGGGGGGGGGTCGGTGCTCGGTACCATTGCGCGTGACCTCACGTCCGTCGGCAGTTGTGCTGGTTTCGGGAGGGCTCGACAGCGCTGTCGTGCTCGCGGTGGCGCGCTCGCGCGGGTTCGACACGCTCGCGCTGAGCTTTGACTACGGGCAGCGTCACCGGGTAGAGCTGCTGGCGGCGGCCGCGGTCGCGCAGGCGATGGAGGCGACACGCCACGTCGTCGTGCCGATCGACCTGCGGGCGGTCGGGGGCTCGGCCCTGACCGACGATGCGATCGACGTGCCCAAGGACCGGGCCCTGCCGCCGGCGACGTCGCGTCACGACGAATCGCCGGTGACGTACGTGCCGGCCCGGAACCTGATCTTCCTGGCGATCGCGGCGGGCGTGGCCGAGACGAGCGGCGCGAGCGACCTGTTCGTGGGTGTCAACGCGGTCGACTACTCGGGGTACCCCGATTGCCGCGAGCCGTTCCTGCGAGCCTTCGAGAAGGCGGCGACGGCGGGCACCCGGGCGGGCGCGCAGCAGAACCGCCCCTTCCACGTGCACGCGCCCCTGGTGGCCCTGACCAAGGCGGGGATCATCCGGCTGGGCGTGGAGCTCGGGGTTGATTTCGGGCTGACGCACTCGTGCTACGACCCGGTGTCGATGGACGCGGGCGCGGCGGGCGGGGGAGGGGGGGGCTCGGGCGCGGAGCGCCGGCGCGGCGCGGGGCGGGTGGGCGTCCTCGCGTGTGGTCGGTGCGATGCATGCGTGCATCGGGCCCGGGGGTTCGCGGAGGCGGGTGTCGCCGATCCGACTCGCTACGCCCCGACACCCCCCACTGCCACCCCCGCGCGGGCGGAGCGCACGTGAGCGTGCCGCTGCCCAGAGCCGATTCGACCGAACCGTCGTCGGAGAGCGCCGCGAGCGGGTCGCCCGACGCGATGCCGGTATCGGAGACGTTCTTCTCGATCCAGGGCGAGGGCGTGCTCACGGGCGTACCGAGCTGGTTCGTGCGCCTGTCGGGGTGCAATCTGCGGTGCGTGTGGTGCGACACGCCGTACGCGTCGTGGAGGCCGGAGGGGACGAAGCGGACCATCGACGATCTCGTCTCGGAGGGTTCGTCGCGTCCCGCGTACCGGCACGCGGTGGTGACGGGGGGCGAGCCGATGATGTTCGCGGGCGCCGCCGAGCTGTGCCAGCGGCTGACGGAGGCCGGTCTCCACGTGACGATCGAGACGGCGGGGACAATCGACCGGCCCGAGATCACGCCGTCGACGTGCGGGCTGATGTCGATCTCGCCGAAGCTGAGCAACTCGACGCCGAGCGATGTGGGGGGGGCGGTGGGCGGGGCGTGGTCACAAAGGCACGAGCAGCGCCGAATCAACATCCCCGCGCTGCAGGCGATGCTCGACCGGCACCCCCCATCGGCGGGCGGGGGGCGCCAGCTCAAGTTCGTGGTCGCGGGGGAACATGACCTCGCGGAGATCGACGCTCTGCTCGCCCAACTGCACGGCTGGACCCCCGCAGACATCCTGCTCATGCCCGAGGGTGTCACGACGCCCACCTCTGAGCGCAAGGCGTGGGTCGTCCAGGCCTGCGCCGAACGGGGGTGGCGGTATTGCCACCGGCTGCACATCGAACTCTTCGGGAACAAACGAGGGACCTAGATCGCGGCTGGTTCCCTATCCTTGAGCAATGGAATTCACCGCAGAGGCGCAGATGGCACAGAGAGGAACGAGGACCGGGATCTCGATCCAGGTTTGATGTCTTCCTCTGCGACCTCTACGCCTCTGTGGTGAACTCCTCTTCGGAGACTCCGTTTGCCGTACCGCGTCTGCAAGTCGTTCGAGATCGAAAGCGGGCACATGCTCTTCAAGCACCCCGGGCTGTGCCGCTTTCCGCACGGGCACACCCGCCGGGTCGACGTGGTGCTCGCGGCCGAGCGGCTCGACGCCCAGGACATGATCTGCGATTTCAAGGCGATCAAGCTCGCCCTCGACGAGTTCATCCGCCGGTTCGACCACGCGATGGCGATGAACTCGAAGGACCCGGTGCTGGCCACGATGGACCCGGCCATGCGCGAGCGAGTGGTGACCTTCGACAACGCCGACCCCACGACCGAGGTGCTCGCCAAGCACTTCTACGACCACATTGCCGCGGAGATCCGGGCCGGACGCGAATACATGGACGACCAGGGGCACAAATACCGCTTCGCCCCGGGGCTGAAGGTCGAACGCGTGCGGGTGAGCGAGACGAGCTCGACGTGGGCGGAATACGGCGTCCAGTAACACGGGAAATATCCGAAACATCCGTGATGGTTTCGAGAACCAACGGGCTCGGCGTGATGTAGAGTTGATTGGTGGCGAGTCGTGCGGGTACGCCCGCGAGTTCGCGCCGCCGTGGCAGGTGAAACATGACCAAGACGCGTGCGTTCCCGCTCATCGGTGTTCTGTTTGCCGCAGTTGCCCCGAACGCGTGGGCCGGCCCGCCGCAGCCATGCGATGACCGCATCGTGGTGGCGGAAGGGGGCTCGTGGGTGTCCTCCCGCCCGGAGCTGGTGCGGCAGGTCGTCGCCGAGCCCGCGATCGTGCAGTCCACTGCGCAACCGACGGTCGTGACCATCCCCCCCGGCTCCGCCGGCGCCATCCGGCAGGGGTGGGCCGGGAACACGCCGATGCGTATCTCCGCGCCGGCGAACGCACCGGCGATGGTCGCCCGGGGGTACCAACCCGCGTGGGTCGACGCCGACTCGGCCGTCGTGGTTGGCCAGGTGCACGATGAAGCGACGTGCGGCAGCAGCATCGTGATCCCGAGCGGCGCCGTGGTCGCTCAGAATTCGCTTGTCGAGCCCTTCGACGCGCACGACCGTCTCGTTGTCCTCAACGAGTTCACGCGCCCGGGCTCCAACGACCGCGCCATTCTGTACCGCGACGCGACCGGCCTGCTCCACGAAAGCGTCATCGACGGGCGCCAGAGCCGCGTCTTCTACGACCACCTCGGGCGCCGATGCCTGTACGACCGCGACGCCTCGACGGTCGTCGTGCTCGACGGGCGCGTCGTGCGCGATTACAACCGCAACGGCGTGTGCGACGACGAACGTTACATCGACAGGGACCGTCGCGCGGAGCTCGACTTTCACCGGTCCACGCTGTACAAACCGCCGTCCCGGACTCAGCCCCACCGCTCCGTGGCCACACCCTACCGGCCGCCCCTCGAGCGTATCGGGCGCGACTCCGGCTCGCAGCAGCGCTCCCGTACCGAGCCGCGGAGCACCGAGATTCGCCGCTCGGGCAGCGACCGCCCGACGGGCAGCGCGGTGAACGGGCGCACGCAGGACCAGTCGCGCCTCACCGGCGGCGAACGCAAGAGCACGCGCTCGGCGATCCGCCCGAAGCGGTAATCGCCACGATCGACCTTGTTATCCCCCACCCTTTAGGCGCGCCCCGAGCGCCTCGGCGTGACGCAGCGCCATCGCCACGATCGTGAGCGTCGGGTTCACATGGCTGCCCGTGTGGGGAACACGGCGCTGCCCGCGATGCTCAGGTTCGGCACGTCATGCGTCAGCATGAGGCGTCGACCACGCCCTCACGCGGGTCGGCGCTCATCCTTGCCGTGCCGAGGTGGTGGCTCGCGCCCCAGATGGACTTCGGCCAGGGATCGTCCGACGGCTCACCGAGCAGCTTCACCCGGCCCAGGCCCGCCTCGCCCAGCGCCCGCGCAAAGAGGGTCGCGGCCTCCCGGGCCGTGCGCCGCTCCGGCTCGCCCAGGCTCCACTCGACGTGAACGCGCGGGACACCCAGCTCGTCATCCCCATCACCGAGAACGATCCGGCTGCGCGGGTCGGGCGCCTGCTCGCCGCAGATGCTCAGCCGCAGTCGGGCCCACGCCGATCCCGGCTCGCGCTGCGCGCCCGGGACGTCAACCCGCACGTTGCACTCCAGGAGCTGCATCGCTTCCTGGGCGGCCGGCGACACCTCGAACATCGGCACCACCTTTGCGCCGCCGATCTCCGTCGGGGCGAGCCGCTCCCACCAGTCACCACGGGTCAGCACCTCGGCCCGGCGCGGCGACCACCAGTGCTCCATGAAGCATCGCCCGACGAAGCCGCTCGAGTTCGCCAGCCCGCCGCGGACGCGGTCGGCGCTCGCGAGCAGCAGCCGTGCGTTCTCGAGGCCGCCGCACGCGAGGACGTACTGGCGGGCGTGCACTGTCGCGCGGCGCCCGTTGAGCGAGGGAGCTGCACATCGCCGATCGGGTGACCGGATCCGGGATCGGCCATGGGCAGCAGGTTCGCCCGCGTGAGCACCGTCACGTTCGACGCCCTGGCCAGCGGCTCGCGGTATGTGATGCCCATGCGTGTCGGCGGGCTCAGGCGGAACGTCACCGGGAGCAGGGCCGGGCCCCCTGCGCGTACAGGGCCTCGGAGGGCGGCCCGCCCCGAGTGCTGTAGTCGAACTCGCCCAGCTCGAGGATCGAGTGGGCCCGCCGGTAATACGCCTCAAGGTCGCGCCGCGTGATCGGCCACCCGCTGCGCGGGACCCACGCCCGCCGGGCGAACGTGTTCGCCGGCATCGGGGCGCACCAGCCGTTCCAGTGGCCGGTGCTGCCGCCGAACGCACGAAGTCGCGTGCGGGCGGCCGGGTAATCGAGCTCCGGCCACGCCGTGCCCTCGTAGAGCGCCCGCGTGCGCGGGTCCTGCTCGAACCCCCCGCTCTCGACGAGGAGCACGCGCCACGCCGTACCGGAGAGTTCGCGGGCAATCGTGATCCCGGCCGCCCCCGCGCCGATCACGCACACGTCGGCCTCGAACCGGGCCCGGCACGCGTCGTCGTCGAGCGAGACCAGCATCAGCCCGCCTCCGGGCTCGATTGGGCGGCCGCCAGCGCGCACAGGGCGATGTCGGTCGGCGAGAGCATCCACCCCTCGATCCACTGGACGCGCCCGCGTTTGAAGTCTTCGCGCGAGGCCCTTCCCGCGCCCTCGATCGCGTCGCGCAGCGAGCGCCACCGCTCCGAAGTCTTTGCCAGCGATTCACCCGCCCCCCCCACTCCCGCCGGTCCCCCGCCCGTGAGCGCGACCTTCGTCATGTCCTCGACCGGAAGCCCCACCACGCCCCGCGCGACGACGTCCCAGGTCCAGGTCTTTGCGACCACTGCGGCGTGCTCGGTTTGCGGACGCGAGCTCACCAGCAGCCACACGACGCCCGGCCCGCCGGCCAGCAGCGCGAGCGACCCCAGCGCACCCCGCCGGCTCAGCGACTCGTCCGGTCGACTCAGCACCCGTTGCTCTCCCGGTCCACTCGCACTACTCCCCGCTCACCCCGGCTCGCACTCGTTGATCCGCTCCACCAGCCGGCGCACGAGCCCGAACTTGTTCCGGTTGTGCGTGAACGCCAGACGCGGGAGCGACAGGTGATCGTCCTCGACCGGATACGGCCCGCGCTGTGTCATGCCGCCCGTCTTGATCAGGCCCTTGAACTCGGTCTCGAGCCGGGCCGCATCCTCGTCGCGGATGCGGTGGTTGAGGCGGATCACCAGGTCGTCGCCCACGTACCGCGACGAGTGATACACGCGGTAGAACCTGAGGATGTGCCTCGCGGCGTCGGCGGGGTCCTTGGCGCGGTAGTACAAGCCCGTGTCTTCCGGGCTGATCAGGCCGCGGGTGAGCAGGCTCTTGCGCACCCACTCGTCGAACTCGGCCCAGTAGGTGTGCCCGCGTCCCTCGCAGCACACGACGGGGATCATCGAGCTTTTGCCCGTCTGGATGAGCGTGAGGACCTCGAACGCCTCGTCCATCGTGCCGAAGCCGCCCGGGAACAGGGCCACCGCCTCCGCCTGGCTCAGGAACATGAGCTTGCGGGTGAAGAAGTAGCGGAAGTGGATGAGCTTCTCGTCGCCGGCGATCACCTCGTTGGCCGTCGTCTCGAACGGCAGGCGGATCGCCACGCCGAAGCTCTTCTCGCGCCCCGGGCCCACGTGCCCGGCCTGCATGATCCCGCCGCCGGCGCCGGTGATGACCATCCAGCCCGCGTCGGCCATCGCCTTGCTGAATTCGATGGTCGCCGCGTAGTCCTCGTGGTCCTGCTTGGTGCGGGCCGAGCCGAAGATGCTCACCTTGTGCGGCTGGGCGTATTGCCCGAAGACGCGGAAGGCGTAGCGGAGTTCCTTCACCGCCGTGGTGATGAGCTTGAGCTCGCCCGTGTCGCGTCCGTCGGGGATGAGCTTGAGCGACGCGCTCAGCAGCTCCTTGATGAGCGACGCGTTGAACGTGCCCGGCTCGCCGCCGATGTCGCGGATGAGCTCGTCGAGCCGCTTCTGCACGCCGGGGTCGTCGACGCGCCGCTGCGCCGGGCGCTCCGGCGGGGCCGCGATCGGGACCGCAACGACCTCGCCCGGGGTGGGCGGGTCCAGCTCCTGCCGGTTGTGCTGCGGGGGCGGCGGTGGCGGTGGGGGCGGCTGCGGCCCGGACGGCGTGGTCATGGCCTCACGGTAGCGTCCGACCCGTGATGGCGATCGTGCGACGGGGGCCGCGCGGGGGGTTGGGCCGGCGGGAGGGAAGCCCGCTTGAGCCGGACCCGCTCGGCCCGGGCGGCCTGATCCACCCTCACGGGATCGAACTCGATCGCCGACCCGCGGGGGCCGAAGACGTTCTCGAGAAAGCGACGCGTCCCGCCCAGGCTCTCGGGCTCGTAGGTCGGGTCGTCGATGGTGCCGCGCACGGCCGTGCCCACGATCTCGTTGCGGACCGTCTCCCACATATCCGACCACAGCGGGATCCGCGTGGCCGCGAGGGTGTTGAACTTGAGATCGAGCGCACGGCTGGCGAGATCGATCGTGCCGTAGCCGACGAGCCCGATCGCGTCGGAGAGGATCGCCGCCTGCGACAGGTGCACCCGCTCCCCCTCGATGTGGAACGAGGCGTCGGCGTAGTCGAGCGAGTCGCTCGCGGGGAGGGCCATGTTGCTCATTTCCATCAGCGGCAGCACCAGCGGCAGCCGAATCACGTCGCCCCCGCTCACGCGCACGGCCCCGCCGCCGAGGCGCGACTCCGGACGCCCCGCCTCGCCCGAAAGCGAGAACGTCGCGTCGAGCCACCCGCGGGATTCGTCGGCCGCGTGGGCTTCGCCGGAGCCCACATCCGGACGCCGAGCGTCCGGCGCACCGGCATCGGCGAGTTCGCCGGCGGGCTTGCCGGCGCGACCCAAGTCGCCAAGCACGCCGGCGAATCGGGCCCCCGACAGCGTCAGGGTCGCGTCGTAGCGCGTCGGTGCGTCGGTCCCGTCGCCGGGCCGGCTGACGGCCTGGGCCACCAGGCGCCCGCCGTGGCAATCGGCCTCGAACGATCGCAGGCTCACCCCGTGCTCGCCGCCGGTGACCGCGGCGATGGCGCGTTCGAGCGTGATGCCTTCGGCACTGAGCCCCGGCGCGTCGACATCGATCGACCAGCGCTCACCGGCCTCGGTGTCGATGAAGTCAACGCGCGCGGTGCCGTCGGCGTCGACGATATCGACGCCGGCTTCGAACGCCGCCCGTGCAAACTCGATGTCCCCGGCGAACCCGACGCCCGGCTCGGCGCCGGACCTTTCGCGCTGCCAGGAAATCCGGGCGTCGCGCGCCACGATCGGGCCGTTGATCCGGACGTGTCGCTCGGAGGCCAGCGTCCGCAGGCGATGAGGCAGGAGGGCGAGTGTCACGTCGTCGAGCGAAGGCGCCGACGCGTCGAACCGGAGCTGGACCTCCGCGCCGCCGTCGTCCTCAAGCACCCATTCGCCGTCAACACTGACGCTCGCGGCCCCGACGCGGGCAGCCAGCCGGTCAATCCGCCCCCTCGCGGCTCCGGCCGGATCGCCCGCGCGCCGCTCGATCGTGACCGCCCCCGTCATCTGCGAGGCGTCAATCTGGCGCCCGGCGACCCGCGCGGTGACCTCGCCCGGATCGATCCGGGCGGTCACGCTGCGTCCCGCGGGGCTCGACGTGATGTCAGCAACCGCCGTGAACGCACCGGAGGCCTCGGCGCCCGCGTACGCCTCACCGGCGTCGTCGCCGCCGAATTCGCGGACCAGCGCTTCCGTGAAGCCGCTCTCGAATCGCCCGTCGTTGAGCTCGACGTGCAACCGGCGCTCGGGCCCGGCCGGGGCGTCGGGCGCGGCCGCTGAAGTGGCGCCGATATCGGTGTCGCCATCGGCGCTCACGCTGCCCGCGGATTCGCCATCAAACGCGAGGTCGGCCCGCACGCCGTCGAACGCCACGCTCGTGGCGCGTTCGATCGTCGCGGCCACGGTTCCCTCGAACCGCGAGAGCTCCACCCGCCCGCCAAGCGCATCGACCGCAAGCCAGCGCGGATTCGCAATCGTGAGGGCCACGCGCGGCTCAGAGCCCGGGCGTTCGGCGTACTGGACGTTCGCGTCGATCACCCCCGAAGGGTGGTGATCGGCCCGCAGGTCTCGAAGCCGCTGAGCGGCCCCTTCGGCAACCACGCCGACGAGCGACTCGAACGGAGCGGAGATATCGAGGTCGTTGGCCGTCACCGCGGCGTCAAACCCACCAGACTCTCCGCTCCCTCCGGGCTTCTTGCGCACCTGGTCGAGCACGATCGAGAGGCGCCCGATCGGCGTCCCGCCCCCACCGCCGCCCGCATCGTCGGTCGCGCCGCTCACCATGGTCGCGCTGAGGCCCGGCACCTCGAACTTGCCGGGCATCACGCGCAGCCGGCCACGCACATCCTCAAGGCGCACGCCGTCCGCCGCGGCGTTGGCCGGGCGGGCGCGCAGCCCGTTCACCTCGACCGTGACGTCGTACGCCGGATCGGCGCCGGGCGTCTCGCCCGGGATGACGACCGCCGTGCACCCCACCGTCCCTTCGAGCGCGAGACGCGAGAGCAGCGCCGCCGCGGACCCCGCCTTGGGCCTTTCGAGCGCCCGCCCGATGTCCTCGTCGTACGCGACGGCGTGCAGCAGCAGCGCATCAACGGGCACGTCGTCGGCCCGGACTTGCACCTCGGGCTCGGCGTGCGGGCCGTCGAATTTCACCATCGCTTCGACGCTCGCCGTCCCGCCTTTGAGCCCGGTAAATGTTCCCGAGACGAGCTTCGCCTCGTGTTCGTTGAGCTTCAGGAAGCCGTCGGTGAGGATCATCGGCAGCGGGAAGACGCTCGGGAGCACGCCCGCGCGGGGGAACCGCACGTCCACGTTCCAGTCCCATTCGTGCTTGTCGAGCGGGCTGAACACGTGCACGTCGATCCCGACCTTGCCGCCCAGCTCGAACACCGGGCGTGAGGCGAGGGCGCCGAGCTCCGCTTCGCGAGCCGTCAACTGGGCCACGAGCTCGGCCGTCCCGGGCTCGCCGGCGAGCCGATCGGCCGCTGCACGCTCGCTGCGAACCCGCTCGAGCGCCGCGACGGCCTCGGCGTGCTCGGCCGGGGTCGCGGTGAGCCCGCACCGCGCCAGCTCCGCCGCGGCGGTGTGGTTGAACAGCTTCTCCATCACCTCGCGCTTGTCCCTGGTCATCGCCCCCAGCAGGTGCTCGTCGATCGGCGCGTCGAGAACGAGCACGTTCACGAGCATCTCGGCGCCCTTGCGGGGCGGGGAGATCCGCCCGTCCGCGGACACGATCGCCCCCGTCGGCCCGCGCCCGCGGATGTTCACGAGCTCGACGGCCTTGTCATCAAACTTCACGAGCCCGCGCATCTGCTCGACCGGGTACCGGAACTTGTCGAACGCCGCCGCCCCGTTCTCGAACGTGATCGATCCCTCTGTGGCCAGCGCCCCCGGAACGCCGTTCACGCTCGCCCCGCGCGTCACGACCACCCGCGCGTCCACCACCGCCGTCGGACCGCTGAAGCGCGCGAAGTTCTCGCGCACGATCGGCGGAGCGAACGGCATGAGGTCCGGGTCCTTGCCCACCTCGAACCTCTCGATGATGAGCTCGCACCGCACCGGCGCGTCGAGCCCGATCCCGTCGGTCGTGAGCACCACCTGCGCCGGCATGTCCTCCACGTCCCCCTTCAGCCGCGCCGTCAGCCCCTTGCTCTCGAACGTCAGCCGCCCGTTCACGTTCGTCAACACCAACGGCCGGTCGGCCCCGGGCCTCGACGGCACGTCCGACGGGATCAGCGCGTTCATCGACACGTCCGCGAGGTCGAGCCCCACGCGGAAGTCGCCGCCGGTTCCCGCCGCCCCCCCACTCGCGCCCGGTTTCCCACCGCCGCCGTCGAACCGCAGCGTCGCCAGCGTCACCTTCCCGCTCATCCCCAGCGTCGACCACACGTCCCGCATCACCGCGGGCACCGTCTCCGCCCGCCACCGCGCGAGGTCGACGTTGTACAGGCGCAGCTCGAGCACCGGACCGCTCGCGAGGTCGAGGTCGCCCTCGAGCAGCAACCCCTTGTCGCTCGACGGCCCCTGGATCTCCTGCAGCTTCACCGCAAACTTCGGTTCGGTCGCGCTCAGCGGCGTGAGCGATCCCGTCACCGGGATCGCCTTGAGCATCTGGTACGAGCCGTCACGCCCGTGCTCGCCGAATTCGAGGATCGCCGCGAACGCATCGATCCGCGGCGGGCGCGACGACCCGCCACCCCCCGGGGGCGGCCGAAGCCCCGAGAGGCTCACGCCCGACCCGTCCTTGAGAACGCTCACCCGCGCCAGCGGCTCGTACATCCGCACACCGGACACCGTCGGCGCGGAAAGCCCCATCGCGGGAGTCCAGTCGACGTCCACTTCCACGCGCCGCGCCCGCAGGAACTCACCGGCCGCACCGTCGAGCCCCGGCACGCGGAGCACCAGGTCGCGGATGACGACCCGCCCGTCGAATTTGATCATCGCCGAGCCGATGCTCGCGTCGCACCCCAGCGCCTGCGCCACCCCGCGCCCCACGATCCACCCGGTGACCGGTGAACGCATCACGCCCAGCGTGAGCGTCGCAAGCAGCAACAGCCCCAGCACGAGCCGGCGCGTCCAGCGGCGCCGGCGCTTGCTGGTCCTGGTGCTGTCTCCCCCGGCGGGAATCGTGGACACGTCCGTGGTCATTGGCCCCCCGCCCACGCGGGGACATGAATCGTAGCGACCCCCCCACCCTCCACTTCGCTACCGGGCCGAACCGTTCGGCGGCCGCTCGGTCCCCTCCGACCGCCCCTCCGGCCGCCCCCCCGTCCGTGAATCGGCGATCCCGCTCAGCCACGCCGGCAGAGCCCGGACCCGCCCGTCACAATCGACGCACGCGAGCGTCGTCGCCGCGGTCGCGCACGACTCCTCGATCGCCCGCCCGTCCCGCTCCACCACAACCACGTCGTACTCGTGCTCGAGCTTCACGGCCGAGGTCTTCGTCACCCGCGTCCGCACCTCAACGACGTCGTCGTATTTCACCGGGCGCCGGTACTTCGCCTCGAGGCGCACGATCACGAGGAACACCCCCTCATCCTCCATCGCGCGGTACGTCACCCCCGTGCCCCGGAGCAGCTCGGTCCGCCCGATCTCCAGCCACGGCACGTACGCCGCGTGGTGGGCCACACCCATCGAGTCGCATTCGCAGTAGCGCACACGGACCTGCGTGGAACCCGACTGCGGGACCGGTCTGGTGGGGATCATCAATCGAGGGTACGAGCCCCGAGCGTGAGCGAGGGGTCAGCGGGTGCCCCGGCGGAGCTCCGTCCGCCGGGTCCGCGCCTTACCCCTTCCGCCACGGCCCCCAGATCGCGAGCGTCAGCCCCGGCCCGTTCTGGATGTTCACAAACAGCGTCGTCCCGTCCGGGCTGAACGTGCACCCCGCCAGCTCCGACCGGTTCAGCACGCTACTCCCGATCATGTAGACCTCGCCGCCGGGCGTCACGCCCATGAGCCGCTGCGCATCGGCGCAGTCCACGCAGTCGTCCTCGCACACCACCAGGTCGCCCCACGGCGACACCGTGAGGTTGTCCGGGTTCTTGATCACCGTGCGGTCGTTGGGCTCGATGAACAGCTCGAGCGTGCCGGGCTCCTCGCTCTCGCGCGGCGTGCCCTCGATCGGCGCGGGGGCGGGCCGATAGCGCCAGATCTGCCCGTGCTGGCCCTTGCCGCCGCTGGTCGCCGCGAAGTACACGGCGTCGGCCCCCATCCACATCCCCTCAACCCGCGCCAGCCTCGCCGCGCCGCGCTCGAAGCCCTGGCGCCGCAGCGAGTCGTCGGGCGACTCGATGTTCTCGAGGTCGATCCAGCGGCACGCGAGCCGATCGCCCGGGCTCACGGTGTGCTCTTTCCAGTTCCGCGTGTCGAGCGAGTCCTTGCCGACGACCGCGAGGGCCTGCAGGCGTCCGCCCTCGAGCAGCTTGTCCTTGTTGACCGGGATGTAGCGGTACAGCAGGCCGTCGTCGCGGTCCTCGCTCATGTACACGACGCCGCTGCGGGGGTTCGTGGCGCACGCCTCGTGATAGAACCGGCCCATCGGCTTGATCGGCTCGGGCGTCACGAGCCCGGGCGTCGTGGACGCGGGCACCTCGAAGCACCACCCGTGATCGACCTCGTACGCCCCTTCCACCGTCGTCGCGCCCTTCGCCTTGGGCGTCGTGCCGCGCTTCACCACCGACTCCTCGCACGAAATCCACGAGTTCCGCGGCGTCGGCCCGCCGGCGCAGTTGCGCTCGGTCCCCGCGAGGCTGAGCCAGTGGCCCTCGAGGCGTCCCTTCGCGCTCCCACCCCCCCCACCGCCGGTGTCGTAGACGAGCGTGGTCGTGCCGCCGCGGGAGACGAGCTTGCCGCCGCCCTTGTCGAAGACCTTCGCCGCGTCGACCTTCGCGAGCAGCGTGTGATCGGGCCCGAAGGCGCCGACGGTCTCGTGCGCGTACTCGACCTCGTGGTTCCGCACGATCACGCAGCGCGTCGCCGGCCCCGAAGGATCGGGAAACGCGGCCATGCCGTCGTGCTTGCCGGGCACAAAGAGCCCGTCGTCCATCACATCGCCGGCCTTGCTGATGATCTGGTACCCGAAGCCCTTGGGCAGGTCGATGACCTTGTTCGGGTCGGGGACGAGCGGGCCGTAGCCGGCGATGTCATTGCCGCGCCGGATCGCGTCGAGGGTGAGCGCCTGCTGAGCGCACGCGCGACGGAGGCCTGCGAAGCCCATCGCGAAGGCGCCCGTCTTGAGCATGAAGTGACGGCGGGTCGAAAGCATGGGAGAACGGTAGCGGGCGGGAGCTTTCGGGTGGCTCTTCGCGCGGTCTTCACAGTTCGGGTGGCGGCCCGAAGCGGCCGCTGATCCGGCATTGAACGAGCCGTGAGCGCAAGCTCACGGTGAACGGTGACGGAACGATGGTCGCCGATCCGCCGAACTGATCCGGCAAACGATGGTTATCCGTGAGCTCGCGCTCACGGCTCGTTCATGCCTTCGCCGCCGCCAGTGCCAGCGTATCCCGTCGCGTCCACTCGTCGATCCGCCCCATCTCCTCGTCCGTCATCCACGGCAGCGTCCGCAGCTTCTCCCGCAATCCCCCCGGCATGGGCTTGCCCTCGCGCTCGTGGCGCGGGCGGCTCTTCCAGTACCGGTGCATCCACAGGTTCTGCTCGGGCGCCTTGCGCACCATCGTCTCGAGCGCGCGCCGGTACCGGGCCGTCACGTAGAACAGCGGGTCGGGCTGCGTCTTCCACTCCTCGGGCTTGATCACGTCCACGATGTCGATGCGGTACCGCATCGCCTCGCCGCTCCAGTTCGTGAACCCCAGCTCGCCCTCCTCGTCGTCGGCGCGCGTCTCGCGCCGCTCCTGCGTCTGGTCGCGCTCCCACACCAGCCGGCGCGCCTGCCCGCACAGGATCGGCGCGTCGTAGCGGATCGCGAGCAGCCCGATCGTCTTGTACGTCGACGCGAGCCGCCCGAAGAACGGGACGAACATGCCCTTGTCCCCGGCGTTCTGGTCCGCGATGAACCCGGCGGCGCCGCCCGAGTCGAGCAGCCTGGGCAGGGCCTCGGTCGCGCCGAACTTGTCGACGAGCACCAGCCCGCGGCTGCGACGGCTCGCCTGCACCCACTCGTCCAGCGGCTTCAAGTCCAGCGGCCGGTACAGCGCGTGCACCGGAAAGCCCAGCAGGGCCAGCATGTACCCCATCAGCTCCCAGCTGCCGCAGTGACCGGTGATCATCACCGTCGGCTTGCCCGCCACCAGGTGTCGCACCGAGTCCGCGAGGTTCCCGATCCGCAGGTGGTCGCTCCACCCGTCCTCGCTCAAGAGCCGCGGCGTGTACGCCATCTCCACCGCGAGCGTGAACAGGTGCTCATAGCTCAGGATCGCGTACTCGCGACGCCGCGCCTCGTCCCAGTCGGGGAACGCGACCAGAAGGTTGTCCATCGCGCGCCCGAGCCGCTTGCGCTGGATGCGCGAGCCGAAGAACCGTCCGAGCACCTTGGCCCGGTGCACGTTGGCGTTGAGGTCGCCCGTGCCCATCGCGCCCAAGGCGCCACGGATCGCCCAGTACGCGGGGCGCTCAAGCCACGGGGACATGCGTTTTCGCGCCATTCGATCCTGTCGACTTCTCAGCGAGCCGGGGGGGTGCGCTTACCGCGTGCCGCGCTTGCCGGTCAGCGTGTACAGACGGTTCTCGTTCAGCACCGGGATGCTCGTCGAGGTCGCCTGCTGGAACAGCCGGTCGTACTGCTGCACGATCCGCTGCTGACGGATGAACTCGGTGATGACGGCCGGGGGCGCGTCGTCGCGGGGCTGAGGGGGGAGCACGGGGCGGGCCCCGAGCACCACGAAGTCCACATCGCCCGAGAGCTGGTCAACAACGCTGCCGCCCCAACCGGTGATGAGCGCCTCGATCTCGGCGCGGCCCTGGGGGTTCGGCGTGCCGGTGCCCTCGGGGTCAAAGTTGCCGAAGACCAGGAACGTGTACTTCTTGTTCGGATCGAACGCCGCGTTCGCCGCCACGTCGCCACGAACGACCGGGTTGCCACGCTTCTCGCGGACGATCCGGGCCGTGCTCGACGTCTCGTCGACCTTGATGACCTCGACCGCGGCCTTGCCCTCGGGGTACTCGCCCGTGGTCGGGTCGGGCCGGATGGCCGAGGACTCGGAGTAGATCTGGAACGTCATACCCAGCACGACGTTGTTCCGCTTGCCGACATTCAGGTAGACCTGGCTCTGCGAGCCCTCGATGCCGATCACGCTCGCGTCGACGAGGGCGGCCTCGTCGCCGGCCTGCACGCGCTTGCCGCGGATCTCCGTCTGCAGCCGCTTGATCGTGTCGTTCGCCAGCACCTTGTCACGCTCCAGCTCCGCGATCTGGTTCTGCAGCGCGACCTGCTCGTCCCTGGCCTTGGCCTCGACGCGCTCGACGGCCGCGTTCATCTCGCCGCGGGCCTTGTTCAGGCCGTCGCGGTAGGACTCGATCTCGTCCTTGTACTTGTTCACCTCGGCGGTGAGCGCCGCGAGCGTGCTGTCCAGGCCGGTCTGCATCTCGCCGATGCGCTTGACCTCGTTCTCACGGTCCTGCTCGGCCCGCTTGCGGGCGGCGTCGGCGTCGACAATCCGCTTCTCGAGCTCGGCGACGTCGTTCTTCTTCTGCTCGAGGATCGTGAGCAGGCTCATCCCGTCCGCACCCTCGACCGACCCGAGCTTGCGCTCGAGGTCCGGAAGCTTGTCGGTCCGGGCCCCGGTGACGCGCTGCATCGTCGTCTGCATCGACTCGCTGAGGTAGCCCACGACCGACTTCGCCGGCCTGGACGCCCGGGCCGCCTCGCGCACCGGGTTCAGGGCGTCTTGGCGACGCTCGCCGTCAGCGATGAATTCGGCCGTCTCGACCTTCACCGCCGCGAGGTCGCGCGTCACCGCCTGACGCTGGTTGTACATCACCAGGCCGAAGATCAGCCCGCCCAGCCCCAGCACCCCCATGATGACCATCCACGCGATCGTCGAGCCCGAGCCGGAAGAACGAGCAGCCATGCGAAACTCCAAAGCCGGGGGGTAAAGCCCCGGCGATCAAACAGGTGCAAAAGCCGGCCGGAGCCGGGTCCAGTCGGTACGGGCCGTGCCGGGCGCGGGATTCGCGCCCTTCAAGGCTTTTCCCATCCCGGTCCTGGCCGGGTCGGGCGTAGGGCGGCAAGTCTCGCGTCCGCCGAGGCTTTCGTCAAGGCGGGGGGGGTGGTGTGACGACGGTTTTGCGCGCATGGTTGATGGCATGATGGACAGAATCGTGATCCTGGGCGGAGGCGGGCACGCTTTGGTCGTGAACGAGGCCGCCCGGCTCGCCAACGTGCCGATTGCCGGGTTTTTTGACGACGATCACGACGCCCCGGTCGGGGGCGGACCCGGGTCAATCCCCCATTTGGGCGGTCTCGACATGCGCCGGCTCCCCTTGGAGTGCCGGTGGATTCTGGGTGTCGGCAATATTGATTTTAGAAAAAAATTACTCACCGCCTGCCCGCCCGAGCTGCGGGAGCGGGCCGTGACGATCGTGCACCCCACCGCATTCATCAGCCCCTCGGCCCAGATCGGGCGGGGCGTATGGGTCGGCCCGGGGGCGATCATCCACTCACGCGCCAAGATCGGCGACCACGCGATCGTGAACTCTGGCGCGATCGTCGAGCATGACTGCAAGGTCGGCTTCAACGCGCACATCGCACCGCGGGCGGCCCTCGGCGGGCGCGTTGAAGTGCTCGCCCACACGCTCGTGGGCCTGGGCGCCAGCGTGCTGCCAAGCATCCGCATCGGCACAGGGTGCCTGGTCGGAACGGGCTCGGTCGTCATCCGCCACGTCGACGACGGCGAGCGGGTCGTGGGCGTGCCGGCACGGGTGATGACGAACAGGTCGTCGTGATTCAAACAGGTGGCCATTCGCCCCGTTTGAACGCGGCCTCGAGATCGCTGCTCGCCGGCCTGTCTTCGTACTGCCCCTGTATCCACAAGTATCGGTCAAGCCGTCGGCGGTCATGCGCAACTCCGGCCCTTGCTGCCAGTTCGTTGAAGGCCTCGGCGAACGCGGTGTAGCTGCTTCAAGCCCGCTTCCGGCACGTTTGAGAGCCTCGCCACCATCCGAACGGCATACTTGTCATAGATCGGGAACCGATCCTCATCGACAAAGAAATGGGCGAACTTTGCGGCCAGGCTGAGGCGCTGCTTGGGCCTGGATTCGCTTCCGCCTTGTGGAACCCGCGCGAGTTCTTCCACGAGCTCCGGTCCAGCGTTCGCCAAGTCGTGGCGTGCGAGCACGCCGGCGAAATGATCTGCGACACGCACCAGTGCAAAGACGTTCGTGAAATAGAGCGCGTTCACGACCGCAACTTTGACAAGAGTGTCGGCCGCCGAGATACCCGGCAGAGACATCCTCAGCACAAACAGTGCCTCGTCTGAGCGACGCCAGGACGCAAACGTGGAATGCAGCTCACACGCGGCGTCGATCAGGTCCGGGGAAAGTGGGAGCCGTGTTGCCATTCATCACGGCTTGGGGGCTGTCTCCGCCGGCGGCAGGTCGGCCGGCGTCCCCTCGTTCAGCGTGCCGCGCATCTCGCGGGCGCGGCCGAGCAGCTCGCCCTCCGCCTGCGGCTTGGGCATGCCCTTCTCGGCCAGCGGCACGAGGACGAAGTTCCACTCCACCAGCGTGGGGATCCGCGCCGGCACGGCCTCGGCGAAGATGTCGATCCCGGGATACTCGTAGAACGGCGCCTTGGCCTCGCGGCTGGTGGTCAGCGGCTCGTAGCCCTCGAGGTGCATGCGCACGTCGTACACGCCGTAGAACGTGAAGTCGGTCTCCACAGGCGTGCGCCCGAGCTCGGTGTCATTGAGCCACACCACGGCCCCCGGGGGCTCGCTGGTGATGCGGATCGTGCGCTCAAGGCAGCCGGGCAGCACGAGGGCGGCGGGGAGCAACGCGAAAGCGGCGAGACGGCGGCGCATGACCTAAGCGTACCGCGCCGCCGCCCCGCCGGACTTCAGGCCTTGTGATTCGTCCCGTTCTCGGCGGGGGTCTTCGGCGTGTCCGACGACCGGATGCGTCCCAGGGCCGCCGGCAGCTCGATCCCGGCCTGCTGGGCGAGTTCGTGGATCCGCGGCAGCGAGCCGACGAGGCCCGACAGGAAGTCGCTCGTGGTGTTCCGGCCGTTGGGGCCGGTGCCGGTGTCCCAGACGGTGATCTTGTCGATCTTGAGGTGCTGGATGGCCTGCACCTGGGCCTCGACGAGCTTGGGGAGCTGCTCGATGAGCAGCAGCGTCGGGCCGACCTGCGAGTCGCTGCCGCACGCCTCGATGAGCTTGCGGTAGCCCTCGGCCTTGGCCTCCATGACCTTCTGCACGCCGGCCGCCTCGGCCTCGTACTTCAGCAGGGTCGCGTCCGCCTCACCCTTGGCCTCGCGCCGGCGCTTCTCGGCCTCCGCCTCGGCGGCGATCTCGATCCGCTTCTTCTCGATCTCCTGCGGCGCGAGCTGGTCCTTCGCCAGGCGCGCGAGCTCCTGCTCGCGCTGCGCGATCAGCACGGCCTCGGTCGCCTTCGCGGACGCAACTTCCGCACGC
The DNA here is from genome assembly GCA_964564695.1 of uncultured Phycisphaeraceae bacterium. Taxonomy (GTDB): domain Bacteria; phylum Planctomycetota; class Phycisphaerae; order Phycisphaerales; family UBA1924; genus CAZMCC01. The sequence continues at coordinate 2,327 of CAZMCC010000013.1, read as the reverse complement.
CGGCGCGACTCGGCCTGAACCTCGGCGAACGCCGCCGTCGACAGCGTCATCGCCGTCTTCGCGGCGTTCTCGCCCTCGACCGCCTTGGACTCGGCCTGGGCGACGCGGATGCGCTGCTCCTGCTCCGCGGCCTTCTTGCTGGACGCGATCTCGGCCTCGCGCTGCGCGATCGCGATCTCGCGGTCGCGCCGCGACTCGACTTCGCCCTTGATCGCGTCGGCCTCGAGGGCCGCCACGCGAATGCGCTGCTGCTGCTCGAGCTCCTTCTGCTCCTGCACGGCGCCGGTCGTCTCGCGGGCGACGTTCACGGTCCGTTCCCGCACCGCGATCGCTTCGCCCGTCGCGCCCGACTGCTCCTGCTGCGCGACCTCGACCTTGGCCCGGTTGATCGCCTCGGCCGCCGCCCGCTTGCCGATCGCCTGGATGTACCCGCTCTCGTCGGTGATGTCGCGGACGTTCACGTTGATGAGGTCGAGGCCGATCTTGTTGATCTCCTGCCCGACGTTCTCGTTGATGAGCTTCATGAACTTCTCGCGGTCGCGGTTGATCTCCTCGATCGTGAGCGTCGCGATCACCAGGCGGAGCTGGCCCAGGATGATGTCCTGCGCCTGCTCGCGGATGGCGGACGTCGGCAGGCTCAAGAGGCGCTCCGCGGCGTTGTTCATGAGCACGGGGTCGGTGGAGATGCCGACGGTGAACGTCGCGGGCGCGTTCACGCGGATGTTGTTCTGGCTCAGGGCGCCCTCGAGCGGGATGTCGATGACCATCGGCTCGAGGGAGAGGTAGTCGTGGTCCTGGATGAGGGGGATCACGAACGCGCCGCCGCCGTGGAGGCACTTGCTGGCCCGCAGCCCCACGCCCTTGCCGTAGACGACGAGGATGCGGTTGGACGGGCACCGCTTGTACTGGCGTGCGACCAGCAGCGCGAGCACGAGCAGGACGAGGAGGACAAACCCGACCAGGCCGATCCAGATGATCGGCTGAGTGGAGTCGCCCGCCGCCGCGAGGATCGAGGGGGGCGGGGCGAGCGGGAAGGAATGGGCGGGCATCGTGGCAACGATCGCGGTTGTGGGCATCATGGCTGGTTTCCCCCTTCTTTGTCTGCACGAGGAGCTTGGCGCGCCGATCGCGCCGAGCGGTGGACACACACGAGTGGCCCGGGCTTGAGGCCGGGCGGGCGGCTCAATCCGGCGCGACCGTGACCGTCTGCGGGTCGGCGACGCCGACGACGCGGACGCGTCCACCGGTCGGGATCTCCCCGGCCCGCGAGACGGCGGCGTAGATGCGCTGGCGCCCCGAGACGATGAGCGTCACCTGCCCCGCGCCGCTTCCGGCGCTGGGCACGGTGAGGTAGACGTTCCCTGACGAACCCACGGTGTCGTCGATCGCGATGTTGCCGCTGACTTCGAGTTGGCGAAATTGGTTGAACAGCTGGGCGTAGAGCCACATCACCCCGGCGCCGGCGATCATCCCGACGAAGACCGCGGCGAGCATGCCCATCCCGCTGCCCTTGAGAGCCCCCAGGCCGCCCCAGCCGAAGCCGGCGGCGAAGGCGACGAGCCCCTGGATGCTGAGCCACTCAAAGAGATGGGCGTCGTGCCCGGGCGCGCCGTCGACGCTGCCGCCATGGCCGGCGTGCCCGAGATCAAAGTGCCCGGCGTGCGAGGCGTCGGCGAACCCGTGGTCGGCCCCCAGCAGGATGAACACCAGCCGGATCACGACGAACGCGGTGCCGGCGAGTGCAGGGACAGCGAACCATCCCGCACGGTCGGCGAAGAAGAGATCAGTCAGGTGGCCCACGGGTCGCACTCCCAGTACCCCGGCGGCGAGGCCTGCCCTGCCGGAGTATAGGTTCCTTCGGAAAATCGCCCCGGGAATTGCGATCGGAACCGCGGGGGTTCTCGCCCCGCTGGACGTGTTGGGGGCGGGCGCTAAAGTGTCCCGAACGGTCGCACCGGGGGGGCCGCAAGGGGGTAGTTCAAGCCATGCCTCACATCATCGCAGAGCCGTGCATCGGAACCCGGGACACCTCGTGCGTCGAGGTGTGCCCCGTCGACTGCATCCACCCGACGAAGAACGAGGCCGACTTCGAGAAGGCCGATCAGCTTTACATCGACCCGGACACGTGCATCGACTGCGGCCTGTGCGTGGACGAGTGCCCGGTGAAGGCGATCTTTCCGCAGGAAGACCTGCCGGGCGAGTGGAACAAGTACATCCAGGTGAATCTGGAGTATTACAAGAAGTAGGGGCCAGGGGCCAGGGGCCAGGGACTAGGGACTACTGAGCGCTGCGTAAGTCCGTGACTCACATCGTGACTCCGGGGATCG
>CAZMCC010000012.1:0-50015 GCA_964564695.1 uncultured Phycisphaeraceae bacterium | reverse complement strand
TGCCGGGCGTTCACGGTAGGTCGATCGCGGAGGCCCCTCCCTGACGGTCGGGGTTCGTTGAATTACGGCTTGGGCTGCTCGCCGGGGATCTTGAGCACGGTCCCGAGCTTCAAGTGATCCGGGTCCGCGATCGCGACCTTGTTCGCCTCATAGATCTCGCGCCACTTGGCCGCCGATCCCAGGTACGTCTGCGCGATCTGCGAAAGCGTCTCGCCCTTGCCCACCGTGTGCGTGCGTCCCGCCGCGGGGGCGGGCGCAGCCGTCGGAGCCGCAGGCGGCGTCACGGGCTTGGCCGCGTCGCCGGACGGCTTCGCCGAAGCGGGCTTCGCGTCAGCCGGATTCACACCCGGCGCCGCCACCGCCTCGGTCACGACCTTGCCCTGGATGTTCTTCGGGTCGCGGGGGATCTTCAGCCGCGTCCGCCCCGGCACCAGCTTGTCCGGGCTCACGAGCGGGTTCGCCCGCAGCACGGCCGACGCCAGCTTTCGATCCCCCAACGTCTTCTCGGCGATCCCTTCCCACGTGTTGTCGCCGCGCTGGACCGTGTACTCCCAGAACTCCGGCGCGATCACGCGCGGGGCAAAGGTCGGGGGGGGCGTGAGGGTCGGGGCCGTGCCGGCCGCCTCGGGGTTCGCGGGCGCCGCCGCCGGGTCGACCTCCGGCAGGGGCACTTGAGTATCGCGCTTGGAGCCGAAGACGTCGTCACCCGCGGGGCCGTCGGAGATGGTGTCGATCTGGGCGAGGGTGTTGCCGCCGGCGTGGTAGGGCCGGCCGCCATAGGTCACGGTCGGATCCCGCGGCTCGTACAGCCAGAAAACCAGAATCCACACGCCGACCCCGGCGCACAGCATGACGAAGATCCGACGCAGCGTCTGGTTCACCAGCCGACTCCGGAGGGGGTGGGGGGGACGGGCGTGAGCGCCCTGGGCCTTGCCCGACGGATCGCCACTGTGCGACCCACCCGGGGGCATTGTTGTCGGCGTTCGGCACCGCCCCCGTTCACCCGGACGCGCCGGAACCGCGCCCCGGGGCGTAGCCGGGCCCTCAGGCCGCAGAAGGTGCGCCCATCGGGGGCAGGGCCGTGGGGCGTTCGGACTCGGGCTCGCCGCCCTGGAAGTAGTAGATGAGCGGGGCCCCGATCCCCAGCGACGAGTACGTGCCGATGATCACGCCCAGCCCCAGCACGTACGCGAACGCCCGGACGCCCTCGCCGCCATACACGTACATCACGATCGTCGAGATGATCGTCGTCGACCCCGTCATGATCGTCCGGCTGAACACCTGGTTGAGCGACGTGTTGATGAGTTCCTTCGTGACGTACGGCAGCTTGCCGCGGTTCTCGCGGATGCGGTCCATGCACACGATCTTGTCGTTGATCGAGTAGCCCAGGATGGTCAGCAGCGACGCCACCACCGTCAGGTCGAGCTTGAACGGCATCAACAGCAACGTCGACGCGATCTGCGGCGACCCGTCGTACAGGTACTCCGCCAGCGCGATCAGGCCGATCGCGCACAGCACGTCGTGCAGCGTGGCCAGCAGCGCCGCCGCGGCGTAGCCCACGTGCGCATACCGCACCCACACGTAGATGACGATCAGCATCGAGCTCAGGATGATCGACGTGATCGCGCGGGCCGCGAACGAACGCGCGATCGCCGGGCTGAAGTTCTCCACGCTCGCCAGCGTGGTCGACTGCGTGAGGGCCGACTGCAGCAGCCGCCACTCGGGGCCCCGAAGCTCGGCGCCCCAGCGCTGCTCATCGCGGGTGAAGTTCACGTCCGGGTCGAACACGAGCACCGCGGCCGACGTGACGTTCTCGGGCGTGCCCGACAGCACCACGACGCGGCTCTTGCGCCCCACGGTGTCCTGGAACTCCGTCGAGTTGCGGGCCTGGTTCAGCCGCTGCTCGAGCGTGTGCACCGACGTCGGCTTCGACGTCTGAGAGCTCAGCCCCTCCAGCACGAACGCCACGCCGCCGATGTACTCGGCCACGTTCGTCCGCACCTCCGGCCGGTCGATGTCCTCGCCCAGCGTCGCCGTCAGCACGGCGTACGCCGGCATCTGCTTCGCCTCCGTCGCGTCCGAGCCCTTGAACACCAGCTGCGGCTGGCTGTCGACGACGTCGCCGAACGCCTTGATGACGGCCGTGCGGACCGCCTGCGCGTCCGTGATCACCGTGCGGATCTTGAACTGGCTCGACGTGAACCCGTCGCTCAAGGGGTTGAGCACGAGCACGTCCGCGTTGCGGAGTTCCTTGAGCGACGCGCCCGCCGTCGGATCGGCCGCGAGATCCTGCAGCCGCTTCTCGGCCTCCGCCCGGGTCATGGTCACGAAGCCCTTCGCCTCCGGGGGAAGCGACGCCGCCTCCGCGGGGGTGGCCTGGCGGAGCTGGAGCGTCACGGCCGTGCCGCCCAGGAACTCGTTGCTGAGCATCGAGCTGCCCTGGATGAACAGCGCGAGAATCACCGCGCCGACCACCGCCAGGGCCGAGACCGGCATGAAGAACTTCCGCAGCGCCATCCAGTCGATGTTCGTCGTGAGCATCCGCTCCACGATCGGGAACTGCAGGGGCAGCATGAGCCGCAGCAGCCGCGACGAGCCCGACTGCACGACGAGGTCGCACAGCACCCGCGTCACAAACAGCTGGGTGAACAGGGTGGTGAGCACGCCGATGCTCATCGCGATCGCAAACCCGCGGATCTCGACCGTGCCGACGAGCCCGAGAACGGTGCACACGATGAGGTGCATCATGTTGCCGTCGACGATCGCCGACAGGGCCTTCTGATAGCCCAGCCGCACCACCGTCTTGGTGTCCTTGCCCAGCTTGATCTCCTCACGCATGCGCTCGTAGATGAGAACGTTCGCGTCCACCGACATCGCGAACGTCAGGATGATGCCCGCGATGCCCGGCACCGACAGCGGCGACTGGTTCAGCGCCATCAACGCCAGCAGCAGCAGCAGGTTGATGCACATAGCGACGAACGCGATCATCCCGCAGAAGAAGTAGTACCCGACCATGACCACGAAGCACACCGCCAGGCTGATCATGCCCGCGTTGAAGCCCTTGTCCAGGTTGTCGGCGCCCAGCTGCGGGCCGATCACGCTTTCCGAAATCGGCTCGGGGCTCAGCTTCGCCGTCAGCGAGCCGGCCGCCAGAACCCGGATGATGTAGTTCAGCTCCGTCGGCGTGAACACGCCCTGGATGATGCCGTTCGACGAGATGCGGCTGTTCAGCCGCGGCGCCGTGTACACCTGGTCGTCCAGCAGCACCGCCATGCTCTGGTTCACGTTCGGCTCGGTCAGCGCGCCGAGCTTCTGCGCCCCCAGCGGGTCCATGCGGAACCCGATCGCCCGGCGACCGATGTCGTCCTTCGTCTCGTTCGCACCCGCCACCGACCACTCGCCCTCGGCCCCCGTCAGCCGGAAGCCGCGCTTGTCCCAGCACATCATCCAGTACTCGCCGTCGTACGGCTCGACCACGTAGCCCAGCCGGCGGAAGAACCCGGCCGGGTCCCTGAGCAGATCCTCGGCCTCTTGCACCTTCGAGTACCAGCCCTCGATCTTGTTGAGCTTGTACCACCCCGCCTCTTCGGTGCGCCCCGCGCGCGGGCCGCTCTTGCGCACCGCCTCGCGGAGCTTGGCCTCGTCGGGCAGCGAGCCCGAGGGCACCGTGATGCGGAAGTTGAGCACGCCCGCGCCCGAGATCATCCGCTTGAGGTCCTGCGGGTCGTCCAGCGTCGACCGCTGCTTCTGATAGGTGCCCCACGACGCCAGCAGCCGGTCGATCTGGCCCGACGCGGAGGGGTGCTCCTTGCGCAGGCGATCGATCGCCTGGCTGCGCGGGCTCGGGATGGTCACGCCCTGGCCGGTGTTCTCGTCGACGAGCCGATTGGTCTGGTCGCTCAGCCGCAGGACCCGGCGCAGCTCCTGCGGGCTGATCCCGCCTTCCATCGCCTTGGCCCGGGCCGCGTCGTACGCGATGTCCGCCTCCGCCGCGCCCCGCGCCCGATCGTCCATCGTGCCGCGCAGCGCCGCCAGCTTGGTCTCCAGGAACAGGATCGTGTCGGCCGACTGCTCCGCGGCCGGCTTGGCCTTCTCCGACTCGAGCTCGCCGGTGGTCGCCCGGATGTCCGACTGGATCGCGTCAAACCCGACGCGACCGGCCTTGGCCGTGTCGTACGCCTCCATCGCCTTGCGCAGCCCCTCGCTCCGGGCCGCGTCCGAGCCCGCGCTCGACGCGATGATCTGGGCCCGCTCCTCGGGGGCGGCCCGCAGCAGCCGGTCAAGCTCATCCTCGCTCATCCAGCTCTTGGAGATGTCGCCGACCACGTTCTCAAAGTCCGCCCGCAGCCGCTTCACGCCCTCGGTGGGCAGCGGCATCGTGACCTCGATCCGGTCCGAGCCCTGCGCCACGAAGCTCACCTCGAGCTGGCCCGTCGGATCGACGCGCTCCTTGAGCACCTCGATCACCCGCGGCAGCACGTCCCCCGCCGACTCGCCCGGAGGCAGGTCGATCGAGTACACCAGGGTCACGCCGCCCGCCAGGTCCTTGCCCTTGCGCAGCTTCGTCTCCGGCGGATACAGGAACACCACCCCGAGCAGGACGGTGGCGATGACGATGGCGATGCGAAGTGGGAGCGACATGGGATGGGATCGCTAAAGAGAGGGGCCGGGGGAGCGGAGGAGGAAGCGTCCCGGCACGTGCGGCTTACAGGAGTTCAGAAAGCTCTAGACGCCACACGGGCGGGCGAGCGGGACGCATTCGATCGGCTGTCCGGGGTGGTTCGGGCGAGCAAGGTCACACCTTGCTTCCTTCCTTGCCGGACTTCACCTCGATAGACGGGGTGGTGTCGGGGCTCGCGCCCGTCGACTTGATGACCTGCTGGATCGCCACACGGCTGAAGCGGAACTTCGTGCCCGGGTTCTCGCCCTCGAGCACAACCTCGTCGTCGCGCAGCTCGACCACCTTGCCGATCATCCCGCCGATGGTCTGGACCTTGTCGCCCTTGCGCATCGACGACATCAGCTCTTCACGCTTCTTCTTCTCGCGCTTCTGGGCCCGGCTCGACGTGAAGATCATCACGACGAACAGCGCGATCATGCCCCACATCAGGAACATGAACAGGTCGTTGGTCGGAGCCGGCTTGGCCGGTGTTCCACCCGGGGTGGACAGCGTCCCCGTCGTCGCGGGGGCGTTGGGATTCGTCCCTGGCGTCGCGGCATCCTGAGGCATGCCCGGCAGCACCGGGGCTGGCTGCGATCCGGTGGAAGAAGGTGTGGCCGCGGGTGGGGCCGACGGGGGCGCGGCCGGCGACGTGGGGGGAGCCGAAGCGCTCACGTCGGGCTGCGCAACAGCGAGCGCCGACAGCCAGGCATTGATCGGAGCACAGGGGGGCAGTGACACGGTCGGAGTCGGCATTCGTCAGCGATCCTTACTTCTGTCCCCCGCCCCGCTTACAGCCCCGCCGCCAACTCTGGAGGCAGTCCGGCCGAGGCCACCGGCCAGCGTGCCACCAGGCCCCGCCAGTCGTCGGTGCGGACGCACGCCCGCACATCGCCCATGAACCTCTGGAAATGCCGCAGGTTGTGCAGCGTGACCAGGATGGGGCCGAGCATTTCCCCGGCCGAGAACAGATGGCGAATATAGGCGCGGCTGAAGCCCGGTTCAGCGGCGTGGGGGGGCGAGTCCGGCCTCACACCCGAGCAGGCGACGCAGTCGCACCCCGGTTCCAGTGGCGAAGCATCGTCCGTATAACGCGCGTTCCGAAGCTTGAGTGGTCCGGTCGACGTGAACGCGTACGCGTTCCGCCCGTTCCGCGTCGGCAGCACGCAGTCGAACATGTCCACCCCCGCCAGCACCCCCGCCAGCAGGTCACGCTCGTACCCCACACCCATCAGGTACCGCGGCTTGCCCTCCGGCAGCAGCGGCGCGGTGAACCGCACGACCGACGCGATCTCCTCGGACTTCTCCCCCACCGCCACGCCGCCGATGGCGTACCCCGGCAGCTCGATCGCGCAGATCCGCTCGGCCGACCACCGCCGGGCGTCCATGTCGATCCCGCCCTGGACGATCCCGAAGAGCGCCTGGTCGCCGGCGCGCGGTCCGGACTTGTGAGCGACGCTGCAGCGCTCGAGCCACCGCACCGTCCGCTCGTTGGCGACCTTCACGCGCTTGGCGTGCGCGAGGGGATCGGCGGCCCGGTCGCGCGTGTGCACGCGCGTGAGGCGCGGGTCGGGCGCGGCGGGGGGGGCGGGGGGGGCGCCATCGACCGGCTCGCCCTCCGCCGCCTCGGCCGGCGCCGACGGAGGGCAGTCATCAAACGCCATGATGATGTCGGCCCCAAGCTGGTTCTGCACCTCGATCGCACGCTCCGGGTTCAGGTCGACCATGCTCCCGTCGACGATCGACTTGAACCGCACGCCGTCGTCGGTGACGCTGTTGATGTCCGCCATCGAGTAGGCCTGATACCCGCCCGAGTCGGTAAGGATCGGCCCGCCCCACCCCGTGAACGCGTGCAGCCCGCCCATCTTGGCGACCAGCTCGCTCCCCGGGCGCAGCAGCATGTGGTACGTGTTCGCCAGAACAATCTGCGCCCCCGTCCCCGCGACCAGCGACGGCAGAATCCCCTTCACCGTCCCGCGCGTCCCCACCGGCATGAACGCGGGCGTATCAAACGCCCCGTGCGCCGTCGTGACACGCCCCACCCGCGCCGACGTGGCGCGCGAGCGGGCGAAGACCTCAAAGTTCAGCGGCGCGGCACTCATGCGTCCCGCATCTCGCCACCAGCGCGTCGCAGCGCGTCGCGCTCCGCCTGCGTCAGGCTCTCGAGCCCCGACCGGTCGATCTTCTCAAGCACCGCGTCGTCGTCCGACGCATCCAGCGGCACCGGCGCCGCCGCCGGAGCAAGCTGCTCGGGCCGGGCAAACTCGTCGAAGAAGTCGCTGAGCCACCCCGGCCGACGGATGAACAGCGCCCCGGCGATCGCCCCGCCGACGTGGGCCGCGTCACCCCCGGCATTCGGCCCCCCCGCCAGCAGGTTCGCGATCGCGAGCACGAGGAAGAGGTACACGGCCCACTTGAGCCGCAGGGGAATCGCGAAGAACACGTACACCCTCTCACGCGGGCGCAGAAACGCCGCCGCCATCAGCACCCCGAACACCCCCGCCGACGCCCCGATGAGCGTCGTGTACGGATCCGAGAACAGCAGCGGCGGCATGTTCCCGTCGATCCCGGCCGCGACCAGGCTGTTGGCCGTCACGTTGAGCAGCAGATAGAGCCCCGCCCCGCAGATGCCGCACGCGAGGTAGAAGGCCGCGAACCGGCGCGTCCCGAGCCGCTCCTCCACCATCCACCCCACGAAGTAGAGCCCGAGCATGTTGAACACGAGATGCCAGACGCTCCCGTGCAGGAACTGGAACGTCAGGAACCGCCACACCTCGAGCTGCAGGAACGCTTTGCCCGTCGAGAAGTGCCCCCAGCAGTCCAGCGGAGGCCGCAGCGTGAACCACCGCCGCCCCACCGACTGGAACACCGGTTTCCCATTGGGATCGACGACCGGCCGCCCCATGTACGGCTCAATGAGCGGCGTCGAAGCGTCCACGAGCGGGTGATAGAAGTACCCCGCCCCGCGCTTGGGATCGGGCAGCGTGAACCGCTCATCGAGCTGGCGCCGGTTCCACTGTTCGGGCGTGACGCCCGCCAGCGGAGCCGCATCCACGAAGCACCGCGTGCGCTGGTTCACGAGGATGACGTTGTTGAGCAGGTAGACCGCGCAGTTGATGATGATCAGCCACGTCGTGAACGCCATCGCGCGCTGCCGGGCGGGTCGAGGAGGGCGGCTCGTGGGGCTGCTGGTGGGCTGAACGCTTCGGGCGGGCATGTGGGTGATCGTTGGCCGGAAGTGGTCACCCGGGTGCCACTACCGGCGGCTTTGCGCCGGTAGTGCGGATGGACAGGCGACGCCCCCCTCTCCCTCGGGGCTTTGACCGAGGGAGAGGGCGGGGGTGAGGGCTCCCGATCTACCTTCTTCTACGTTGCTCGAATGTTGCGGCGCGCATCGCTCGCGGCAGATGCCCTCACCGTTGCCCTCGGGCGCCGTGAACTGAGCCCCGATTCGCCCTTTCTTAGGCCGCTTCAGCGCCTTGCCCGCTTGTAGGCCACCGCTTCAGCGGTGGTAAAGGGGACCCCATTGCAACGGGTTGTCCGCGTTCTTTGTTCAGCCCGATTCAACGGGCTTCTTCCACAGCGGACTTCAGCCGCATGACCTTGGTCTTCAGATCACGGCGTTGTCCAGCCCTCGCCCTCGCCCAAAGCCGGGTGCCACTACCGGCGGCTTTGCGCCGGTAGTGCGGATGGACAGGGGACCCCGGCACTACCGGCGAAGCGCCGGTAGTGACACCCAACCCTTCGGGACTCGTCATTTCACCCCTTCCCACTCCTCCGCTGCTCCGTATGCCGCTCCAGCGCCTTGCGCTCCGACCGCGACAGGCTCTCCATCCCCTGCGCCGAGATCTTCGCGAGAATCCGGTCGACCTCAGCCTCGTCGCTCTGGCGCCGCTGCTGGTCCTTGAGGGCCGCCTTGTACTTCGCCTCGTCGCGGGCCGTGTGGGGGGGCGCAACGGGCGCATACGCCGTCGCGTACTCCGGCCCCGTCTCGGCCATGAACTTCAGGTTCTGCTTCTCCTGCCAGCACGTGAGCCCCGCGAACAGCGCCACGCCGAACAGGTTCATCTCGTTGAGCACCAGCGCCGCCGCCCCGATGCTCACGGCGAACACCAGCCCCGCCGTCGCCGCAATATGCAGCGACTTCTCGCGCCCGATCCGCCACCACAACAGCGCCTGCATGATCCGCCCCCCGTCCATCGGGTACATCGGCAGCAGCACGTTGAACGCGAGCAGATAGAAGTTCGTCAGGTGGGCCCAGAACAGCCAGCTCCCCAGCTGCCCCCCGTTGATCGCCGCGATCCCCGCGCCGTTGCGAGGATTGATCGGGTTGAACGCCACCGCGTCCCAGCGCTGCGTCGCCGCGTACACCGCGATCCCCAGGATCGGCAAGAGCAGCACGTTCACCAGCGGCCCCCCGATCGTCGTGATCAGGTGCGCCTTCCACGTGTTCGGCGGACGGCACATCGCCAGGCCCCCCAGCGGCCACAGCAGCACGTCGTCCGCCTCCCCGCCCACGTACCGGCACGCGATGCAGTGCCCGAACTCGTGCAGCAGCACCATCGTGAACAGGCACCCGAGCATGATCGCCGCCTGCGTCGGCGAGATCGTGTCGGGCTTGATCGACGAGTGGATCAGCTGCGCGACGATGAAGATGACGAACAGCACATGGATGCGGACCGTGATCCCCATCACCGTGAAGATCCTGAACGCCCACGAGAAGAAGTTGTCCCCCTCACCCATCACGCGCCGCCAGAACCCCTGGTCGGGCGGTCGTCGGTCGTCGTAACGCCGGTCCTGGTAGCCCATATCTCAGGCGCCCCCCCCACTCATCCGCCCAATCAGCCCGCGCGCCTGCGCCCGCGCAAACGCCACCAGGCTCTTCGCGTCCCGCAGCCCCCCCGACGCGATCAGCCCCTTCACCTCGTCGAGCGTCCGCGGCTCCACAATCACGTTCTCATCCTCTTCAAGCTTCTGCCCCATGTGCGTCAGCCCCGTCGCGACATACGCATGCATCCGCTCGTCGCTCAGCCCCGGTGAGGTGTAGTACCAGTCGAGGCTCGTCAGGGTCGCAGCCTTGTACCCGGTCTCCTCCGTCAGCTCCCGCGCCGCGCACGCCTCCGGCGCTTCTCCCTTGTCGATCGTCCCCGCCGGAAATTCGAGCAGCCACCGCTCGCACGCGGCCCGGTACACCTGCGTGAGCACGAGCCGCCCGTCCGGCAGCACCGGCACGATGATCGACGCCCCCGGATGGCGCACGACCTCGCGCACCACGATGTGCCCGCTGGGCATCTCGACCGAGATCGACTCGAAGTCGAACTTCTTCCCCTTGTGCAGCGGACGACGGGCGGTCACCTTCGGTGTGTCGTGGAGGGGGGTCGGGGGCGTGCCGCCACCCGAGTCGAAACCCGAGGGCGACGAAGACTTTCCGAGTGACGCCATCGTCCGATAGTATCGGCGACCGCTGGGTGTGGTTTCACTCTGTGTGGGGGGAGGCGTCAGACTTTCCCGCCGTCGCTCCCCAGCCACGGGGCATGAATCGGGGTTCACACGTGATCATCAGCGGCTCGCGAAAGCTCACGAGGGTCGAAGACCTGCTCCCCGCCGACCTGGCGGCCCAGCTCGACCGCCTCGACGTCACCAGCCGCAAGGTCTTCGCCGGCAAGCTCCAGGGCGAGCGCCGCAGCAAGCAGCGCGGCTCGAGCGTCGAATTCGCCGACCACCGCAACTACGTCGCCGGCGACGACCTCCGCCGCATCGACTGGAACGTCTTCGCCCGCCTCGACAAGTTTTTCATCAAGATCTTCCAGGAAGAGCAGGACCTCACCGTCTCGGTCATCCTCGACGCCTCGGCGTCCATGGATGCCGGGACAGCCCCCCCTGCGCCCGCCGGTGCAAACACCCTCCCCAACGCCGGCAACAAGCTCGCCTTCGCCCAGCGCCTCGCCACCGCCGTCGCCTACGTCGGCCTCGTTCACAACAACCGCGTCGTCGTCAGCGTGCTCGACGGCACCACCCTCCGCCGCCTCGCGCCCCTCCGCGGCCGTCGCAGCGTCCAACGCATCGCCCGCTTCATCCTCGACGCCGCCCGCGCCGACGACCCCAACACCGCCGGCGGCATCCTCAGCGATGAGGAGTTCTACGAACAGGAGACCGGCAAGCGTTCGGGCGCCTCCCCCACCGCCCCCGCGATCCCCGCCGCCGTCCGCGGCGACTGGACCAGCGCGTTGCGAGCCCTCGCCGCCACACGAGGCGGCCGCGGCGTCTGCGTCCTCGTCAGTGACTTCCTGATCCCGGGGGTGGGGGGGGCCGGCGGCTACCAGGCCGGCCTCAACTACCTCGCCGGCCGCGGCTTCGACACCTTCTGCGTCCAGGTCCTCAGCCCCGCCGAACTCGACCCCGCCCTCGAAGGCCGCGACGCCGGGAGGGGGGGCGCCGGCGGCGTGGGGGGCCCGCTCGTCGGCGACCTCGAGCTCACCGACGCCGAAACCGGCCGCGGCGCCGAAGTCACCATGACCGCCGAACTCATCGACCGCTACAAGGCCGCCGTCAAACGCTACATCGCCGACCTCGGCGCCTTCTGCGCCGCCCGCGCGATGACCCACGTGCCGCTCGTCAGCGACATGGACTTGCGAAACGTGCTCGTCGAGCAGCTGCGCCGGCAGAGGTTGCTGGGCTGAACGAGCCGTGAGCGCAAGCTCACCGTGCACGCTCGATGCGCGGCTGCGCAACGGTTGAACGGACCGTTCACCCTCCGCTCGCGCGGGGCGGCCCATCCAGCGCCGTCCGCCCCATCGGCATCTCGAACCGCGACTCCCGCCGCGTGCGGCAGTACCCGATCCCCCCCATGCGCCCGATCGCCGCCAGCCTGTCCGCGTCCACGTGGAACCGCTCGTTCACCAGCCCCTCCACCGCGTGCACCCCTACCACCTCCCCGATCACGATGTTCCCGCCCGCGGCCTTGCCCGGGTTCGTCCGGATCACCTGCACCGTGCGGCACTCAAAGCTGATCGGACTCTCCGCCACCCGCGGCGGTTTCACCCGGCTGCTCGGCGCCGGCGTCAGCCCGCTCAGCGCAAACTCGCTCTCCCCATACGCCAGCGGCTCCGCGCACGCGACCATCTGCCGCTCATACGCCTCCGACGCGATGTTCACCACGAACTCCCCCACGCCCTCACCCGGCTCAAGCTCCCCCGGGCGTGCCGCGTTCCGCAGCGAGTCCTTCATCGACCCGTCCGCCTTGTTCGCCGGGCAGAACAACAGCAGCATCGGGTCCGACCCCACGGCGTTGAAAAACGAAAACGGCGCCAGATTCACCTTCCCGCTCACGGCGACGGTCGAGACAAACGCAATCGGCCGCGGCAGCACCGCCCCGATGAGGAGCTTGTATCGATCGGCCGGAGCAAGCAAGGCAGGGTCGAGGAACATGGGGGACGATACGAACCCGGAGCGTGAGCGACGGGCCTTCGCCACCGGCCCCACGGGTGCGACGCTTGCCAACAATCGCCGCATGACCGGGCCCGACCGCGAACACCTCGGCGCCGCCACCTGGGCCGGCCTCCTCGCCCAGTGGACCGAGTTCGCCCGCACCACGGCCAAGCTCGCCCCCACCGCCGAGGGTGATCGCTGGAAGGCCGCGGCGGCGCCGATCATCGCCCTGCAGGCCGTGACGTTCGCGCTCGCCGACCTCGGGCGCGTCCGCGAGATCGACGAGCGTGCCCTCGCGCTCGACCGCGCCGACCTGCTCATCCGCAAGCACGCCGGCGAGCTGCACGAACTCTGGCACGCCGAAGAGATGACCCCCGAGCTCATCGCCCTCATCGACGACGCCAAGCTCGCCCTCCGCGCCGCCCGCAACGCCGGCGTCCTGTGGCGGGCCGCGGCCCCGCGCGTCGTTCTCGAACACCCCGCGACTATCGTCGCCGATCTCCTCGCCGCGGGCTTCGACGGCGACCTGTGGCTCGGCTCTCCGGGTGTGCCGCTGTTCATAACGAGTCCCGTTGCGTTCGTGCGCGCACGGCATGGCGGGCCGCCGCCGGCGGAGTTTGTCGGCGCGATCGGCGAGTGGCTCGACGACCAGGAGTTCGAGCCCCCCCACCCCCCCCACGGCCCGGGGAAGGCGGCGAAGAAGGCTGGCGGCGTAGGGGCGGCGGAGGCCGTGGGGGAGTTGAGGCAGGTGTATCGGCAGTTCGACTTTGCGCTGGGGCGTGCGGTGCGGGACGTCGTGATCGGCTTCGACCGCGGACTGCCGGCGGGACAGCCGTTGCTTGTTGAGGTGATCGCTCGCGGGGAGGCGAAGCCCGTACCGATGGCGCCGCGGCGGGGGGAGATGCTGGAGGGGCTGGAGGTGGTTGAGGCGGATTGAACGCGGGTGCCACTACCGGCCGCTTTGGGCCGGTAGTGCTCGGGTACGGGTGGCATGCTCAACCGGCTCGGCGGTTGAGCATGTGCTTCCCCATCTCGCTCGCGGCTTTGGGCGAGGGACATCGCAATTCTTCAGGCCGACGGCCTGGTCGTAAGTAGCCGGTGCGTGGAGGAGGCTCGGCGACGACACCACCGGAAAGCCCACCACCCTCCCCTCTTTCTTTCCCTCGGAAGCGACCCCGACGGGGTCGTCGTGCCGCAGCGCATCAACGAACCCCGAGCGTGAGCGAGCGGGCCTCCGCGCTCCGTCGCTCTCCGCCCCAACGAGCCAGTAGCGCAAGCGAGGGGTGCAGCGCCTCGGACGCCGGACCTGAGGCTCTGCGAAGGTCCGGGTTGCCGGGTGCCCGGGATCGGGCGCTTCGCCAGATCCCGGCCGTGGGTCAATGGGCGCGGGTTCGCAAGCTGAGCACAACCCCGGGCCCGCCCAAAGCGGCCGACCCGGGGCACCCGGCGCCCGCGCCACCTGAATTCGAGGCGGCATTACACCGTACCGTTGTGGATGCAGCACATCGAGTGCACGGCCGACGATCGCAACAAGGGGTGGTGCGTCTTCTGCGGTGGGCCTGACGAAACCAAGGACCACGTCCCCTCCCGAGTACTCTTAGACAGCCCTCTTCCGGATAACCCGCCAACGGTCGCGGCGTGTTGCGCGTGCAACAACTCGTTCTCCCCCGATGAGGAATACTTGGCGTGCCTGGTTGAGTGCGCGCTGTCGGGCACCGTTGAAGGTGCAGCCAAACGGTCAAAGATCGGCGGGATATTCGAGCGCTCGCCGGCGTTGAAGGCTTGTCTTGCCGCCGCGCGGTACGAGACGGATGGGCAAGTCGGATTCAGAGTAGAGACCGATCGCGTTCGAACGGTGATCGTAAAACTTGCCAGGGGGCATGCTGCGTACGAACAGAATGAGCCGCAGTTGGAGGATCCGTCCGCTGTGGCATTTGTTCCGTTCACCGCTCTGAGCGCGGAGCAAAGAGCGGAGTTCGAAGCGGGCCGAGGCGAAGCTGATGGCGGGTGGCCCGAGGTCGGAAGCCGCGCCTTTACACGCGCGGTCCTCAGCTTCGCGACCTGCGGCAGCCACCCCGACGTCGTCGATGGATGGATCGTCGTACAGCCTGGTCAGTACAGATACAGAGTGGAGTTTGGTGATGGCTGCCGCGTCCAGATGGTGTTACGAGAGTACTTGGCGGCGGAAGTGATCTGGACCGACTTCCCGAGGGACTTACCTGAATGATGGACTGATGAATGGGCGGCTGGAGAGGACGTGCCATGCCAAGGGGGTACCCCCTCTGGCACGACAGATTCGCGACTTCGCCCATTCAGGCTAGATTGAGTCATCGCCCGCTGCGCGGGCGGGATCGACGGCAGTGAATCAATCCGATGGAGAGTGGGCTTACGCCCTGGACGAATGGCTCCGCGATCGGGCGAAGCGTCCGATCACGGACACGGGACATCAATCATTCAAATTCGACTCGCCCGAATCTAATCCCCGAGCCGGTCGCTGCCGGACAAATCGATTCGCCATCGAACACATCCTCGTACTTCTTGTTCTTGTCGAACCACTGACAATGAACACCAATGGTGCCCAAGTTCGATGCGAAGGCCGGATTTACGACGGTCATGCTCGGCCCACCGCTCTTGAGCTGAACCACATCGCCTTTCTTGAAGTTGCTCATTCCGTTCTCCGTGTATTGAGATCAATTGGACATCATCAGTGTAGGGTAGTGTTCGGCTTAGGACAAATACCTGACTTCGTGGGGAATCTGCGCGGGATTCTCGCCAACAACCGTCACTCACGGCAGGTCGTCCATGACTGTGCGTGATTGCAAACTAATACTGTACGATCACTTACACCAATACCCAAACACCCCCTTGACAACCCATCCAAAAACCGTATACTGGCAAAATCGTGATCGCCACCCCCGCCACCGTGCCCGCTGAACCCGGCACCCCGGTCGCCCCCCCGCGCGCCCACCTCGACCCGCTCTCCGCCCTCCTCTCTTCCACCCTACCCATCTCCGACCTCGCCGCCTCCCTCGACCTCTCCATCCCCGACTTCCTCAACCTCTACCAATCCCCCGACTTTCAATCTCAGCTCACGGCCATCGACGACCTCACGCAGACCCGCCTCCGCATCCAGTCCGCCCAGGCCCGTCTCACCGCGATCCACGCGCTCGAATCACTCACCAAGTCCGCCCAGGACCCCGTCGAACGCCGCCGCGCCGCCGCCAGCCTCATGCGCGCCACCGCCGTGCCATCGAAGTCCGCTTTGGGACTTCGATGTCCTGACGGCGACCCCGACGGCGACCAAGTTCCCGACGACGACTGCCGCGCAGTCGATCAGCGCCACCGTCCGCGCGCCCGCCACCTCCCCAGCCGCCGATTGCGAGCCGAGCAGGTCGCGACCCTCATCGCCCGCGCCCTCGCCGACAACGCCACCCCCGCACCCGATCCCGGCCCCGCAACCCCCCCCGCCTTTCCCTCGAGCGACACCCGGGCCCCCAGCCCCCACCTCCCCGACTTCATCCCGGCTGCACACGACCAGTCCGACGACACCATCCCCGACACCCCCGCCCGCACCGACCGCCCCCTCCCCGATCTCCACGGCCTCACAGACCTCCTCGACGCGCCAAGCGCCGCAACCTGCTCCGCCCAAACCCAGCACGGCCGCACCGCCACCGTCGACCTGCTTTTCCCTCCCCCCCCCGCCCATTCCCCATTACCCACTGCCCCCCCCATCCGCGGCCACCTCACCCGCCCCGACACCGGCCCGCCCCGCATGTGTTGGCTCATCGACCGCATCACGCGCCAACCCAGCGCCACCGGCCCTCCCACTCGGTGACTCCCTCGCGTCCCGAACGAGCCCGAAGCGCAAGCGAGGGTTGCGTGTACGGGACCAGTGAGCAGTTGCATCCCCACGCGTCCACCGAAACCCTCGCTTGCGCGTCGGGCTCGTTGCTGCCTGTGCTCGTTGAGTCACCTCCCGCTTCGTCCTATCCTCGAACTCGCACCACTCACCGGGCGGTCGGGGTTTGTACGAGGCAGGAAGAACGACCATGCTCAAGCGGGCCAAGATCAGCGTCATCGGGGCGGGGAACATCGGCGGCGAGTGCGCTCGCTCCATCGCGATGAAGGAGCTCGGCGACGTTGTCCTCGTCGACATCGCCAACAAGGAGAAGCCCGAGCTGCACATGCCCAAGGCCAAGGCCCTGGACCTCGCCTGCTGCGGGTCGATCGAGAAGTTCGACTCGCGCATCACCGGCACCTTCGACTACGCCGACACGGCCGACTCCGACGTCGTCGTGATCACGGCGGGTCTGCCGCGGAAGCCGGGCATGAGCCGTGATGATCTCGTGCAGGTCAACGCGGGCATCGTCAAGAACGTGTGCGAGAACGTCAAGAAGTACTCGCCCAACGCGATCGTCATCGTCGTCAGCAACCCGCTCGACGCGATGGTCTATGTCGCGTGGAAGGTGACCGGCTTCCCGGCCAACCGCGTCATGGGCCAGGCCGGCGCCCTCGACGTCGCTCGCTACAAGACCTTCCTCGCCTTCGAGCTCGGCTGCAGCGTCGAGGACATCCAGGGCATCCTCCTGGGCGGCCACGGCGACGACATGGTCCCGCTCCCCAACCGCACCAGCGTCAACGGCATCCCCGTCACCGACCTGCTCAGCGCCGAAAAGATCCAGGCTTGCGTCGACCGCGCCAAGGTCGGCGGCGGCGAGATCGTCAAGCTCATGGGCACCAGCGCCTGGTACGCGCCGTCCGCGGGCACCGTCGAGATGGTCGAGGCGATCGTCCGCGACAAGAAGCGCGTGATCGCGTCCGCGGCCTACTGCGAAGACCAGTTCGGGGCCGCGCCGGGCGCGAAGGGCAAGGGGTTGTTTGTCGGCGTGCCGTGCGTGCTGGGCGCCAAGGGCGTCGAGAAGATCATCACGTTCAAGCTCGACCCCACCGAGCAGAAGTTCATGGACGAGTCGATCTCGCACGTCCGCGACCTGCTCGCGGTGGTGTGGAAGCTCTACCCCGAAATGGCTTGACCCCCCTTCTCCCCCCTGCCCCTCAACCCGGAGGCCTTGCTATGCGGCTCGTGCGATCCCTGATCCTGTTCGGGCTCGGGGCGTCGGTCGCCTGCGCGCAGCAGACCGGCCCCAATGCGGATGAACGTCCGTCGACTCCTCCAACAGGGCCGTCGGTGGCGCAGCCTGCGCCCGCTCCGGCCCCGGCGACGCCGCCGGCGGTCTCGGCGGACCCCGAGGTCGCCGCGATCCAGAAGATGGTCGTCGGCTCGTTCCACACCAAGGGAGAGGCCGACGAGCCCGCGCTGTCGTGGAACGCGGCGGTGGTCACGATTACTGGGCTGGACAACGCCGTGTACTTTGAGGTGTCGCGGCGCGATGATGCGGCGAATCCGTTCCGCTCGGGCATCCTCCACGTGTTCCGGCGCCAGGGGCAGCTGCGACTGCGGGTGTTCGACTTCACCGGCCAACCCACGTTCAAGGACGCGGTCGTCGGCCTTTGGCTCGCGCCCGCGGCGTTTCCCAAGGCCTCCGTCGACCAGCTCCGCCCGCAGGTCGATCTCGTGCAGCAGATGGGCAGCGGCGCGGGCATCTGGGTCGGGGCGTCGGCGAATCCGGTGCCGACGATGCGCGGCGGGGCCGTGGAGATGACGTCGGAGATCTCGTTGCGGCCGGACGCGATCAGCGTGGCGGACCGGGGAATAGACGCCGCGGGCAAGCAGGTGTGGGGGCCGGGCACGGGTAAGTCCACGGTGTTCACGCGCGGCGATGTGCTCGGGCGCGTTGACGTTCAGCCCTCGGGGCTGGTCATCCTCACGCTCATGGATCCGGCCGCGACCGCGCCCAAGCTCGTCGACGGCGGCACGGTGGTGATGCAGTACACCGGGCACCTTCCCGACGGCGTCGTGTTCGACACGTCGCGTCAGGAGGGGCGTCAGGCGTTCCGTGTCACGGTTCCCGCGAACATTCCGCCGGGGATCAACCAAGGGGTCATGGGCATCGGCACCGGGGAGCGGCGTCGGCTCGTGATTCCGAGTGCGCTGGCGTACGGCGAAGCTGGTTCGCGGGCCGGGCGCGTGCCGCCGAACTCGACGCTGTACTTTGATATCGAGTGCCTGGTGGTGGAGCTGCCGCCGGCGCCGGCCGCGGCCCCTGTGCCGGCACCCGCGGATGCTCCGACCGCTCCGACGGGGAAGTAAGCACAACGCCGAACGTACGCGGAGGACGCGGAGAATTGCTGAGTGACGCGGAGGAGGAACATGGAATTGGAATGCTGCGGAGGGGACAACCTTCCTGTCCGTGTGCTCCAATCGAATCGAATTCTCTCTGCGTTCCTCTGCCCCTCTCCGCGTACTCCGCGTACCGCCTTTGCCATTATCCCCCCGCGTTGAGCTGGGCGACGGCTTCCTCGACGCTAGGCGCGCGGTTGAAGCGCTTGTCCAGGCGCAGGGTCTTGAGGAACTGTTCGATCTTGGGCGGGATGCCGGCGAGCACGAGGCCGGCCTTCTGGCGGCGGCAGTGTTCCTGGACCTGCAGGAGGCAGGTGATGCCGATGGAGTTAATGAGGTCGACGTGACGGCAGTCGAGGACGACCGCGGCCCCGTCGGCGTTGGGGAGGCGGCGCGCAACCTCTTGCCGGATCAGGTCCGCCGTGTCATCGACGACCTGCGGGGGCAACTCCACGACGAGCACGGTGCCGGCGTGGCCGAGAAGATTGGATTGGATCGGGGGCAAGGTGGCAGGTGGGCACGGGGGAGTGTGGGCGTTCCCGTCCTTTCATGAGGGTAGCCCGCTCGATCCGGGGCCCGGACGTTTGGACGGTTGGGCGCGGGAATTCGGGAAATCCCGGCAAGATTGACCCGGGCCCCGGGCACCATACACTTTTCTGACGGCCATCGGGCTTGTCGAGAGGTACGGCGCATGACTGCGGACTGCGGCCATGATTGCTAACGCTCGCTCCCATCGAGGGAGATTCCGCGCGGCCATTTCGGCGTGCGGCGGGCGGAGCGCCAGAAGCGCTTGGACGGACGACGGGGGTCGTCCGCCTGGGTAGCCCAACCACTCGATCGACGCGCGGGGTTCCGAACAGGAACCGCGGGCGTCGGGCGAGAACCTCTCGGCCCCGAGGCTTGCCAGAGCCCCGGGGCCGGGGTTGTTTTTGGGCCCGACGTCAGAATCGGTGACAGAACCAGTGACCGGACAGTGACAGAAGCCTCGCCATCACGACATCCAGCAGACCCCCCCCACCAGCCCCCCCACGATTCGACAACTCGACAATTCGCAACACGGAGTATCAGTCAGTCATGAACGCCACGGAAATGCTCAGGATCCTCGACTCCATCGCCCGCGATCGCAAGATCGACCGCTCGGTCCTCGTGAAGGACCTCGAGCAGGCGATGGTCTCCGCCGCCAAGAAGCACTTCAGCAGCCTCGATACCGAAGAGTTCCAGTGCACCCTCGATCCACTCAGCGGGGTGCTCAAGCTCATGCGTCACGGCGAGCCCCTGGAGATGGAGCCGCAGGCGTTCGGGCGGATCGCGGCCCAGACCTTCAAGCAGGTCATGATCCAGCGGTTCCGCGACGACGAGCGCCAGAGCGTGCTCGAGGAGTACACCAAGCGCGTGGGCGACATCGTCACCGGCACGGTGCAGCGGTACGAGGGCGGGGCGCTGGTCGCCACCTTGGACGGACGGGCCGAGGCGTTCATGCCGCGGAGCGAGCAGATCCCCGGCGAGCAGTTCCAGGCCGGTGACCGCGTGCGCTGCCTCGTGCTCGACGTGCGCGACGCGGGCCACCAGGTCAAGATCGTCCTGACCCGCAGCCACCCGGACTTCATCAAGCGGCTGTTCGAGGTGGAAGTGCCGGAAGTCGCCGAGCGCATCATCGAGGTGAAGGCCATGGCCCGCGAGGCCGGGTACCGCACGAAGATCGCGGTTGCGAGCATCGACTCGAAGGTCGACGCCGTCGGCGCGTGCGTCGGCGTGCGCGGCAGCCGCATCAAGAACATCGTCGACGAGCTGAACGGCGAGAAGATCGACATCGTCCGCTGGAACGAGTCGAGCCAGATCCTTATTCAGAACGCCCTCAAGCCGGCCGAGGTCGCCGAGATCTCGCTGTGCTTCGAGCTGGGGCGTGCCACGGTCGTCGTCCGCGACGACCAGCTCAGCCTGGCGATCGGCAAGCGCGGGCAGAACGTCCGCCTGGCGGCCCGGCTCACCGGGTGGGACATCGACATCCTCACGCCGATCGAGTTCAACCGCGGCCTCGAGGTCATGTCCCAGACGCTCCAGAGCGTCCCGGGCGTGACGGAAGAGATGGCGGACCGGCTCGCGGCGCTCGGCATGATCAGCGTCTTCGACGTGGAGGAAGTCGGCCCCGAGGTGCTCATGAACGAGCTCTCGATCGACGAGCCCACGGCCAAGGCGGTCATGGAGATCTGCCAGGTCAAGGGCAAGGAAGTCCAGGAGCAGCTCGCCAAGGAGAAGGCCGAGGCCGAGAAGCGCCGTGCCGAAGAGGAAGCCGCGGCTCGCCGTCTGCTCGAGGGCGGGCTTGCGGGCGAAGGCGGGACGACGATCGGGGACGACGACGCCCGGGCGGCGGCCATTCTCAGTGGTCTTGGCGGCATCGGGGGTGGTATCGGGGGCGGCATGGTGAGCGAGGCTCCCGCGGGCGATTCCGGCGGGGACGTGCCGGCGAAGGCCTAGTGCTCCCATGCGTGCGGGCGTGTGCAGGGATTGTGAAGGACGGTGGGTTCGAGTGTTTGGAGTGTTGACGACGGGACCGGTGTGGGCGAGAGTGATGAATCTGAGCCCGGGCGTGCGCAGGGCTGACATGGAGTGCTGATTGAAGCGGATCTTCGAGCTGGCGAAAGAGCTGAACGTCGAGTCCAAGGCCATCATCGCCAAGTGCGTGGCCGAGGGAATCCCTGCCGAGAAGGTGAAGAACCACATGGCCACCATCTCGGCGGGGCTCGAGGCGAGCATCCGCGAGTGGTTCGCATCGGGCAGCGCCGGCGGCAGCGCCGTCGAGACGACCGAGCACGTCGACGCCGAGAGCATCCGCGCCAAGTCCAAGCGCAAGCTGCCTGCGAAGACCACCAAGACCGCAGGCGGGACGGACGCCGACCTTGTCGGCGGCGATGAGGGCACGTCCACCGCGCTGGCCGAGCCCGTCGACATCGTCCGCGAAGTCGCGCCCCCCCCGCCCCCCCCCCACACACCACACCCTCCGGTCCGCCCGACCGAGGTGAAGGCCCCGCCGGCCCCCCACGTCACGCCGGCCACGACCCCGCCGGTGACGATCGAGCCGCCGCCGGCGACCGACGTGGAAACGACTGAATCCGAAACCGAAACTTCCGCAGTGCCGGCCCCGGTCGTGAAGGCGACGCACACGCCCAAGGTTCCTCCACCGCCCCCGGCGCCGGTCGCGCCTCCCGGTCGTTCGTCTGCTCCGGCCGGGCGTGGTCCCGGCGGCGGTCCCTCGGGCCCGACAACTCCTCCGGCGCCCGGCTCGACCGGGCCCGGTCCCGGCGGCCCCGCGGCGCCTGGTCATGGCACCCCGGTGCGTGCGCCCTCGCGTGCGGCCCCGATGAACGTTCCCAGCCGGCCCAAGGTGGTCGCGCCCGTAGGTGTGCAGCTGACGCCCAGGCGCGTCGCGCTCGCCGGCCCGAAGGTTGTTCGCGTCGAAGCCCCCGATGTCGTCGACAAGCCCCGTCCCCGGCGCGCATTCGATGGGCCCGGCCCCGGCGCGGGCGGTGGTGGCGGCGGCGGAGGCGGAAGTGACGATGATCGGCGTCGCAGTGGTGGCGGCAGCGGCGCCGGCGGCGGCGCGGGCGGCGGCGGTGGAGCGGCCGGGCGCAAGCGCCCCGGCGTCACCCGCACCGACTCCCCGCGGCGCAAGAGCTCGCCCCTGGACGAGCAGTCCGCAAAGGCCGGCGGCATGTGGCGCGAGCAGGACCTGCTCGAGCGCGAGAACCGCCTCGCCCAGTCGCCCGGCTACCTCAAGAAGCGCCGCCACGAGCTCAAGCTCCGCGGCGTGAACCAGCCCGGCGAACGCGCGGCGACCGCGGCCCAGACGGGCGGCGTCGTCAAGATCGTCGGGCCCTGCACGATCAAGGACCTCTCGGCCGCTACCGGCATCAAGAGCTCCGACATCATCAAGAAGCTGTTCATGCAGGGCGCCATGGTCACCGCCAACTCGGGCACCGGCTCCGGAAAGGCCCCGGAGGTCATGCTGGACTTCAACATCGAGCTCGAGGTCGTCAGCGCCAAGAGCGCCGAAGAGGTCGTCGCCAGCGACTTCGAGAAGCGCGAGGCCCACGACGTCCGCTCGCGCGGGCCCATCGTGACCATCCTCGGCCACGTCGACCACGGCAAGACCAGCCTCCTCGACAAGATCCGCAACGCCAACGTGGCCGCGGGCGAGGCCGGCGGCATCACCCAGGCCACCAGCGCCTTCCGCGTCCCCGTCGATGTCGGCGGCGAGAAGAAGAACCTTCTCTTCCTCGATACGCCCGGTCACGAGGCGTTCACGTCCATGCGTGCCCGCGGCGCGAAGGTGACGGACATCATCGTGCTCGTTGTGTCGGCCCCCGAGGGCGTGATGCCGCAGACGATCGAGAGCATCGCCCACGCCAAGGCGGCCGGCGTGCCGCTGGTCGTCGCCCTCAACAAGGTCGACCGCCCGGACGCGACCGACGCCCGCATCAATCAGACCCTCAGCCAGCTCGCCGACGCGGGGCTCAACCCCATCGAGTGGGGCGGCACGACCGAAGTCGTCCGCACGAGCGCGGTCAAGGGCGACGGCATCAGCCAGCTCCTCGAGATCCTCGACCTCCAGGGTCAGATGCTCGAACTCAAGGCCGACTACGCGGGCCCGGCCCGCGGCACGGTCGTCGAGGCCCGCGTCGAAGAGGGGCGCGGCCCGGTGGCGAACGTCATCGTCCAGGACGGCGAGCTCAAGGTCGGCGATTTCGTCGTCATCGGACGCGCCTTCGGCAAGGTCCGCGACATCGTCGACGACCGGGGCGTGCGACACAAGACCGTCGGGCCGGCCATGCCGGTGCAGATCTCGGGCTTCGACGCGCTGCCGGACGCCGGCGACAAGTTCTACATCGTCGACTCGCTCCGCAAGGCCCAGGAGGCCGCGGAGCAGCGCCGCGACCGCGAGCGCCAGGCCCAGTTGGCCCAGCCCAAGCTGACGCTCGACACGATGTTCGCCGCGATGAAGGACGCCGAGACCAAGGAAATCCTCATCGTCCTCAAGGCCGATGTGCAGGGCTCGGTCGACGCGATCCGTCACGAGGCGGAGAAGATCAAGGGCGACAAGGTCGGCGTCCGCGTGCTGCACTCGGGCGTGGGCGGCATCAACGAGAGCGACGTGCTCCTCGCCGATGCGTCCAAGGCCATCATCGTCGGCTTCAACGTCATCCCCTCGGGCAAGGCCCGCAACCTGGCCGAGGCCAAGAACGTCGAGATCCGCTCCTACCAGGTCATCTACGACATCTCCGACGACCTCAAGAAGGCCGCCGAGGGCCTGCTCGCTCCGGAACTCCGCCAGGAGATCCTGGGCCACGCCGAGGTCCGCGCGGTGTTCAAGGTCACCAAGGTCGGCAACATCGCCGGCTGCTACGTCACCGACGGCTCGATCGAACGCAACGCGTTCATCCGCGTTACCCGTAACGGCGTGGTCATCGAGAACGACCGCCTCCTCGAGCAGCTCAAGCGCTTCAAGGACGACGCCAAGGAAGTCAAGTCCGGCATGGAATGCGGCATGAAGATCGCCGGCTACGACGACATCAAGGAAGGCGACGTCCTCGAGTGCTACAAGCGCGTTGAGGTGAAGAGGACGCTCTGAGAGGGGCCAGGGACCAGGGGCCAGGGACTAGGGAGCGGAAGCTCCCGGTTTCTTCCGCGCCTTTCCCTAGTCCCTAGTCCCTAGTCCCTAGTCCCTGATCCCTAGTCCCTTCCTCCCATGAAGCTCGCTCTCCTCGAATTCGACCTCTTCATCCACGGTTCGGCGTCTCTCAAGGACAAGCGCAGCGTGGTGAAGTCGCTCAAGGACCGGCTCCACCGCGAGCACATGGTCAGCGTCGCGGAGGTCGGGTTGCTCGACAACCACTCGGCGGCACGCCTGGGGCTGGCCGCGGTGGGGTCGGACGCGAAGTACCTGTCCGGGCTGCTCGACCGCATCGTCGAGAAGCTCCGCACGATGGACGACGCGGAATTGGGGGAGGTCCGGCGCGAGATCTTCAACCCTGACGACCTGGGATGGGACGAGCGGGCCGAGGACGGCTCGCCGCTGTGGACGCCCGAGGAAAGCCGCGGCTCCGGCGACGCCGACCCCGACCGGGCGGAATAAGGTTGTTCCAACAGCGTGGCAGTGACCGGGCGGGTGGGCGCGCGTGAATTTCCGGAGGTTTCCCCTGTCGGTACGAACCGAGCGAGTGGCGTCGACGATCCAGGATGCGGTGCAGCAGGTCTTTGCGCGCGGGCTTGCGGACCCGCGCCTCGAGGGCCTCATCACCGTCACCAAGGTCACGGTGAGCGACGACCTCAAGGCCGCCACGGTCTGGGTTTCGGTGCTGCCGATCGAGCGCCAGAAGCTGGTGGTGCACGGGCTCAAGCACGCGGCGGCCCACATCCGGCGGCTGGTGGGCGACCTCATCGCCCTGAACCAGATGCCGACGGTCTCGTTCCGGCTCGACGAGTCGCTCAAGCGCGAGGCCGAGGTCTACCGCGCGCTGGACAAGGCCAAGGCCGCGTCGCCGGCGCCGACCACGGAGCCGGCCGCTGAGCCCACCGCTGAGCAGGAAGGCGAGCCTGAGGGGGCCGACCGGTGAGCCCGCACAACTCGCACCCAGCGCACCCCCACCACACTCCCCACGCCGACCACGGCGCCTCCGGCGATCTTGTGCAGACGCTCCGCGCGAAGTACGGCCATCCGGTCGCCGCGCCGCCGTCGCCCACGCTCAGCGACGATCCTGTGCTCGACGAGTTCATCCGTTCGATGC
This sequence comes from uncultured Phycisphaeraceae bacterium, assembly GCA_964564695.1. Taxonomy (GTDB): domain Bacteria; phylum Planctomycetota; class Phycisphaerae; order Phycisphaerales; family UBA1924; genus CAZMCC01. The sequence goes on along the minus strand of CAZMCC010000012.1, from coordinate 24,904 downwards.
TTCTGTGGGAGAGCACGACCGCGCTTGCGGACGAGGCGTGGCGCCGGCTGATCGCGAGCGTCGTCGACGCCAACGAACTGCGCGTGTGCTCGCCGCGTGAGATCGCGGGGATCCTCGGCCCCGCGTACCCGCTCGTGCACGACCGCTCCGAGCGCCTGCACGCGGCCCTCACCGACGCCTTCCGCGGCACGCGCACGCTCACGCAGGCCAGCCTCGCCGAGCAGGGCAAGCGCGAGGCCCGCGGGTGCCTCGAAGCCATCGAGGGAACCCCGGGATTTGTCGCGGCCCGCGTCGTGCTGCTGCAACTCGGCGGTCACGCGGCCCCGGTCGACGGACGACTTCTGCGGCGGATGGTCGAGTGCTCGGTCGTCCCGCGCGGTCGCAACTGCACCGAGGCGGCCACGCTCGTCGAGCGCCACGTGCGGGCGGGCGAGCTGCTCGATTTCTACATGCTCGCGCAGGCGTGGGCCGACGACCTGGCCCTGCCCGAGCCCCAACCCGCGCCGCCGAGCCTGGGAAAGGCCGCGGCTCGCGAACCCGCCGCGGCGTCGCGATCCAGGCCGCCGCGTCCGGGTGGGGGACGCGGGCGTTCGGAGAAATCATGAACCGCGCCGGCGCCGTCACCTCCAATTTCCGGCGCCGACGGTGGCGTCCGTGGCTCGCGGCCATCGCGGGACTCGCGATGGCGCTGCCGTCGCCGTTGATGGCGCACGGCGCGATCGCGCCCGAACCGCCGGTGCTGCGGTCGCTTCGGGAGCGGGCCCGTGCGGAACAGTCGAACCCCGGCCCGGCCCGAACCATCAAGCCGCCGCTTGAGCTCGAGTTCCTCACCGAGCCGTTTCCCGACACGGGCGGCCAGCGCGACGCGGACCTCGAGGCCGTGCTCGCACGCCTCAAGGCGCGCGAACCCGCGAAGGTGGCCGGCGAGGCGGTCGATGAAGCCACGCTGCGACAATCGATCCGGCTCTATGTCCGCGGGCAGACGGCGCTGGTCGAAGGGCGGTTTGCGGACGCGGTGACGGACCTGGCGCAGGCGGCCGATCTCAATCCCGCGTCGCCCGAACCCTGGGAGCTGCTCGCCAGCGCCCATGCGCGGGCGGGACGGGTCCGAGACGCCGTGGGCGCTCTGCGCCGGGCGTACGACGCCGGCTCGACCGATCCCGCGACGCTGATGACGCTGTGGCGGGCGCTGCGGATCGAGCGGCGCTGGGAAGACTCCGCCGTCCTTGCGCTGCGCATGCGCACCGCCGCCGCGGCGGCCGAAGACCCGGGCCTGGGCGTCATCGCCGACGCGGCCCTGGGCGAATCGCTGCTCTCGTGGGGCGCGGCCACGGCGGGCACGTCGCTCATCACCGAGACGATCGAACGGGGGCGGACGCTTGTCTCGCCCCGCTGGGCGGAGGAATACGCCGAGCTGATCCGGCGTCACGCGGACCTGTGGACGATCGTGGGGGACGCGTACATGCGGCTCGGGCGCGTTCCCGATGCGTTGAAGGCGTATGAGCGTGCGAGCACCGAGCCCGGGGCCGAGGCGCACGCCTCGGACCTGCTGCAGCGGCGCGTGCACGCGATGCTCTCGTCCGGGCGGGCCGCCGGCGCCGCCGAGCTGATCATCGACGATCGCCTGTCCTCGCGCGCCAGCGGCGAACATACCGGCGAGCTGATCCGCGCGGTCACGACCTCGGACGCCGCGTCAGGCGCGACCATCTCCGCGGCGCTCACCGCGATTGCCGACGACCCCTCGACGACCTCGGCGACGCGTCGCGCGAGCCTCTACCGGGCCGCCGCGGCCGGGCTGGGGACCAACGGCGGGCGCGAACTGCTGCTCTCGCGCCTGGAGCGGACTCCCGACACGGGGATGATCGACGACCTGCTCACCACGGACCGGTTCGCTCCCGGCGATTCTGTCGAGGGCCTCACCCTCGCTGGAAACGTGCTGGCACGCTGTCCTGCTTCGCTGGACCAGGTTGCCTCGCTGGTGCTGCGCCCGAGCCCGGGCGTTGACGATGTGCTCGGGCTGCGTCCGCGGGTCACGGAACCCGCGGCCGGGCCCGGCGTCGACGCGGTCCTTGCGACACTTCTCGTTCGCGCCGGGCGTTTCGAAGAGGCCAGCCGGCTCGCCGTCGCGGCCGATGCGAAGCACGCCGCCGATCTTCGGTGGCACGCGTGGCGGGCGAAGATCGCCGCGGCGTGCGCCGACTGGGCGGCCGGCGACCGCGCCATTGTCACGCTCACTGCGAGCGCGGAGCGTGATCCCGCGAGCGGCGCCGCCCTGCTCGCGGCCCGCGCCCTCGCCGCGATGCAACGCCCCGACGAGGCCCTCGCGATGTACGAGCGGGCCCTGGCGAACCCCGGCACGGCGATGCCCCCGGGCGTTGCCGACTGGCTTGCGGCGGCCGACCTGGCCGACTGGCTCGGACGGCGTGCGCTGAGCGAAGCCCATGTCATGCGGGCGGCGTCCCTCGATCCCGAGGCCGAGGGGCCGCGTCTGCGACTCCTCGACGCGGCCGGCACGTCGGGCGATCCTGATCGCGAGCGCCTGTCTTCGATGATCCGCGAGCTCCGCGAGGTCGCGCCCGACGGACGCGGCCTGCGGCTCATCCGCGCACGCGAGCTGCTGCGAGCCCGCCAGTTCACGCAGGCCCTGGGCGAGTACTCGACCCTGCTGGGCGACAACCCCGACGACGACGACGCGGGCGCCGGCCTGCTCGCGGTCTTCATGACGATGCCCACCACCGACCCGGGCCTCGCACGCCTGCGGACCCGTGTGGCCGAACTCGAAGGCGCGGCCAAGACCTCGGCGTGGCCCGCGCTCGCGGGGGCGGCGCTTGGTGTCCGGATCGCCAAGGACGAAGCGTCCCGCACCACGGCGCTGGGCGCGGCCGACGGCGTGCTTGCGCGCGTCTATGACGCCGATGTCCTGCGCATCTGGTCGGCGCTCACGCGCGAGGCCCTGGGTCCCGAGGCGGGGGCCAAGCGCATCCTTGAGAAGCTCGCCACCTATCCCGCGAACGCGGACGTCACCGGCGCCCGGGCCACGGCCCACGCTCTGCTCAAGGACATCCGGGTCGCGAGCGCCGATCTCGACGCGCTCCCCGCGCCGATGGGCCTGCGCCCCGCGCAGGCCGCGGCGCTGATGTCGGCCCTCGAGCCCGCCGCTAAGTCGGCGATGGAAACGCTCAACAAGCCCGAGGCCCCGAGCAACGAACCGATCCGGCACGCGATCGAGCAGACGTTCAAGCGGGCCGGGCGGCTCACGCCGAAATTGCACGACGCACGCCTGCAGCTCATGGTGGCCGATCGCGAGTTCGACATGCCTTCGCTCGTGCGGGCCACTGCGGAGGCCGCGGCGCAGGTGCCCGATCCGTCGGCGGTGCACACGGTCGTGGCGCTGAAGCTGGCCCGCCAGGGCATGCCGCAGGCGAGCGTCGAGTTCGCGCGCCTCGCGGCCCTTGAGGAGCCGCCGGGCGCGGGAGCCCTGCACGCGCTGTGGCTGACGGTCGCTTCGCAGATCGGATCGGCGGCGGACACGATCGCCGCTCTGCGTGCGGCGTGCGAGCCCGCCAGCTTCGAAGCGGTCCTTCAGGAGTTCACGGGCAAGGACACGCGGGAGCGCTCCAGCTCCATTACGCGCGCCGACCTGGCGTGCGAGTTCGCCGTCAAGGTCGACTCGCGCGGCCTCGACGATGCGGAACTTGTCTACGAGCTGGCCCTCGAGTTCGACCCCGACCACGCCCTTGCCAACAACAACCTCGGGTACAACCTGCTCGAGCGCGACCGGCGGCGTGACGACGCCGTCCGCATGATCGAGAAGGCCTACAGCCGCGACCCCAACGACGCCAATGTGCTCGACTCGATCGCGTGGCTCTGCTATCACCAGGGCCGATTCGTCGACGGTCCCGAGGGCGAGGGCGCCGTCACCCTGCTCAAGCGTGCGATCCTGAAGGACGGGCAGAACAACCCCACGCTGCGCGACCACCTCGGCGATGCGCTGTACCGCGCCGGCGATCGGGACGGCGCCGGCGACGCCTGGCGCCAAGCGTCCGGCGACGCCACGGCGCGGGCCAACCGCCTTGGCGGCGGCGGCGCCGGCAACGCGAATTCTCGCGCCATCAATCGCTACACCACCCTCGCCGCTGACAGCCATCGCAAGCAGCAGGCGGTCTCGCGCGGCGGGAAGCCCGTCGTCGCCGCCACGTGGGCGGAGCGCGACGCGGCCAAGACCGTTCCCTCCGGGGGCGCCAACAACCCCGCCCCCCCCACCGCCACCCCGACCCCTGCACCCGACGGGGAGAAACCCTGACATGGCCGGCCATAACAAGTGGAGCAAGATCAAGCACCGCAAGAAAGTGGTGGACGGCCGGCGAAGCAAGGTCTGGTCCAAGTGCTCGCGCGCGATCATCGTCGCCTCGCGCAACGGCGGGCCCGATCCCGACGCCAACCTCGCGCTGCGGTACGCGATTGACGAGGCCCGCTGGGCCAACATGCCGCGGGACACGATCGAGCGGGCCATCAAGAAGGGCTCGGGGGAGCTGGGCACCGAGAACTACGAGAACGTCCGTTACGAGGGCTATGGGCCCGGCGGATTCGCGCTTGTCATCGACGCGCTCACGAACAACCGCACGCGCACGGCCGGCGATGTCCGTCTGGCCTTCGAGGATTACGGCGGCAACCTGGGCACCAGCGGCTGCGTCGGGTACATGTTCGAGACCAAGGGCACGATCGAGGCGCGGGCGAAGGGCATGACCGAGGACGCGGTGATGGAGGCGGCGATCAACGCGGGGGCTGCGGACGCCGTGCCGCCGCCGGCCGTCGATGACGATGATGATGACGACGATCGGGATGAGGATCGCGGGCCGACGTGGACGATCACGACGGCGCCGGGCGACCTGCACAGCGTGAAGACGGCGCTGGAAGCGTCGGGCCTCAAGATCGCGTCGGCACGGATCGAACTGGTTCCGACGAACACGGTTACGGTGACCGGCGAGGCGGCGAAGGCCGCGCTGGCGCTTGTTGACTTGCTCGAGGACAACGACGACGTGCAGAAGGTGTACGCGAACTTCGATATTCCGGATGATGTGCTGGCGGCGATGGACGAGTAGTACGGATCACCGCTGGGCTCCGGGCCCGCAACGCTCAAGGGCGTACGCGGAGGACGCGGAGTGGGGCGGAGGAACGGCGGAGAAGAAGCCGGCGATGTGGATGAACGCGATGGGCTGGCGATCAGGGCCGGGGCATTGCGTCGTCCGTCGTGGCCATTGTTCCGATGGTGCGGGACAGACGGGTGTCGCCGTGGCCAGTCGCTAGCGCTCCGGGCTCTTATTGCAGAACCGGTTTACGCACGCGGCGAGGGCGGCGGGCTGGTCGGCGACGCCGCGGAGGTCGATGGGGACGGGCATGGCGTAGCCCGCGGTGGCGAGGGCGACGCCGTAGGAGAGAAGGTCGAGGCGGCCGCCGCGTTCGCCTGGCGCGACGCGCATTCCCAGGTCGGAGAGGTCGCTGAGGCGTGCGGCGGCGAGCCGCTTGCCGAGCTTGAGCAGCTCGCCGGCCGGGTCGCGTTTGAGGGCGATCAGGGCGGCGGGGTCGACGCCGACCGCGTCCGGCCCCGGCGCGCCATCCGCCGGCGGTGTGTGATCCGCCAGCGCCACGCCCGCGATCTCGGCCCGGCGCATCAGCTCGGCCCGAAGCCCCGGCGCCAGTTCCGACGGCAGCGCCACCGAGAGCGCGATCTTCGCCGCCGCACCCTCGCCCCCGCGCACGACCATCCCCATCAGCCCGGCCAACTCGGCCGCGAGGTCGATGGCGTCGCCGATGACTTCGAACGCCCGCTCGGCGGTGGCCGCGTCGAGCAGGTGCTCGCGCGGGATCCAGAGGTCGAGCCCGCTGAGGGCCAGCGCCCGGCGCTTGAGGGTGGCCACGAGGTCTCGGCGTCCCGACCGGTCGAGGTCGCGGGCCCGGACGCCGGGGGCCGCCGCCGAGAGCTGGACGGCCCGGAAGCCGCGGCCCGCTGCCAACTCGATCAGGCCCCGCACCGGGTTGTCGGTTGGCACCCCCCCCCCGAGCGCGTGGTGATCGAGCCCCGACAGCGACAGTGACACGTTCTCTAGGCCGACCATGGTGCATTTCTAGCACGCCAAAGTCCCTGCGACCGGGTCTCAACTCGGATCTCGGCGCATACCATGCCCCAATGAAGGGTTTGCGAACGCTTGGTGAGTCGGTCGGAGTCACGGCACTGGGTCTGTGGTTCGGCGCGTTGGTGATGACGAGCGCCACCGCGGGCATCGTCTTCCCGGTCGTCAAGAAGCTCGATCCACGGCTCCCGGAGTTCAGCGCCTACAGCGGCGAGCACTGGATGCTGGCCGCGGGGCGGGTGATGTACAACGTGTTCTTCGCGGCTGACGTGGTGCAGGTGACGTGCGCCGCGTTCGCCGGGCTCGCGCTGGCGGTGCTGGCTTTCAGCGGCGATCGGGCCGGGTCGGTGTGGGCGTCGCGTGTCCGCGGGGCGGGGTTGATCACGGCGGTTGCTCTGCTCGTGGCCGACCTCGCCTGGCTCAAGCCGCAGATGAACCGGGCGTTGCTGGCGTATTGGGACGCCGCGAAGGCGGGGGACAACACCCGGGCCGAGGCCTTGCGTGAGGCGTTCCGCTCGATGCACCCGACCGCCACGGCGCTGCTGCTGTGCGGCACGCTCGCGGTGTTCGTCGCGCTGATCGGCTCGGCGTGGCGGATCTGCTCGGCGCGATCGACGATCGTCACGCGCCCGGTGACGCTCGAGACCCCGCGCCTCGCCCGTGCCGGGGTGTAATGTTCGGCGATGAAGCCGGTCAAGGTCACCGCCCTCCAGAAGGCTCGTGCAAGGAAGCTGCTCGGAGCTCTCGAGAAGCACTATCCCGACGCGCACTGCGAGCTCAATTACAAGACGCCGCACGAGCTGTTGGTCGCCACGATCCTGTCGGCGCAGACCACCGACGTGGGCGTGAACAAAGCGACGCCGGCGCTGTTTGCCCGCTTCCCCACGCCCGCGGACTACGCGAAGGCGACGCCGGCGGAGATCGAGCCGTATATCCGGACGACCGGCTTCTTCCGCATGAAGGCCAAGGCTGTCTACGAGAGCATGAAGGAAGTGGCCGAGCGGTTCGGGGGCGAGGTGCCGCGGACGATGGAGGAGTTGCTGACCCTCCGGGGCGTGGCCCGCAAGACGGCGAACGTGGTGCTCGGCAACGCGTTTGAGGTCAACGAGGGAATTCCGGTCGACACGCACGTGCAGCGGCTGAGCGTGCGGCTGGCGCTGGCGCCCGAGGGGGCCAAGGTCGCCGAGATCGAGCAGCGGCTGATGGCCCTGTTCCCGCGCGAACAGTGGTGCAAAGTCAGCCACATGCTGATCTGGCACGGGCGGCGGGCGTGCAAGGCGCGGTGCCCGGCCCCCCCCGGGGGCGGGTGTCGTGATCACCCCGTATGTCGGGAGTTTGGGGCGGGGTGTGAGTGCAGGAAGAAGTCTTGAACGAGCCGGGAGCGCGAGCTCCCGGTGAACGGGGCCGAGACGTGGGGCGCCCGTTAATTCGGCGCCGTCCCGCGCCGCGAGGTTTACCGTGAGCTTGCGCTCACGGCTCGTTCAATTCCGCTTGATCGGAAACGGCCCCTTGCCCCCGCTCATCATCGCCTCCACCGCCAGCTCGCTCGTGCGGTAGGCCATGGACATGCCGTGGCCGGTGAAGGCGCCGCAGAACCACACTCGTCCGGCCCAGCCCTTGTCGGGCGTCACGTCGTCGACCGGGCCCACCAGCGGCAGGTCGTCGATGCTGAATCCCATCACGCCCGACCAGCGGCCCGTCACCTCGAGCTCGCCCTCGCGCCGGCCGAGCACGCGCCGGGCGAACATCTCCAGATCTTCCTGCACCCACGGCGTCACGACGTCTTCGTACCCCGTCTCGCGGTCGGCATGGTACGTGCGGCAGCCGCCCACCACGACTGTGCCGTCCCATGCCTGGCGGAAGTACTCGCTGCCGTGGTTGGCGTAGTAGCTCGCGTCGAGGCGGAGCTTTCCGGCGTCGCGACGCCGGACGCTCAGCATCTGTCCGCGTCGAGGCAGGATGCGGTCGCCGAGCTCGGGGAACAGCAACGGGCCGTACGCATTGGTGCACACGAGGACGCGTTTGGCGACGAACACGCCGTCGCGGGTGCGGACGCGCAGTTCGTCCCCTGTCGCCCGCCCGATGGCCGTGACTTCCTGGCGCTCGTGGATCGGCCGCTTGAGCTTGGCGGCGAGCAGGCAGACGAGCTCGATGGGGTGGCACGCGGCGTCGTCGGGGTTCACCAGGGCTCCGAGGCACTGGCCGGACTTCCACGCGTCGTCGTCGCCACCCCCCCCACCCTCGATCCACGACACCTTGAACCCGTCGGCCTTCATGAGCTCGACGCTCTCGCGCAGCTCGTCGCGTTCACCGGGAGTGAGCGCCAGCAGCACGCTCGGCACGCGCTGATACCGCGGCAGCGCCTCGATCCCCTCGCGGCGCAATCCCGCGAGGTTGGCCTCGGTGAGCCGCCAGAGTTCCGCCGTCTTCTCGCGTCCGAAGTGTTTCACGCCGGCGGCATAGTTGTCTGCGGCCCCTCGCATCAGGAATCCGGCGTTTCGGCCGCTGGCGCCAGCGCACAGCTCGTCGCGTTCGACGACTCGCACGTCGACGCCGCGGCGTTCGAGGTGGAGGGCGGCGGAGACGCCGCAGACGCCGGCGCCGACGACGAGGACCTCGCAGCGGATCTCGCCGAGGTCGTCGGAACGTCGCCAGTGGCTCACGGTCATTCGTCAGGTCCTCCGCGCGGCGTCCCGCGCCCCGCCGCTCCCCCATCCCCCACCCCTCACTTCATCCGATGCCACCAGTTCCCGCCCTCCTCCCGATCCACCGACTGCTGCGATTCGATCTCCACGCCGGGGCGCTTCAGGCACGCCATCTCCGCCCGCACCTTGTCGCTGTAGCGCGGCGACACCCAGTCCTTCTCGAACTGGGCCTCGAGCAGTTCAACATACACCGTCTCGCGGAAGATCGCCTCGAACTCCGCGGCCAGCGTCGCGTCGGACTTCAGCCGGTCACGCTGCTCATCGGTCGCCACGCCGATCCAGAACGCCCGGTCGATCGTGTGACCAAGAGCGGAGTGAACTTCACGCCGACGCCGCGCCGCTCCACGGCCTCGGTCAGCTTCCCCTGCACGTGTTTCGACGAGGCCTCGGCCACCGCACGCTCCAGTATCGAAGTTATCGCTCACGCGAGCCGCCGCTCGGAAACGGAGCGTTCGCCGGTTCGGGCGGGCGATTCGCCAGGGGCGCTGTTGGATCGCGACCGCATCGGCACCGGGTCATTGGGCTGGACTCCTCGGGACGAGCGTCTCAGTTCGACCATCCTGGTGGACCGCGATGAAGCGAAACATCCCGACAAGTCCGAGGGCGCGTTTGATGTGCTCCGCCATGGCTCGCAGCGCCGTCAGCCGGGCGTCACGTGTGTTGATCTCCACGACCGTGAGCGGGAGCTTCTCGAGGGCCTGTTGAAAGCGGACCTTCTGGTCAACGGTCACCATCGGCAGAAACCCCGCGTCGGACGCGGTGGCCATCAGAGCGCCATTTGAGAGCTTCGCCCAACCCGCCGTGCTCGCGTGTGCAAATTCGTGTGCAGCACCCAAGTGCTCGGACAATCGCACATCGACACAATTGTCGAGAAGAACCTTCACAGGTTCCTCAGCCCCGAGAGCAACCCCGCCGCAGCGAGATCAAGTACGCCGACGACCTGAGCCTCGGTGACCGGCGGGAACCCCTTGAGAAACTCCCCGATGGTCTCGCTGGCCCGCACGTGATCGAACAAGTGCTGGATCGGCACCCGCGATCCCGTGAAGCACGGCTCGCCGCTCATCCGCGCGGGGTTTACCCAGATGTACGGAAAGAGCAGGCTGTCCGCGGGGATGAGTTCCCGGGACTCGCGCGGCGCGGGCTGGGGCGCCCCAGACGCGGGCACGGGCTGTGAAGCTGCGGTCGACATCGCGCACCTTCCTTGCTGCTGTGCTCTTCCAATATGCTCGGGGGGACTCGAACCCTCAACCTCTGCCTTCGGAGGGCAGCGCTCTATCCAATTGAGCTACGAGCACACGAACTTTGCGTCGGCGCTGCGGGGTGCGCCGAGCGCCCGGCCCATACAAGCCCGGACGCCGGTCATGCTACGCTTCGCCTCCCCGCGGGGACAGTGATGCCCGCGCCGGCACGTCAGGCAGCGGGGACGATTTCGGGGTTGGAGGGTGACGCATGAACACGACCGCCGAACCAACTGCGCCCGAGCCGGCTGCGCCCGAACCGGCTGCGCCCGAACCGGCTGCGCCCGAACCGGCTGCGCCCGAGCAGCCGCCCCACCTCAAGCCCGTGCTGTACCCGCCCAGCCCCCCGGGGGCCGTGACGCCGACGCCCTTGTGGGCGGTGCTGTCGTTCACGTTCCTGAATTCCCTGGGGTCGGGGGTGGTCACGACGGGGATCGTCTTCCTCGCCAAATCCGCCTACGGGTTTGACCGGACCGACAACTACTGGCTGGGCCTTTTGCTGGGCGTGACGTATATCGCCGGGGCCCTGGGGGCCGGGTCGATGATCCGGGGACTTCGGTCGCTGATCCCGGGCCTCACGCCGCGGGCGATTCTCGCGGGGCTCATGCTCATGGCCGGGGCGCTGTGCGCCCTGCCCTGGGTCGCCCGCGCAGTGTCGGGCTCGACCGACCCCACCGCCGGCTCATGGGCCGTCTGGGTCCTCATCGGCATCTACGGCCCGCTCACGGGCGTGCTCTGGCCGTTGGACGAGAGCTTCCTCTCCGGCGGGCGCTCCGGGGCCACGCTGCGCCGGGCCACCGGGCTGTTCAACGTGTCGTGGTCCAGCGCGCTGGTGGTCGCGTTCATCGCGATGGCGCCGCTGCTCGAATCCGCGCCGCTGCTGGTCATCCTCATCCTCGGCGGCGTGCACGTCGCGAGCATCGCGCTGCTCGCGTGGTTCCCCGGCTCGCCCGCGGCCCACATCCACGAGCACCACGAGCCGCACCCGCCGGTGTACCGCTCGCTGCTGTCGGTGATGCGGATGCTGCTGCCGACGAGCTACGTGCTGTATTCGGCGCTCAACCCCTACCTGCCGCTGGCGCTCGAGAGCCTGGGCATCGAGAAGTCACGCCACACGATCGTGGCCGCGGCGTGGCTCTTCGCCCGCGTCGTGACCATGGTCGCCTTCGAGCGCTTCAGCGGGTGGCACGGGCGCTGGTGGGTGCCGATCGTCGGCGGCCTGCTCCTCACGGCCGGTTTCGCCACGACCGTCCTCAGCCCGCGCGTCGCGGACCCCGCGTCGGGTGTTCTTGTTGTCCTGCTCGGCCTCGTCATCTTCGGTGTCGGCATGGGCGTCATCTACTGCGCCGCGATCTATTACGCCCTCGAGGTCGGCTCGGCCGGGGTCGACGCCGGCGGCAAGCACGAGGCCCTCATCGGCGTCGGCTACACGCTCGGCCCGACCATCGCCCTGCTCGCCACCGCGGGCGTGTCGCAGGGCCTGCTCAGCGAGGACCGCTTTCCGCTGACGGTCGTCGTGGGGACCGGACTCATCGCGGCCCCGGTCATCCTGCTGGCGATCTTCCGCTCCCTGATGCGGCGTGGTTCCGATCGATAACCGAGCCCGAACGCTGTCGGCATCCACCCCAACCCGCGCCGGTATGCTTGTCAAATCGCACCCGGCCTGACTTTGCTCGCGGGAGCCCCCCGTTTCCGCCGATCCAGCCTCCGCCGATCCAGCCGGGTCGAGAGCGACCAGAACACCCGAGCCCCGAACCGGCTCCGAGCAAATGCGTACCCCATAGTGCGGCCGCCGCGCCGCCACAAGGACACAACGGTCTATGACAATCCAGGCGTTCGTTCGTGGGGGTCGTGGGGGATTGGCGGCGACGGCCGTCCTCGCCCTGTCCTCGGCCTTCGCTTCCCCCGCGCTTGCCGCCCCGCAGACCAAGGCGCCCCCGGCGCACACGGCCGCGACGGACGCCGTCGCTTCAGGCGTCTGGGCCGACGCGGCCGACGGTCGCTTCGACGCCGCGATGAACCGGCTGCGTGCGCTGCCCGCCGACAACGCGGACGTCGCCAGCCTCCGCGCGCTGCCGATGACGTTCGACGAGGCGGTCGCCAAGCGTGAGGATCAGCGCAAGGCCAAGCTCGAGGAGAACCGGACCAAGCTCGAGGCCGAGCTCGCCAAGGGCGACGACCCGCAGGCGATGAGCGAGGCGATCAAGTACGCCGTCGGCATCCAGACGCTCCAGAACGACAAGCTCGAGGTGCTGAAGGACGAGCGGATCAAGCAGCTGATCCCCAAGGCCGAGGCCGCCGCAAAGGCCGCCGAGGCGCGGGGCGACTGGTTCCTCGCCAACGAGCTGTACTACCGCTTGAACATTCTGCTCGAGGACAGCCAGCCGTACCGCAACGATGTCAAGCGGCTCAACCAGCGGCTGATGATGCTGCGGCTGTTCGTGCCCGAGCGGTTCTGGAAGCTCCGCAACGACGACCGCATCAAGGAGGGCAAGGGCCCGCTCCCGCCGTACAACGACCTGGGCGAGAACTGGAAGGACAAGCTCGTCGGCATCACGCCGTTTATTGTCCTCCGTTCCATCAACACCGCCGCCGACAACCACGTCGACCACGACCTCCGCAGCCGCGGCCACCTCCTGGCCGCGGGCCTCACGAGCGTCCGCACGATGGTCACGACCACGGACCTCGACCCCGTCTTCCCGGGCCTGGCCGACAAGCCCGCCCGCGAGACGATGCTCGCGTTTATCGACGCCCAGAGCGCCCGCCTCCGCGACGCGGGCGCGACCGCGACGCCCGGCGAGGCCCAGGCCGCGGTCGACGAGCTCCTCCGCACCAACGAGCGGACCGTCAAGCTCCCGCCCGAGGCCATCCTCCGCGAGTTCGGCGACGGCGCCATGGAGCACCTCGACGAGTTCAGCGCGATCGTTTGGCCCGACGAGCTCGCCCGTTTCGAGCGCATGACCCAGGGCAACTTCACCGGCGTGGGCATCCAGATCCAGATGGACGAGGAGAGCCAGCTCGTCAAGGTCGTCATCCCGCTCGAGGGCACGCCCGCCCAGAAGGCCGGCGTCCGCGCCGGCGACATGCTCAAGAAGATCAACGACAAGAGCGCCGTCGGCCTCACGCTCAACCAGGCCGTCGACCAGATCACCGGCCCTTCGGGCACCAGCATCTCGATCACCGTCGACCGCGCGATCGAGAACCCCGCCCCGGGCGCCCCTGACACGGAAGAGAAGGTCTTCACGCTCAAGCGCACCAGGATCCCCCTCCCAGCCACCAAGGGCTGGAAGAAGACCGGCCCCAAGGACGACGAGTGGGACTACTTCATCGACCCCGTCAACCGCATCGGCTATGTCCGCATCTCCAACTTCACCCCCGACACGACCAAGGAACTCGTCGCCTCGATCGTCCGCATGCAGGGAACTCCCGGAGGGCTCCGCGGCCTGATGGTCGACCTCCGCGGCAACCCGGGCGGCCTGCTTGACCAGGCCGTGAAGGTCTCCAGCGTCTTTATCGATCACGGCCCGGTCGTCAACGCCGGGCGCCTCCACTATGAGCAGGCCACCGACGACGGCTTCAAGCTCCGCAACGTCCCGCTTGTCGTCCTCGTCAACGAGGGCTCGGCCAGCGCCAGCGAAATTGTGTCGGGCGCCATCCGCAAGTATGCCGACGATGGGAAGCTTCAGGCCGTGCTCATCGGCCAGCGCACCTACGGCAAGGGCTCGGTGCAGAACGTGTGGGACCTGGCCCCGTCGAACGCGGCGGTGAAGGTGACGACGGCGTACTACAAGCTCCCGGGCGACAAGATCATCCACCGCAAGCCGGGCGTCCCGGGCTGGGGCGTCGCGCCGAACATCGAAATCGAGATGCTCCCCGACCAGATCACCAAGTCCTTCGAGCTCCGGCAGAACGCCGACGTCTGGGGCTTCGGCCCCGACGGCAAGCGCCTCCCCGGCCTCTCCGAAGACCCCCCGAAGCCCGACGCCCTCATCGATGACGGGATGGACCTGCAGCTCAAGGCCGGCCTGGTGCTCCTGCAGTCCCAGACGGCGGGCGGGACCCGGTCGGCGGTGGTCGCGCCGCGGTGAGCGACCGAGGGGTCCGGACGATGGGTGCCCCGGCGGAGCGCTGTCCGCCGGGCTTGGCGAGGTCACGGGCCTGATCCCGGCGGACAAAGCTCCGCCGGGGCACCCACTTACATCTGCGGCGTCTCCCTATACTTCCGTTCCCCCGCAGCAGGGGTTTGTTCGCGCCAAATCGGGCCACCCCCACGACCCGTGCCCGATCTTGGCATCCCCTGCACCGCGCGGGCCGAAACGGACTTCGCATGACCACGATCTCGCCGTCCCCCGCCAGCTCTTCGAAACCCCGCACCTACGGCGCGAGCCGGCAGCTGCCGGACGCCACGGTCGTCGACTGGCTCCGCCAGATGCTGCTCATCCGCGAGTTCGAGGTGCGGTGTGCCCAGGCCTATCAGCAGGCCAAGATCGGCGGCTTCTGCCACCTGTACATCGGCCAGGAAGCCTGTGCCGTCGGCACCATCGGGTCCGTGAACCCCGACGACCCGGTCATCACCGCCTACCGCGACCACGGGCACGCGCTCGCCCGCGGCATGTCGCCCAGAGCCTGCATGGCCGAGATGTTCGGCAAGGCCGCCGGATGCGCCAAGGGCAAGGGCGGCTCGATGCACATGTTCGACCGCCCGCACTGGCTCTTCGGCGGCCACGGGATCGTGGGCGCTCAGACGCCGCTGGGCGCCGGCCTCGCGTTCGCGTCGCGGTACGAGTGGGAAGTGCTCAAGAAGGCCGCGGTCCGGCCTGATGGGTCGCCCGCGTCGCCCGAGGAGAACATCCCGGCGAAGAAGAAGGTCGCCCTGTGCTACCTCGGCGACGGCGCGTTGAATCAGGGCGCGCTGCACGAGGCCATGAACCTCGCGGGCCTGTGGAACCTCCCGGTGATTTACATCGTCGAGAACAACCGCTACTCGATGGGCACCAGCATCGAACGCGGCACCACGATGGCCCACAACCTCCTCGCCAAGCCCGCCGCCTACGGCATCGAGGGCCTGAAGATCGAGGAGAACGAGGGGCTCGACATCCTCGCGCTGTACGACAAGCTCAAGCCGTTCGTCGATGAGCTCCGCGCCAAGCAGCGCCCCGGCTTCGTCGACCTGCAGACCTACCGCTACCAGGGCCACTCCATGAGCGACCCCCAGAAGTACCGCACCAAGGAAGAGGTCGAGACGGTCAAGAGCCGCGATTCCATCGACCAGCTCTCCAAGCACCTGCTCTTCAAGGAGAACGGCGGGCGCGGGTGCCTCACCGAGGCCCAGTTCATCGACATGCAGCGCGACGTCAAGGAGATCGTCCGCGACGCCATCGAGTTCAGCGAGAACGCCCCGATCCCGGATATCGGCGAGCTGTACAGCGACGTGTACGCGAACATCGAGCCGGGGCTGAGCCCGACGCGGGATTACGTGCAGGGGGCGAAGAACCCGCTGTTGTGAACCAAATGCCCGGCCAACAGACCATCTACATCGAGCTCTTGAACGAGGCTGTCCAATGCTGGCGCCCGGTTGTCGCTGCACACCTGAATGACGACCTGTATCTCATCCCCCACGGGGCCCCGATCCCCGAAGGTGAGCAGTGGGCGTTCCGGCCCGGCCAGGTCGTGCGGTGTCGCCAGCAGGTGTTCGCGTGCGGAGAAACGGCCTTGGCCGCGGCCGAGGCGGTTCCCATGGTCCTCAGCGACGCCGTCGCTGGCCTCCCGCTCCCGTTAGGCCAGATTGCGGACTTCTGCCGGCACTGGTCGGTCGAGACGTTCTCGCTCTTCGGCTCCGTGCTGCGGAGCGACTTCGGGCCGTCAAGCGATGTTGATGTCCTTGTCTCGTTCCGCGCCGATGCTCATCCGACGCTTTTCAGCATCGCGCAGATGACGGAAGAACTCGAGTGCATGTTCGATCGCCCGGTCGACCTCGTCGAACGCCGCTCCGTCGAGCAGAGCGAAAACCCTGTCCGCCGGCGTGCCGTCCTCGACTCCGCGAGGGTTCTGTATGCCGCGTGACGACCGCGAACGCGACATCGCGTCGATGCGCGACATGCTCGGGAGTATCGAGAAAATCCTGGGCGAGGCCCCGATGATGTCAAAAGAAGCAATGGCCGCGAACCCGAATCTCCGAGACGCGACGCTCTACCCGTTTATCGTTCTCGACGAGGCCGCCAACCGCGTGTCTGACATGACCCGGGAAATGTTCCCCGAAATCCCTTGGCGACACGCCTGGACCATGCGCAACGTGCTCGCGCACGCTTATGACGCCGTCAGTTGGGATATCGTGGGGGACACGATTCAACGAGACCTTCCCACACTGCAGGCGGCGGTGCGAAGCGCACTCGGCCTGCCCCCCGCCCCCGCCCGCAATCCGTGACTTATCCCGACCTCACGCCAGCCACCATCATGACCACCACTCTCGACCCGACCTCTGCTCACATTCTCCCGCCGGGCACCCGCGAAGCCACCTTCCGCGAGGCGCTCCGCGAATCCATGACCCTCGAGATGCGCCGCGACCCCCGCATCTTCCTCATGGGTGAGGAAGTCGCGCAGTACAACGGCGCGTACAAGGTCAGCCAAGGCATGCTCGACGAGTTCGGCCCCAACCGCATCATCGACGCCCCCATCAGCGAGAACGGCTTTGCCGGCCTCGCGGTCGGCGCCGCGATGTACGGCCTCAAGCCCATCATCGAGTTCATGAGCTGGTCGTTCAGCCTCGTCGCCGCCGACCAGCTCCTCAACAACGTCGCGAAGATGCTGTACATGTCCGGCGGCCAGTGGGGCTGTCCAGTGGTGTTCCGCGGCAACAACGGCGCCGGCGGCCAGCTCGGCTCCACGCACTCGTGGACCGTCGAGGCCATCTTCAGCAACATCCCCGGCCTCAAGATCGCCATCCCCTCGTGCCCCAGCGACGCCAAGGGCCTGCTCACCACCGCCATCCGCGACCCGGACCCGGTGTTCAACCTCGAGTCCGAGCGCATGCTCAGCGACAAGGGGCCCGTCCCCGAGGGCGACTACGCGATTCCCTTCGGCAAGGCCGCCCTCCGGCGCGGCACCTGGTCCGGCGAACGCAACAGCGACGTGACGCTCGTGAGCTTCGGGCGCCCGGTGAACTTCTGCATGGAGGCCGCGGACGAGCTCGCGAAGCCGGAGAACGGCGGAATCACCTGCGACGTCCTCGATATGCGGACCGTCCGCCCGCTCGACATCGGCTCGATCGTCGAGAGCGTCAAGCGCACCGGGCGCATCGTCGTCGTCGACCAGTGCTGGCCCTACGCCAGCGTCGCGAGCGAGGTCGTGACGCAGGTCTGCGAGAAGGCGTTCGACTACCTCGACCACCAGCCGGTGCGGGTGAACACGGACGACGTTCCGACGCCGTACGCGAAGAATCTTGAAATGGAGTACCTGCCGCACAAGGGGAAGATCATCTCGGCGGTGAAGAGCACGCTGGGGATGGCGTAAGGCCGCTTGCGATCAAGGACTTTGCTCATGGATATCGAAGCGATCCGGCAGTACTTCGACGAGCATCCGAACGGAATACGCGTCCACATGGTCGACGGACGCGTCTACGACCTCCCGCACCGCGACTTCGTCGCATTCGGCCCGATCCGGGCGACCGCATCATCCCGCCGCGGCGTCCACGGGACATCGTTCATTGCCTATCTGGGCGACCCCCCCGTGATGAAACTCATCAACGCCTTGCTTGTCTCCGAGGTCACGCCGCTGACGCCGAACGGGCGCAATGGCCACACCAAGCGGCGCAAACGTGCCTGAGACGACCATCGACATCCCGGGACGACAGGAGTACGCACGGATCCTGCGTCGATTCGTCGCGGGCCGCTACAGCAACCACGAGTATGAACACCTGACCGAGAGATTCGAGTCATCGGACGATGACGGCATCAGGCAGGTGTGGTGGGCCGCTTGGCACCTGTACGACGACTTCCACAGGCACACGCTGACCGATGAGTGGAAGCTGCCACGAACGACGCGGCGGGACCTCGCGCGCTGCATTCTGTTCCTGTACACCGATCTCAAGCCTCGTGAAACAGAGTTCCGCCAAGGATGTTGGCTCGGCATCGGTCTTCTGCTCGCCGCAGTCGCCATCTTCGGGCTGGGACTATGGCTCAATGCCGAGGCTATGGAGATCGCCCTCGGGCTCGGCGTTCCGTTGCTTGTGGTCGGGATCTTGATTCGCGAGGGCGTGCTGGCGCTCCTTTCGCGCGTGCGAAATCGCTCCGAGGCCGCGAAACCGGCGTCGCTTATTGAGTCCTTGATTGACGATCCGGCGGAGTGCTGGCCCTTCCCGTCCGTGACCGCCCTCGCCGCCGCCCGGTCCTCGCGGCTATTTCTCGCCGGGCGAACCGTGACCACGCCACCGCTGGCGCCCCTTGCCCCACCGCTCGACTTGACGTTGCCGGCACGTGACCCGGTCACGCACTCGTCAGGCCCCTTCACGCTGGCGGACGCGGCCCTCGGGTTCGTTGTCCTCACCGGCGCTCCGGTTGCCATCGCTACGGCCGGCGCGTACTGGCTCATTCCAGTCGCCATCCTCACGCTCTGGGTTGCCTGGATCCTGCACCGTTGGAGCAACTGGCGGCGCGGCATGCCGCGGTAACTCCCTTCTTTGGGCGCGTACTATCCGCGTTCTCGTCGTCCGCAATTGATCCCGCATCCCTGAAAGCTCTCCCATGTCGATCAAAATGACCATGCCCCGCCTCTCCGACACGATGCTCCAGGGCACCGTCGTGAAGTGGAACGTCAAGCCCGGCCAGAAGGTCAAGTCCGGCGACGTCATCGCGGACATCGAGACCGACAAGGCCACGATGGAGCTCCCCACCTACGACGAGGGCACCGTCGCCCAGCTCGCCGTGAAGGAGGGCGAATCCGTCCCCGTCGGCACGCTGATCATGATCCTCGCCGAGGCGGGTGAGGACGTCGCCGCTGTCGGCAGCGCGTCCGAAACGAGCCGTGCAGCGCAAGCTGCCGGTGCGACTACCGCAAGCACCCCGGCCGTCGAGGTCAAGGTCGCCTCCGCAACGCCGGCCCCCGCGGCCGCTGCGGCCCCGACCTCATCCTCCGCTTCCGCCAACGGCCAGCACGCCGCTTCTGGCGCGACCACCGACCGCGTCTTCGCCAGCCCCCTCGCCAAGAAGATCGCCGCCGAGCACAACATGGACCTCGCCGGCATCGAGGGCACCGGCCCCAGCGGACGCATCGTCCGCAAGGACGTCGAGGCCGCTGTCGCCGGCGGCAGCGCGGCACCCGCCAAGGCCGCTCCGGCCGGCCGTCCCGCCCCCGCCCCCATGCTCTCCCCCGCCGGCACGGCCCTCGTCGCCCGGCGAATCCCGCTCTCCAACATGCGGCGCACCATCGCCGCCCGCCTCGTCGAATCCAAGACGACGATCCCCCACTACCAGGTCACCGTCTCCGCCCGCATGGACGCGCTGATCGCGCTGCGCACCCAGCTCAACGAGCAGCTCGCCTCACAAGGCGTCAAGCTCAGCGTCAACGACTTCCTCGTCCGTGCCTGCGCCCTGGCGATGCACCAGCATCCCTACGTGAACGCCCGCTGGTCCGGCGCCAAGGGTCAGGAAGCCATCGAGTACGTCGGCGCCGTGAACATCGGCGTCGCGATCGCATTGCCCGTGGCTGAGGACGGCACCGGCGGCGGCCTCGTCGTCGCCACTCTCCGCGGCGCCGACTCGATGGGCCTCCGCCAGATCTCCGCCCAGACCCGGGCCCTCTCCGACAAGGCCCGTCACAAGGGCCTCTCCATCGAAGAGATGTCCGACTCCACCTTCACCATCTCTAACCTCGGCATGTTCGGCGTCGATCACTTCACCGCGATCATCAACCCGCCGAACGCCGCGATCCTCGCCGTCGGCGCCGCCATCGAGCAGCCCGTGGTCGAGATCTCGCCCGACGGCGAGCGGTCCCTGGGCATCGGCACGCTCATGTCGATGACCATGTCGAGCGACCACCGCGTCGTCGACGGCGCCATGGCCGCCCAGTACCTGGCGACGGTGAAGAAGCTGCTCGAAGCGCCGGCGACGCTGCTGGTGTAAGCGATCTCCCTCCGCGCATCTTGTGGGGGGGCGGAGGGAGAAATGCTCGCTCGGCGTCCAGCCGAGCAAGCGAGAGGGAGGCTCTTGGACTCCCGAACGCACAACCGCCTCCCCCTCGCTTGATGAGCTGAACGCTCATCAAGCATTTCCCCCTCCGCGCTGCGCGGAGGGGGATCTTGAGCCCTCCGACCCCCGAACGTCGCACTCTTCATGTAGAGGAGCCGCCTTGGGTCTCGATACCGCCGACCAACTCCCCTCCCTGCCTCTCTTCGCACAGGCCCTCGTCGCCGTGCGCATGGTCCATCGCGCCGTGCTCGCCGGGTACTCCGCGGGCGATCCCGAGAGGGAATGATCGAGTCCGCCTTCGCCGCTGCCGTGCAATGCATCCGCGACGCCGACGGCACCCACACGCTGCTCAACGTCTCGGACCGCTTCACGGGTTGGGGTGAGTACGCAACGCTCCGCGATCGCCTGCGGAAGCTCGCGGACGCCGCCGGCACGCTCAACGCCCACGCCGGTCGCGAGAAGCTCCTGAGGCTCCTCGCCGACGCCGGCTACGGCGCGTCGCCCGGCCAGTAATACCGATTCGGTCTGATCGGTGCGCGAGGTGGCACAGGCGTCCCGCCTGTGATCGGCCGCCTCGGGCCGATGTCCTTCAAATCCGCGCACAGGCATTGACTCGTCCAGCACGCGCGAGCTCTGGGCCGAATCCGTGTCGTGCGGATTCCGGTTGACGCGTGCACGCACCGGGCGACCGGGGTCGGACGCTTCACCAGACCCCGGCGGCGGGTCGAGCGGCGTCGGTCGGCGCTCGGAAGCCCAACCCCGGATCCGCCCAGAGCGGCCGACCCGGGGCACCCGCGCGGTCGGTATCTGGAATCCGCAAAAACGGAAGGCGCCTCGTGCTCGATGCTCGTTGTCGGGACGCGATGTTCTTACGCGTCCAGCCGCGTCCGAATCAGCGTCCACGCCTGGTCCACCGTCGCCGCGTAGTCGACGTGCACCACCGGCAGACCCGCCGCCTCCAGCACCTCGTCGACGATCCGGTCCGGCGCCGAGTTCCGAGCCATCGACGGCGGCGCATCGATCTCGATCGCCAGCACCGGCCGCCACCCCACCGCCTCAAGCCGGCACACGGCCGCGTCCACGCTCCGCAGACGCACGCGCCGGCGCCACTGGCGCCAGTCGTCCGGGTCGCGGTCCGCCGGTGACGTCGGCTCCACCAGCGACTCGAGGCGCACGCGCGGGCACAGGATGAACCCCGTCGGCAGGCGGCCCGCGATCGCATGCAGGAGTGCCGCCGCGGGCGCGGGCAGGATCGACTGGCGCAGCGTGAACGGCGGCGCCGTCAGCACCATCTCACCGTCCGGAGTCAGCACCAGCCGCGCCGGCGCCGGCAGCGGCGGGTCGTCGTAGATCAGGCTCGGCGATTCGTCGAGCGGCGACAAGAACGCCGCCTGCTCCGCCAGGGGGCCGGTCACCACGGGCTCGGTCGCGTCTCGATTGACCGGCGGCGCCAGGAAGATCGGCGTGCCCGTTCCGGCCATGTGCGAGGCGCCCGACGACGGCCCGTCGGGCGCGAGCGGAATCCGGGCGGCGTCCTGCGAATTGATGACCCAGCGCTTGCGCGCCGCGTCCTTCTCGCGCTGGGCCGCGCTCATGCGGCTCATGCGCCACGCGAGCACGCCGAGCATGCCGAGCCCCAGCAACGCAATGAAGATGAACTTGCCCACAAGCTACCTTTCGACTGACTCGAGCGTCCGACCTAACAATAGATATCCCCGAACACCCCGGAGCGCCGTCGCCCCCACGACCAGTTTCGCCGCTACACCACGATCCGCGAGATCCGATCCACGGTTTCACGCATCCGGGCCACGTCGACCGTCATCGCCACCCGGAAATAGTCGCGTCCGCCCGCGCTGAACCCCGCGCCGGGCACCACCACCACGTCCGCCTGCTCGAGCATCTTGCCCGCGAACGTCATCGAGTCGACCGGCTTGCCGTCGCGGCCCAAAGGCGTCCGCGCCCAGATAAAGAAGCCGCTCGTGGGCGCGTCCACCTCGCACCCCATCTTGCGAAGCCCCGGCACGATCGCGTCGCGCCGCTGGCGATACAGCGTCCGCATCGCCTCGATCTCCGGCGCACGGAACTTGTCCAGCGCCACGGCCCCCGCGGCCTGGATCGCGTTGAACACCCCCGAGTCCACGTTGCTCTTCACCTGGTTGAGCGCCTGGATCACGCCCGGGTGCCCCACGGCGAATCCGATGCGCCACCCCGTCATGTTGTACGTCTTGCTCAGCGAGTGGAACTCGATCGCCGGCGTCTCGTCGATCGACGCGTTCCGCGCCTGCCACATCGAGGGCGGCGCCGACCCCGCCCCGTCGAGGTACAGCTCCGAATACGCCAGGTCGCTCGCCACGATGATCCCGCGCCGCGTGGCCCACTCGAGCGTCCGTTCATAGAACGCGACGTCGGCGTCGGCCGCGGTGGGGTTGCTCGGGTAGTTGACCCACAACAGCCGCGGGCGGGCCCCGCCGCTGGCGGTGAGCGGATCGATCCCTTCAAACTGCGGCTTCCACCCGCTCTCGCGCGTGACCGGCAGCTTCACCACCTTGCACTGCGCCAGCACCGCGCCGATCTCGTACACCGGGTACGCCGGGTCGGGCATGAAGATCGCATCGCCCGGGTTCGTCACCGCCCACGGCAGATGCGCGATCCCATCCTTCGACCCGATGCACGCGATGATGTGCTTGCTCGGATCGACCTTCACACCGAAGCGCTCGTGCATGAACTTGGCCGCGGCCTCGCGGAACACCTTGAGCCCGCCGCCCACCGCCGGATACTGCTGGTTCACCAGCTCGCGCATCGCCCGGTCCATCGCATCAACGATGAACCCCGGCGTCGGCTGATCCGGGTCCCCCACACCGAGATTAATGACGTCTTTGCCCGCCGCGATCCGTTCGCGCTTCTTTCGGTCAATCTCGTCAAACAGAAACGGCGGCAGGGCCAGGAGCCGGGCGGAACGGATGGAATCGGTCATGGCAAGATAGTAAGACTGTTCCGCCAGATTTGCGCGCCGGCCTCAACGAACCCGGAGCATGAGCGACGGGCCTCCACCCCCAAAGACGGCCCACGAGCCCGCTCGCTTACGCTCGGGCTTCGTCCACAAGCCGCTTGATCCCGGCCCATCGTGCGGCTTTAGTTACGCCCCCCTGACAGCCCGGCGCGCGCCGGGCCGGGATATGACTGTTCCCTGGGATCGCACCAGTAGGCCCACGCTTCGGCCGGTCGACCCTTTTGGAGATGAGCGCGACCATGGCGATCCGGATCAAGGCACGCAGCGGCGAGTCGCCCGAGCAGATGCTTCGGCGGTTCAAGAAGCTGTGCGAGAAGGAAGGGCTTACCAAGGACATCCGCCGCAAGGAGTTCTACGAGAAGCCCTCCGAGCGTCGGCGCCGCGCCGTCCGCAAGGCCATCGCCCGTCGCATCCGCGAAGAGATGGGCCCCATCGCCCGTCCGGCCCGCACCGGCGGACCCGGTGGCGGCGGTCCCGGCGGTGGTGGTGGTGGTGGTGGCGGCGGTGGTCGCCCCTCCGGTCCCCGCCCTCCGCGGTAAGCTCCCGTCGTCCCCCCCCGGTGAATTGCCCCCCCGTTCTTCGGGGTAATTCTCATAGGCACCGCCCGCAAGCGCAGAAAGTGCGGGCGTTTGCCCTCCCGAACCGACTTGACTCCACGGCGTTGAGCGTCCGACTGTTCGCTCCGCCCGCCGAACCGCCCTTTCCGAAGGGTCGGCGCGTTCTCGGTATTCTCACGCTCCCGAGCATTCCCCCCCCACGCTCGAAGCACCATCAGCAGGAGATCCGCCCGTGCTCCCGACGAGTCCCGATCAACTTCATTCGCGACTGTGGCGACTGGTTCGTTCTTCGCTGCTGGTCTCGCTCGCCGTCCTCGCCATCGGGCTCACGCCCTCCATCGCGCAGGCCTCATCGCCCACGCACGATTCCCCCGTCTTCCAGCGCCCCGGCGGCGAAGCCAACCTCCTGATCCCCGACCTCAACGAGGTCAAGTTCATGGGCGTCGGCGGCCACGACCTGCTCCTGGTCGGCTTCCTCGTCTCGCTGCTGGGCCTGGGCTTCGGCGCGATGATCTACATGCAGCTCAAGAAGATGCCCGTGCACAAGAGCATGCTCGACGTCAGCGAGCTCATCTACGCCACCTGCAAGAGCTACATGATCCAGCAGGGCAAGTTCCTCGCCCGCCTCTTCATCTTCATCGGTGCCATCGCCGCCATCTACTTCGGCAAGTTCGCCCCCACTTCCATCATCGACACCGCGACCGGCGAGTTCACGATGGGCTTCCCCATCACCCGCGTCGCCATCATCCTGCTCTTCGCCGTCGTCGGCGTGGCCGGGTCCTACGGCGTCGCGTGGTACGGCATCCGCGTCAACACCTTCGCCAACTCCCGCTCCGCCTTCGCCAGCCTCAAGGGCAAGCCCTTCCCCACCTACGCCATCCCCCTCAAGGCCGGCATGTCGATCGGCATGATGCTCATCAGCGTCGAGCTGTTCATCATGCTCGCCATCCTCCTGCTCCTGCCCTCCGACCTCGCCGGCTCGTGCCTCATCGGCTTCGCCATCGGCGAGTCCCTCGGCGCCGCCGCCCTCCGCATCGCCGGCGGCATCTTCACCAAGATCGCCGACATCGGCTCCGACCTCA
>CAZMCC010000011.1:0-50632 GCA_964564695.1 uncultured Phycisphaeraceae bacterium | reverse complement strand
TCCATGAGCAGGTTGAGCACCTGGGCCTGGATCGACACGTCGAGCGCGCTCACCGGCTCGTCCGCGACGATGAACTCCGGCTTCATGGCCAGCGCCCGCGCGATGCCGATGCGCTGGCGCTGCCCGCCGCTGAATTCGTGCGGGAACTTGTCCTTCGCGTCCGGGCGAAGCCCGACCTTCGCGATCAGCGTGTCGATCGCCCCTTCCATCCCTCCCGGCCCCGGGGGGGGAGCAATCTTGTGGAACCGCATCACTTCCCGGAGCATCTGGCGCACCGTCAGCCGCGGGTTCAGCGACGAATACGGGTCCTGGAAGATGATCTGCATCCGTCGCCGGAACGCCATCAGCTGCCCGTGCGGCAGCGACGAGATGTCCACCCCGTCAAACCGCACCGACCCCTTCGTCGAGTCGATCAGCCGGATGATGAGCTTCCCCAGCGTGCTCTTGCCGCACCCCGACTCGCCCACGATCCCGACGATCTCCCCCTTGTTGACGCTGAGGCTCACGCCGTTGACGGCGTGCACGTGCCCCTTGACGCCGTTGAGGACCCCGCCGCGGACGGGGAAGTGCTTAACCAGGTTGGCGACTTCGAGAAGTGGCATTACACCCCTGTCATCTGATTGGTGGCACAGGCGTCCCGCCTGTGATCGGCCGTCCTCGGCCGATGCGAGCATGAAACAGACATCACGACGCCATTCACGTCTTGATATCCATGAACCTCTGTTTGCTTATTTCGGCGCCAAATGCAATGCACGCGCGAACATCCTCGGGCGCCAACTGTGGGTACTCGCGGATGATGTTCTCCACCGTTTCCCCGCTGGTAAGGAGGTCGAGAACCAGCGATACCCAAATTCGCGTGCCGCGGACGCAAGGCTTGCCGCCGCACACCGCGGCGTCAGCCGTGATTCGCTGCAGCGGGTCGGCCGTGTTCATGTCTTCATTGTACCTCGATCGTTCGACCCGCTGCCCAGCGGGAAGTGGCACCGAACCGCCCGAGGATCGCGCGGATCGATCGGCGCCGGCGCCCCCACCCCGTTCACGCTCAGCGCCGTCAGCCCCGGCTCGCTGTCGACGCACACCTGCTGCTTGTATCCACACCGGTCCTGGAAGCGGCACCCCTTGGGCAGGTTGAACAGGCTGGGCACGATCCCGTCGATCGTGGGGAGCCTCTTGCCGTGCTCCTTCTTGCCGGCCTTGGGAATCGAGCGGAGCAGCGCCGCCGTGTACGGGTGACGCGGGTTGTGAAAGATCTGATGCACCGATCCCTGCTCGACAACCCGCCCCGCGTACATGACCATGACGCGGTCGCACACCTGGGCGACCACGCCGAGGTTGTGCGTGATGAGCACGATCGCGGTGTTGAGCTTCTTGCGCAGGCCCTCCATGAGGGCCAGGATCTGGGCCTGGATGGTGACGTCGAGGGCCGTGGTGGGCTCGTCGGCAATAAGCACCTTGGGCTCGCAGCACAGGGCGATGGCGATCATCACTCTCTGTCGCATGCCGCCGGAGAGCTGGTGGGGGTATTCGCCGTAGCGCCGCTCAGGATTCGGGATCTCCACGAGCTTGAGCATCTCGATGGCCCGGGCCTTGCGTCCGGCTTTGTCCAGGTTCGTGTGGTACTTCAGCGCCTCGTCGATCTGCCAGCCGACCGTGAACACCGGGTTCAGGCTCGTCATCGGCTCCTGGAAGATCATCGCGACCTTCGCACCGCGGACCGTCCGCATCTCCTTCTCATCGCAGTGCGCGAGGTCGAGCCCCTCGAACTGGATCCGGCTCGCGGGCGTCAGGAAGCTCGTCCGCGCCGGCAGCAGCCGCATGATCGACTTGCTCGTCACCGTCTTGCCGCACCCCGACTCCCCCACGATCCCGAGCGTCTCGCCGGGGTACAGGTCGAACGACACGTCGTCCACGGCCGTCACCGTGCCGCGATCGGTCTTGAAGCACGTCGAAAGGTGCTGGACTTGCAGGATGGGAGAGGCCGTTTGCGTCATCGTCTATTCACAAGTTCAAGTCAGATTTCACCACGGAGGACACGGAGATCACGGAGTGTGTATTTCTTGCTCTCCATCCCAGTTCTCTGCCTTCCTCCGTGCCCTCCGTGTCCTCCGTGTCCTCCGTGGTGAAATGCCTTTATCCGACGTGCTTCGGATCGAACGCGTCCTGCAGCGCGTCCGACAGAACGTTGAACGCCAGCACCAGGAAGAACATGAACACCGTCGCCGCGCCGATCTGCCAGAAGAACCCGTTCAGCACCTGCGGCGTTGACCCCTGGATCATCCGGCCCCAGCTCGGGCCCACCTTCACGCCCAGCCCCAGGAAGCTCAGCACGACCTCGTTCTTGATCGCCGCGATGAACAGCAGCGAGAAGTTGATGAACATGATGTGCAGCGTGTTCGGGATCGCGTGCTTCACCAGGATGTAGGACCGCCCGAAGCCAACAGCGGTCGCGGCCTGGATGTACTCGAGCTGCTTGATCTTGAGAACCTCGCCGCGAATGACCCGGCACGGCCCGATCCAGAACGTCGCGCACATCGCGCAGTACAGCGGCACCAGGCTCAGCCACGGCTTGGTCACGTCGTCGAAGATGCTCCCGGTGAACATGAACACCAGCACCGCCAGCAGCACCAGGTCCGGCAGGCTCGAGAGCGTCGAATACAGCCACACCACCGCGTGGTCCACCCACCCGCCGAAGTATGCCGCGGCGGCTCCCAACAGCGATCCCAGCAGCACCGCAACGAGCCCGACGACGAACCCGACCTGGATCGCGACCTTCACCGAGTACAGGGCCCGCATCATGATCGAACGCCCGTCGCGGTCGGTCCCGAGCACCATCGTGATCGACTGGCGGATTGATTCGCCCGTCGTGAGCGGGCGGAAGAG
This sequence comes from uncultured Phycisphaeraceae bacterium, assembly GCA_964564695.1. GTDB lineage: Bacteria > Planctomycetota > Phycisphaerae > Phycisphaerales > UBA1924 > CAZMCC01. The sequence continues at coordinate 47,752 of CAZMCC010000011.1, read as the reverse complement.
CGTGTTGACCTTCGCCTCGAGCGCGTCGAGGCCGGCCGCGGCCGCCGCGTCGGCGTTCAGGTCATCGCTCTGAGCGAGCGTGTCGTACATCTCCTGGATCTCGCCGAGCTTCTCCTTGATCTGGGCGACGGACTCCTCGCCCTTGGAGAGGTCGACGCGGCGCTCGCCGATGCGGATGCGTTCGAGCGACGCGAGCGGGTTGCGCCGCATGGCCTTCTTGAAGTCGTCGATGTAGAACTTCGCATCCAGCAGCCGTTTCTCGGGCTTCTGCCTTTCGAGCCAGCCGGTCACCTCGAGCGGGCCCACTTCGGAGTCCGCCCGCTGCACCGTGAAGAAGTGCACCCAACCCTCGTCGGGGAGCTCCCACCAGCCGGTGGCCTTGCCGAGCGTGCGGGTGAGGTCGCACCCCATCACCCACGCCCCGAGCAGCACGTACAGCCCGATGACCGCGAGGGCGGCCACCGCGAGCCGGTTGCGTCGGAACTTGCGGGCCGGGCGCCCCGACCAGGCTCGCTTGATCTTCGTGATCACGAGAGCCTCACTCTCGGATCGACGAGGGCGTAGAGCACGTCGGTGAGGATGTTCGTGAGGATGAAGACGCCGGCGAAGATGGCCGTGAACGACTGGATGATCGGGAAGTCCTTGTTCGTGATCGCATCGAGCAGCAGCTTGCCCATGCCGGGAATCCGGAACTGGCTCTCGATCAGGAAGCTGCCGGCGAGCAGGAACGGGAGCGTGATCATGATCCGCGTGATCACGGGGATCATCGCGTTCTTGAGCATGTGGACGCACATGATCTTGGGCTTGGTCGCGCCCTTGGCGATCGCGGTGGTGATGTAGTCCTTCCCCGTCTCCTCGACCATCACCGAGCGGTAGAACCGCGTGTCGTAGCCCATGGCGACGACCACGGTAATGAGGACGGGAAGCAGGAAGTTGTACCGCCACGCCGCGAGACCGAGCTTCGGGTCGTAGCCGGTGGCGAAGATTGGGGTGCCGAGCTGCTCGGTGAGCCAGAAAGCGCCGAAGTACTGGCCGAAGATGATGAAGACGAGCACGCTGACGCTCATCCCGAGCACGACGAGGACCATCAAGGTTCGATCGAGCCTGCTGCCGCGGTAGTAGGCGCTCAGCAGGCTGACGCTGATGGAGATGATCGTCGTGATGATGAGCGCCGGGACGGTGTGCGCGAGCGTCGCGGGGACGCTCTCGGCGATCTTCGTGCTGACCTGCTGGCCCTCGAACTTCCAGCTCTCGTACGGGTTCTGTGGCGAGCCGAAGTCGAATGTGACGATCCGCTTGAGGAAGCGCGCGTACTGCACGAGGAAGGGCTTGTCGAGCCCCATCGCCTCACGCTTGAGCTGAATCTGCTCCGCGCTCGCGTTCTTGCCGAGATACGCCGAGACCGGGTCGTTGACCCGCAGCGCGGCCATCACGATCAGAATGATCCCCAGGTACACGGGGATGCTGTAAAGCAGGCGGCGGAGTATGTAGGGCCACATGTGGGAGGGGAGTGATCCGTGAACGGTGATTGGTGATCGGTGAAGAGGAGGAGCCTACGCGTGGGGCGGCTCGTTGGATCCGGGAGGACGTCGCGATGAACGTTCCAGCGATGTGATCAGCCCCTGAAGAACACGGGCCGCCCGATCAACCGCGGCGCGTACGTCCGTCGGATCAGCCCCCATCCCAAGTCGCTCGGCGACATCCAGCGCCGCGGACACCTCCGTAATCGAACCCCGCGCGATCCTCAGGTGCCGAAGGAACATGGGTCGCGTTCCGGTTCCGAATCCCTCCGCAATGTTGAGCGGCACCGAATAGCCTGCCCGCCGAATCTGCAGCGACAACGCGTACTGCTCACGCTTGGGCAATCGGTCGGCAAACGCGTACACCCTGTCGCACGCTTCGAGCGACACCTGGTACGCGACGAGATCGCGATACGCTCGGATCGCGGGCTTGGGCTCGACACCGTTCACCATTCACCGATCACCGTTCACTCACTTGCGCTTCGCGTCATCCACGTCCAGGTACTTGAACCAGTTGTAGAAATCCTCGCTGGGCTTGAAGTTCTTCAGCCACGGGTTCACGACGTAGAACCGCGTCCGCATCTGCGAGCCGATGTACGGCGAGTCCTCGACAATCATGTCCCGCATCTTCTCGTAGATCTTGGTCCGCTCGGGACCGGGGTCCATCGTGCGGATCTGCTCGTACATCTTGTCGTACTCGGGGCGGTCGTAGTTGTAGTGGTTCGACCCGGGGGCCTTGTTCTTGCTGTAGAACAGCGCCAGGTTGTTCTCCGCGTCGGGGTAGTCGCTGCCCCAGGCGAAACCGAACATCTGGGCCTTCTTCTCGTTGATCGCCTCCATCAGCTCGCTGAAGTTCGCGAGCTTGACGTTGAGCGCCACGCCGATCTGCGCGAACATGCGTTTCTCGGCCTCGGCCTGGTCCGGGGAGTTGCCGCCGAGCGACGTGTAGTAGTCGAGCACAAGCTGCTTGCCGTCCTTGTCCTTGCCGCCGGGATAGCCGGCCTTGGCGAGCATTTCCTTCGCCAGCTCGACGTCCGGGCCGCGGTAGCTCACCGGCCCGTTGCCGCCCTTGGGATACCCGTCGAGACGCGGCGGGATCGGCCCGTCATAGATAATGTTGATCCCGTTGTAGAACTTGGTGTTCATCTCTTCGAGGTCGATCGCGAGGCACAGGGCCTGGCGGAGGGCTTTCTTCTCCGGCGTGTAACCGCCGACGACCGGATCCTCCATATTGAAGCCGCGAAAGACGAAGTCGAGCAGCGGCACGGCGTGCTCGACGATCCCTTTCTGCTTCCACTCGTCCCGCAGCTTGCGCGTGCGGAGCACGAAGGCCTGCTCGAAGTACTCGGCGGGCACCTGCGTGAAGCCGATCTTGCCGGCCATGAAGTCGAGCCACATCGGCTCGTCCTTCACGTAGAACGTCACCTCGACGCGGTCGACGATCGGCAGCCGCTGGCCCTCGGCCTTATCGAGCCCGATCTCCTTGTCACGCGCCGTGGCACCCTTCGCGGAGTAGCGCACGTCGCGATAGCTCGGGTTCCTCGTGAAGTAGCAGAATTCCCCTGGACGCCAGTCTCCGGGCTTCACGATGAACGGACCCGTGCCCACCGGATTGGTCGTGAACTCGTTGCCGTAGTGCTCCACCGCTTCACGCGGCACCACGCTCGTCTGGAACTGCCCCAGCACGAACAGGAACTGGTACCGGGGCCGGAGGAGCACGACCTCGAACTCGAGGTCGTTGACCTTCTTGAGGCCTTCCACGGGAGCGTCGTAGTCAAACTTGGCGCCCGGCTCGGCCCGCTTCTTGCTCTGGGCTTCCTTGAAGGCGTCGAACCCGACGATCGAGTTCTCGAGCAACCACCAGTTCTCGAGCTTGTAGGCCGTGTCGGCGAGCCGCTTCCACGAGTAGAAGACGTCGTCGGTCTTGAGCTTGCGCCCCTTGCCGCCGGGGAAGCAGGCGTTGTCCTGGAAAAAGACGTCGTCGCGCAGCTTGAACTTCCAGGTCACGGTGCCGTCGGCGTTGTCGGTCTTGGTCGGCATCTCCGCGAGCAGCAGCGGCTTGAGCTCGAGGGGCTCCTTGAGATAGTGGTACTCAAGGAGCGTCTCGTACATCTGGCAGCAGGCCTGATTGTCGTAGACCGTCGAGCCCTTCACCGGGTCGAGGCTCTTGGGGCCGTCCGTGCGGATCGGGATCTGGATGATCTTCTTGGCGCCTCCGCCCGAGTCGGGCTGGGCCGGCGCCGGCGCGGCCGCCGCAGTGCCCACCCCCGCCGCCAGGACCACCCCTGCGATCCACGCCAACGCACTCCCAAACCCAGCGATCCGACCCGGCTTGCGTTCCACCACGGCATGCCTCCACGTTGGATGCGATTCCCTGCGACGCCCACCGGGCCCGCTCAAAAAGCGAGCCCGCGCCCGCAGGGTCGCATCCTAGCGACCGCGGGCGCGGGCTCCAAATCTGCAGTTGTCTACCGGTGCTTCAGCGCTCGGTGGCGAAGGACGCCCGGGCTCGGGCGTCGCCGAGCGAGTCGCTGGTCGGCTTACTTCGCGCCCTTCACGACGATCGAGCCGTTGGAGGTGTCGAGGCGCGACTCCTCGCCGCCGGACCCAACCCCCCCCACCCGAATCCGGCCCGAACTGCGGCCCATGCTGACGATGGTTGCGCCGGGCAACTCTTCGGCCTTGCAGCTGGCGTTGTTGGTGTCCATGACGACCTCGCCGGCAAAGGCGGGGCCGACGGTGAGGGTGATGGGGCCGTTGCTGGAGTCGATCTTGACGGGTCCGGAGGCGTCGTTGCGCAGGGTGGCGCGAACGCTGCCGTTGCTCGTGTCGACGGTGACGGGCGTGGCGACGCGGGTGAGCTCGATGCCGCCGTTGGAGGACTCGACCCACACGGAGCCGGCGTCCTTGACGTTGACCGACCCGTTGCTGGTATTGATGTGGACGGGCCCGTTGTGGCCGTCGACGGTGACGCGCCCGTTGCTCGACTCGAGCACCGCCTCGCCCGAGAGCCCGGCGGTGGAGATGGAACCGTTGGTGGTCTTGACGGTGACGCCGCCGGCGTCGGGAATGGCGATCTCGAAGGAGACGCCCTCGTTGCTGCGGCGCCGGTCGTCGGGCCAGAGGACGGAGACCAGGAGGGTGCTGTCGGCGCCGCGTTCAACCCGGACTTGGGTTGCATCAAGGCGCTCCTGCGACTGGGCCCGCACGGTGGCGGTGACGCGGACCTGCGCGACGGGCTTGGCCTCGACGCGGACGGCGCCGTTGGCGGTGCGCACGTCGACGGGGGCGCCGGTGACGTGGGCGACCTCGACGGTGCGGGTGTCGGAGACGGTGTTGCTCGACGAGTACGACGAGCCGCTGCCGTCGGCGATGATGATGCAGCCGCTGAGGCCCAGGGGCGTGCCGGCGCCGACCGCCAGGGCCGCGGCCGAGGTGAGGACTCTCTTCCATCCATTCCGCGCGTTCATCTTCTTGCTCCGGTGAAAGGGGCCCACGGTGGGGGTTTTATGGGAGGGGGGGGGATGTGGTTTCACACGAACTTGTGAAGAGTTGTGGGCTGACCTGAAGGGGTGGTGGGGTGCCGGTTGTTGGTGGTGGTAGGGGCAGAGGCGGTGTTGAAGAAGTCCTTCGCCCCTCCCGGGGCGAGGGAGAGAACAGCAAGGAGAAATTGAAGGGCGTCTACCACGGTTGCGCTTCGTCCGCTGGCGCGGACTGCGCTCCACCCGCGGCTACATTCCGGCACCCCTTTGGGGCGAGAAGGGCCGGTGCCGTGGGGCGCGGCTGCCGTAGAGGCGAGTACTCACGCCTCCCCCTCGCTTGCTCGGCTGAACGCCGAGCAAGCATTTCCCCCTCCGCGTTGCGGAGGGGGATCTTCGAGTCACTCCGGCAGGTGCGCGAGTTCCTTTTCGACCGCATCCCACAGCGTGCGGATCATGCCTTCGCCGAAATCGAACTTGAGGCCGGCTTCGCCGAAGAGTTCGGGCAAGGGGCGCGAGCCGCCGAGGGTGAGGGCCTTCTTGTACGCGGCCACCGCGGCGCCGCGGTCCTTGAGGAACGCGAGCCAGAGCTGCAGGGCGCCGAGCTGGGCGATGCCGTACTCGATGTAGTAGAAGGGCGAGCCGAACAGATGCAGCTGGCGCTGCCAGTTGGTGCGGAGGTTGGGTTCGAGGCCGGTCCAGTCGACGGCGGAGCCGAAGCGGTCGTTGAGCTCGAGCCACTTGGCGTGGCGCTGGTCGCGGGTGTGACCCTGGTTCGTGTAGATCCACTGCTGGAACTGGTCGATGGTCGCGATCCACGGCAGCATGGTCGCGAGCTGTTCGAGGTGCCAGCGGGTGGCGCGGGCCGCGTCCGCCGGGGAGTAGTACTCGCTGAGGAACGGGTGGGTGAGCAGCTCCATGCTCATCGACGCGACCTCGGCGAACTCGAGGGGGATCTCGGAGCGGTACATCAGGAGCGGGTCGTGGCGGCTGAGCAGCGAGTGGAACGCATGGCCGGCCTCGTGGACCATGGTCTCGACGTCGCGCTGCACGCCCGCGGCGTTCATGAAGATAAAGGGAAGCCGCATGCGGTCGCGGTTGGCCTGGTAGCCGCCGGGGGCCTTTCCCTTGCGGGACTCGAGGTCGAGGCACGACTTGCCGTCGGGCCCGGGGCGGCGGAGGGTCTCGAACATGCCCGAGAGCTCGCTGTCGAGCTTCACGAACACCTTGCCGGTGCGCTCGACCATCTGGGACGCATTCTCGAAGGGGCGGAGCGAGGGACGGCCCTTGATGTCGACGGCGAGGTCCCACGGGCGGAGGTTGCCGGTTCCCAAGGCCTTGGCGCGGGCGGCGTTCAGACGGCGGAGCGCGGGGACGATGACCTTCTCGACGCCCTTGGCGTAGTCGTGGCACATCTCGGGCGTGTAGTCGAAGCGGCGCTTGGCGATGTGGGCGAAATCGCGGTAGTTGGCGAAGCCGGCGTTCTTGGCGACGGTGCCGCGGCGCTCGAGCATCTGCTCGTAGAGCCCCTCAATCTTCTCGTGGTCTTTGAAGCGGCGGTCGGCGACGGTGCGCCAGGCCTCCTCACGAGTCGCCCGGTCGGTGTCCTCGTTGAAGCGGGCCATCTGGGGGAGCGTGCGCTCCTCGCCTCGGAAGTTGACGGTCATGGCGCCGCAGACCTGGCGGTACTGCTGCTCGAGCTTGGCGAGCTCGGTCTCGATGGGGACGCTTTCCTGGCGGAAGAGCTTCACGCCCAGGCCGGTGGAGCGGAGGTAGACCTCAAACCGGTCGGGCTCCAGGTCGCGCACGCACGGGCTCGCGGAGATCTTCTTGTCGAGCTCGAAGCCGACTTCCTTCAGACGCGGCTCGACGGTCTCGATGAAGTTGATGTACGCCTTGTTGGCGGCCTCGTCGTCGGTGTGGCAGGTCTGGTTGATGTAGAGCCGGCTGCCGGCCTCGCCGACCGCGGCGTCGAGCTCGCTGCGGTCCATGATGAGGCGGCGGAGGCAGTTGGCGCAGTGCAGCTCGCGGTCGACCAGCTCCTTGTAGAGCGGCTCGAGCTCGGCCCACTTCGTCGCGTCAAGATTTTCTGGAACGATCTCGCTGGCCCGCTGGAACGTTGTCAACATGGACACAATTCCCTCTGTTCGGCGCCACCCTTGACCCCCCCTGGGGTACGAACTGATACCGGCCGATGGTACGCCCGCTGCGGAAAGGGCGGTGAGGAGCACCGGGCGACGGTGTTCAGAATGACGTCGTTGACCCGCCCGCGGCACGCACGCGCAGGACGCCGCACTCGCGCCGGAAGTTGGTCTCGAACTCGGTTCGAACGCGGCGCTCGACCAGCTCGGCACGCTCGGCGGGGCAGACGATGACGGCGCAGCCGCCCATGCCGGCGCCGGTGAGGCGGGCGGCGACGTCGGGGGCGCAGCGGGCCGCGGCGCTGACGACGGTCTCGATCTCGGGGCACGAGACGCCCAGGCGGTCGCGGAGCGAGGCGTGGGAGGCGGCGAAGGCGCGGGCGAGGCCGGCGGCGTTGCCGCCCTGGAGGTCGGCGGCGGCGGCGGGGACGCGCGCGTTCTCTTCGAGGAAGTGCCTGGCGCTGGTGCGGGCCTGCGGGTCGAGGCGGACGGTGGAGACACTCGAATGGTCGACCACGCGGAGCGACGCAACGCCCAGACGGGTGCGGGCGCGCTCGAGGCGGGAGACGAGCTCGGAGTATTTCCCGGCGCTCAGGCGACGCGGCGTACGGGTGTCGACGACGAGCACCGCGAGCGTGGGCGCGATGGCGTGCTCGGTGAACGTCAGATCGCGGCAGTCGATGAGCAGCGCGTGGCGCTCGCGACCGTGGAGCGAGGCGAGCTGGTCCATGGGGCCGCACATCACGCCGCCGCCGAGGTGCTCGGCGCGCTGGCAGGCGAGGGCGAGGTCGCTGCGGGTGTCAGCGAGTCCGACGTTCCACGCGCGGTCGAGCAGGGCGGCGATGGAGAGTTCGAGGGCCGCGGAGCTGGAGAGGCCGCTGGCGCGGGGGACGGAGCTGGTGACGGCGATGTCGAGGGCGCGGGCCTCGCGTCCGCGCTCACGGGCCGCGGCGAGCAGTTCGTGGAAGACGCCGGCGATGTAGCCGCTCCAGTGGCCGACCGGGGCGCCGAGGACTCGGCGGCCGCCAGAGTTGACACCGGCATTGAGGTCGAGCTCGGCGGTTTCGTCGAGGTCCACGGCGAGGAGGCGCGGGCGATCCGGGTTGGGGCTCCACGCCGCGGCGGCGACGGTCCAGCGGTCGATGGCCATCGGGAGCACGAGGCCGCCGGCGTAGTCGACGTGGTCGCCCATGAGGTTGACGCGTCCGGGGGCGATGCCGGCGAACGGGGGGGCGTCGGAGGAGGCAAACTGAGTTCCGAAGGCGGTCCTCGCCCGGGTGAGCAGCTCGCTCACCGGGATGAGCGCCTCGCTCACGGGACGGCCCCGGTGGCGCCGCCGACGATCTTGCCGGCCTGCACGCCGGCCTGGACCCACGAATAGAGCTGGCCCGCGAGCATGATGAGGAACCAGATGACAAAGTGGGTGACGGCGATGATGCCGGTCTCGCGTGCGGTGCGCCGGAAGAGTCCCCAGATGAGGAGGAAGTAGACCGCGCAGGCTGCGAGGATGACGAGGAAGGCGCCGCCGGTGAACTCGAGGCGGAGGTTTTTGACGAGCTCGAAGGCGGAGTAGGCGACGAGGATGCGGGCGGCGGCGACGCGGATCGAGCCGTAAGGGCGCTCGGCGAGTGCCGCGGCGAGGCCGACGGCGGCGAGGCCGGTGCCGGTGTGGAGGGCGACGGAGTAGAGGGCGAGGACGGCGGCGCCGATGGTGACGGCGGTGCTCGAGGCGGGGAAGTTGATGGCGGCGGCGACGGCGGCGCCCAGGGCGATCACGGCGCCGGCGACGGCGAGGACGCGCTCGTTTTCCCACGTGCCGGTGGGCGGGCGGACGAAGGGGCCGGAGTCGGCGGCCGACGGAGGCTTGGGGTCGATGAGCGAGGGGACTTCGACGGGCTTGCCGACGCGCGGGGTGAGGGCCTCGTTGGCCCGCATGTCGTAGCCGCATTTGACGCAGACGACGGCGTCGGGGGCCATGACGGCTCCGCACTTGGGGCAGTAGTCGTCGGCGATCTCGAGGAGGGAAGGGACGTCGCCGAGGCCGCCAACGCCGCCACTGCCGGCGCTGCCGCCAGAGCCGGCGCCTCCCGCGCTCCCCCCACTGCCTGCTCCACCGCCCCCACCTGTGCCAGAGCCCGTGTTGCTGTCCATGCTGACTCCGGTTGTTCGACCCCCGTGGGTCATTATGAGGGTATGACGGCCGGGAGTTTCTTCGGCAGACGGCGGGTGTGGGGGCGGAGCTTTGTCGGCCCGGATGATGTGTCGATAGCGAAGACCCGGCGGACAGAGCTCCGCCGGGGCACCCGGGGGCACCCGCGGATGGTGGTCCTAACCTCGGCCATGACGACGCCGACGACTCGATTTGATCCTGACGCCGCGGCCAAGCCGGGGGCGGGGCTGTTTGGGCTGCCGGAGCAGGCGCCGTTCACGCCGGACACGGCGAGAGTGGTGATCATCCCGGTGCCGTTTGATGCGACGACGTCATACGGCGGGGGCGCGAGCGGCGGGCCGGAGGCGGTGGTGGCGGCGTCGGCGCAGGTGGACCTGTACGACACGCAGTTCGGGCCGATCTATGAGCGTGGGATCGCGATGATGGAGGCGTCGCCGGAGATCATCGAGCTATGCCCCAAGGCGCGGTCGGCGGCGGAGCCGATCATCGACAAGGGCGGGACGGACGACACGCGGGAGGATCGGGAGGCGATTGGGGCGGTGAACGGGGCGTGTGCGCGGGTGAATGTGATTGTGGAGCAGCAGGCCAAAGAGGTGCTGGCACGCGGGCAGGTGCCGGGGCTGCTGGGGGGCGATCACTCGACGCCGTACGGGATTATCAAGGCGTGTGCGGAGCATGCGGGGACGGGGGGGGAGATGGGGATTCTGCATCTCGATGCGCACATGGACCTGCGGGACGCGTTCGAGGGGTTTAGCTGCTCGCACGCGTCGATCATGCACAACGTGATCTCGAAGATTCCGCAGGTGACGAAGCTGGTGCAGATCGGGCTGCGGGACGTGGGGCGGAGCGAGGTGGAGTTTGCGCGGGCGCACAAGGGAAGGGTGTGGCCGCACTTTGATATTGACTGGCAGCGGGAGCTGCTGCTGGCGCGGGGGGATGAGGCGCAGGGGGTCGAGAGCCGTGCGCGACGGCCGGCGCGGTCGTTCCGGGAGCTGGTGGACCACGCGCTGACGCCGTTGCCGAAGAAGGTGTACATCTCGTTCGACATCGATGCGCTCGACCCGTCGCTGTGCCCGGGGACGGGGACGCCGGTGCCTGGGGGGCTGAGCTTCGCGCAGGCGTGCATCATTCTCGAGGCGCTGCGGGACACGAAGCGGACGCTGGTGGGGTTTGATCTTGTCGAGGTTTCGCCGCGCGAAGGGGACGAGTGGGACGCGAACGTGGGGGCGCGGTTGTTGTACAAGTTGTGCGCATTGGCGTGATCGCCTTGAACGAGCCGTGAGCGCGAGCTCACGGGGAACGCTCGCTTGCGGGGCATCACCGGCGCGCCGGCGGGGCCGCGCGAGCGGGCGTTTACCGTGAGCTTGCGCTCACGGCTCGTTCAGCATCGATCAGGAAAAAGAAACACGGCTTGGCGGAGGCGCCAAGCCGTGGTAGGGGTCGGTGATGTGGCTGCGAACTCAGGCGGCCGACTTGGCGGGGATGGCGCGGCTGACCTTCTTGGCGGAGGCCACGAGCTCGTCGAAGAGCTTGGGGTCTTCGATGGCGATCTGGCTGAGCATCTTGCGGTTGAGGGTGATGCCCGCGAGCTTCAGGCCGTTGATGAAGAGGCTGTAGCGGGTGTCGCGCATGCGGCAGGCGGCGGTGATGCGGACGATCCAGAGGGCCCGCATGTCGCGCTTGCGGGCGCGGCGGTCGCGGTAGGCGTAGCAGCCGGCGCGGAGGACGGCGAGGTAGGCCTGCTTCTTGTGGCGGTGCTTGGTGCCGAAGTACCCGCGGGCCCGGCGGAGCATCCGCTTGCGGGCTTGGGTACGGGCGGCGCCTTTACGAACGCGTGGCATGGTTCACGAACTCCTTCTTCGAACCGTCCGGCGGGGCGGGTGGGATTCACCCGGCTTTGGTCCCGACGCACTGGTGAGGTGTGCTGACTGGTGGGGGACACAGGCGGGACGCCTGTGCCACCGGATTACTTGCTCTTGCCCTTCGGAGCGGCGGGCGCCTTGGTGGTCGCGGGAGCCTTCGTGGCCGTCGCCCCACCGCCGGCGGCGGCGAGCTTGGCGGCGCGGGCGTCGCGACGCTCCTGGGGCGAAGGGCTGCGCCGCAGGGCCGCACGGCTCTGGTCGCGGCCGCGGAGGCGGCGATAGAGCATGCGCTCGAGGCGCTTTGCTTCGGGGTTGGAGAGGTACTTGTCCTGGCGGAGGCGGCGGAGACGCTTGCCGCTCTTGTGGGAGCGCAAGTGCTTGCCGAACGCGCGGTTGTGACGCACCAAGCCGCTCTTGGTGATCTTCATCCGCTTGAGGATGCCTTTGTGGCTTTTGTTCTTACCCATGGGGGGAACTCGGGGTCTGGGGTCTAGGGGCTGGGGTCTATGGGATCGAATCCCACGGGGATCAGGCCTGCGTGGACTCGGCCGGCGCCTTGCCGTCCTTACGGAGCTTGGACGCGAAGGCGGCGCGCCCGTCGGCGCTGCGGCGGCGGCGGCTCGGCTTGCCGCCGATCTCCGGGCCTTCTTCGGCGCCGACGAACTGGATCACGCAGAGCTCGGCGGCGTCACCGATGCGGTGCTTGCCGAGCTTGATGATGCGGGTGTAGCCGCCGGCGCGATCCTTGAACCGCGGGCCGACGTTCTCGAAGATGTGCCTGACGAGCTTGGGGGACTTGCGGAGCTCGCCGTAGCGGTTGCGCTCCACGCCCGCGCCGTCGGGGATGGGGAAGTAGGCCGACGCACGCTCCTTGAGCTTGCTGACCGCTTCCTTCTCGGCGTCGCTCGCCTTCTTGGGCAGGTACAGCCAGTCGAAGCCGAGCTTGTCGCCGCCGAGCTTGGCGATCACGCGACGGCGGGCGGCGAGGGAGCCGTCCTTGGCGTCGGTGATGATCTTCTCGACCATGGGCTGCACGGCCTTGGCCTTGGGGATGGTGGTGGTGATCTGCCCGTGCTGGAACAGCGACATGGCTAGATTCCGCAACGTGGACGTTCGGTGCGTCGACGTCCGGCCCAACTTCGAACCAGCTTTGAGGTGCCGCATAGGTCTTCCAGCCTTCCGGGACGGCGAAACCGCCCTCTGTTCGCGGCTCGGCGCCGCACTCGTTCTTGAAAGTCCGGACCGGCCGTTGGGCCGATCCGGGCAGGGTCGAAACTTTAGCCGCCCGTTCGCCTCCCGACGAGCGGTTCTGGGTGGAAACGCCCGCGAAAGGGTCGTCGTGCGGGGTCTATTACCCGGCGGCGGCGGCCGAGGCCGGGAGGACGACGCCCTCGGGAAGCGTCATGCCCAGGTCCAGGCCCATGTCGCCGAGCTTCTTCTTGACCTCGCGGAGGCTGGTGCGGCCGAAGGAGCGGAGCTTGAGCAGGTCCGCTTCGGTCTTGGTGACCAGTTCCCCGACAGTGTTGATGCGGGCGGACTCCAGGCAGTTGCTGGCCCGGACCGAGAGGTCGAGCTGGCTGAGCGGCATGGAGAGCTTGCGCACCAGTTCCTCATCGACGCTCGCGGCGGCGGCGGCCTCGGCGGAGACGAGCTCGCGACCGATATCCGCGAACTGGACGAAGGGGTTGAGGTGCTTGCGGAGGATCTTGCCGGCCTCGACGAGGGCCATGTCGGGGGTGACGGTGCCGTTGGTCCAGATGTCGAGAACGAGCTTGTCGTAGTTGGTGCGCTGGCCGACGCGGGTTTCCTCGACCTTGTAGCGGACGCGCTGCACGGGGGAGTAGAGGGCGTCGACCGGGATGAGGCCGATTTCCTGCTCGTCGTGGCGGACGTGCTGCTCGGTGGCGGGGATGTAGCCGCGGCCCTTGCGGACGTGGAACTCGATCTCGAAGTCGACCTTGTCGGTCAGGTTCGCGATGACGAGATCCTTGTTGACGATGGTGATCGAGGGGTCGGCCTCGATGAGCTCGGCGGTGACTTCGCCGGGGCCTGTGGCGGCGAGCTTCATCGTCTTGGGCTCGTCGCTCTCCATGCGGACGATGAGGTTCTTGATGTTGAGGACGATCTCGGTGACGTCCTCCATCACGCCGGGGAGGCTGGTGAACTCGTGCTCGGCGCCCTTGATCTTGATGGCGGTGACGGCCGCGCCTTCAAGGGAGGAGAGCAGCACCCGCCGGAGCGAGTTGCCGATGGTGGTGCCGAAGCCGCGCTCGAACGGCTCGACCATGAAGCGGCCGAAGATGTCCGAACGGAACTTGGTGTCCGAGACGACCTTGCTGGGCAACTCGAGCCCGCGCCAACGGATGCGCATGTGCAAACTCCTGCAATCCCCGGAGAAACGTGAAGCGAAAGGGCATGAAGCTCGCTATCGCTTTGAAGCAGCAACCCGTGGAACGGGACGAGCAAGCGAGTCCGGGGGGCTCTGCCTGCTTCCCTGCGGTCAGCCGGGTCGCTGACGAACGGACGGAGGACGAGGACACAGGCGGGACGCCTGCCACTGGGAGGACACAGGCGGGACGCCTGTGCCACTGGTTGACTAGACGCGGCGGCGCTTGGTCGGGCGGCACCCGTTGTGCGGGACCGGGGTGTGATCTTCCATGGCGGTGACGCGGAGGCCGGTGGAGGTCATGCCGTTGACGGCGGACTCGCGGCCGGCGCCGGTGCCCTTGACGTGGACCTCGAGCTCGGTCATGCCGAGCTTGCGGGCCTTCTGGCCGCAGGCCTCGCCGGCGCGGGTGGCGGCGAAGGGGGTGCTCTTGCGGGCGCCCTTGAAGCCGATGGTCCCGGCGGAGTCCCAGCAGAGGGTCTCGCCGTCCATGTCGGTGATGGTGACGATGGTGTTGTTCTGCGTGGCCTTGACGTGCGCGATGCCGCGGACGACGTTCTTGCGGATCTTCTTTGCCTTCTTCGCCATGGAACCCTCTGCGGATCATTCGACACGCGATGTGTCGTCCCCGCGATGTGAATCTGTCTTCTGCATCCGGCTTTACGCCTTCTGCCTGTCCCTAGTCCCTGATCCCTGGCCCCTAGCCCCTTACTTGGCCTTGACGCCCTTCTTGCCGGCGACGGTCTTCTTCTTGCCCTTGCGGGTGCGGGCGTTGGAGCGAGTGCGCTGGCCGCGGGCGGGGAGCCCCTTGCGGTGACGATCGCCGCGGTAGCAGCGGATGTCCTTGAGGCGCTGGATGTTCTGGGAGACCTGGCGGCGCAGGGCGCCTTCGACGAGGTAGCCGCCGTCGATGATGGCGTTGATGCGGGCGAGCGACGTTTCGTCGACTTCACCGGCGCGCTTTTCGGGGTCGACCTCGGCCTCGGTGAGGATGTCGCGGGCGAACTTCTCGCCGATGCCGTGGATGTACTGCAGGGCGAAGTAGATCTTCTTCTTCTCGGGGACGTCGATACCGGCGATACGGGGCATTGTGTATTTCCTGTCTCGGGGCCAATCTCGTGGTCAGGCGATCAGCCCTGGACCTGCTTGTGCTTGGGATCGGACTTGCAGATGACCCGAACCTTCCCCTTGCGGCGCACCACCTGGCACGCACCGCAGATCTTCTTGACGCTCGATCGGACCTTCATCGCACCGCTCCTTGCATGCTCAAATCGCTTGGGGCGATGTGAGTCTTGATTCTAGCCCGGTTGGGGGCGGGTGTCCTTCTTGCGAGGGAAGCCGAGCGCCTCCCTCTCGCTGAACCGGCTGAACGGCGATTCAGCATTTCTCCCTCCGCGTTGCGGAGGGAGATCTATCAATGCCGGAACGTGATCCGGGCCTTTGTCAGGTCGTAGGGGCTCATTTCGACCGTCACCCGGTCGCCGGGGAGGATTCGGATGTAGTTCATCCGCATCTTTCCGGAGACATACGCCAAGACCTTGTGGTCGTTGGGAAGCTTCACCGTGAACATCGCGTTCGGGAGAGCCTCAACCACTTCGGCCTCGAGCGTGAGTTTGTCGTCCTGTTTGGGCATGCGTGTGTTCGTTATCTCCGTGGGCAGGGCGCCCACCATCTAGCGTTAGCTGCGGGGGCCGCGAATTCTTGGCCCCTTGCCTTCGTCGTTCCCGCCGAGGAAGCCGGCGTAGTTGCGCATCAGGAGGTTCGCCTCCACGCGCTGGATGAAGTCGAGGACGACCGACACCACGATGAGCAGGCCGGTGCCGCCGAGGAACTGGGTCACCGCGAAGTCGACGTTCAGGCTGCGGTTGATCACCATCGGCGTGACGGCGATGATCGCGAGGAACGCGGCGCCGACGAACGTGATGCGCTCCATGACGGTTTCGAGGTATTCGGCGGTGCGCGGCCCGGGGCGCAGGCCGGGGATGAACGAGCCGTGGTCGCGGAGCTGCTTGCTCATCTCCTCGGGATTGAACTGCACCGTGATCCAGAAGTAGCTGAAGAAGAAGATCATCAGCATTTCCAGGAGCGTGTAGGGGAACGCGCCGGGGATGAAGCTGTCGTGGAGCCAGTTCCACAGTCCGGCGCCGCCGCCGCCCGCGGCGGTGGCCTGGGCCTGGAGCGTGGAGAAGATGACGGAGGGGAAGATGAGGAGGCTGGAGGCGAAGACGATCGGCATGACGCCGCCGTGGTTGACGCGGAGGGGGAGGAAGCTGCGCTGGCCGCCGACGACCTTGCGGCCGCGGGTGTGCTTGGCCTGCTGGATGGGGATTCGTCGCTGCGCGACGGTCATGAGGACCGAACCGGCGACGACGATGACGAAGCCGTCGACGATGAAGATGACGCCGGCGAGGCCCATCTTGGCGGGGTCTTTGGGGTCGAAGTTGTTGATGACCCAGAGCACCGCTTCGGGGATGCGGGTGATGATGCCGGTCATGATGATCATCGACATGCCGTTGCCGATGCCGAACTTGTCGATCTGCTCGCCGAGCCACATGAGGAAGACGGTGCCGGCGACCATGGCGACGAGGGCCATGACCCACCACATGGGGCTGGCGACCTGCTCGGGGTAGACGAGGCCGTTGGCGGAGGAGAACTGGAGGAAGCCGTAGGCCTGGAAGAGTGCCAGGGCGATCGAGAGTAGACGGGTCCACTCCATGATCTTCTGGCGGCCTGTGGGGCCTTCTTCCTGGAGCTTCTTGAGCTTGGGGTGCACGGCGGTGAAGAGCTGGACGATGATCGACGCCGAGATGTAGGGCATGACGCCCAGGGCGAAGATGGTCGAGTGGCTGAAGGCGCCGCCGCTGAAGACGGAGATGAACTGGGCGACGCGCTGGGCCGCGCCCTCGCTCCCGCCGAGCTGGAAGAACTCTTTGAGGCGGTCCTGGTTGATGCCGGGGATCGGGATCCAGTGCCCGATGCGGTACACCGCGAGCATGCCGAGCGTGAAGAGAACCTTGGCGCGGAGCTCGGGGATGCGGAAGACGTTGAAGAGGGCTTGAAACATCGTGTACGCGACCTCGCCGCTGTCCTTGGCCGGCGGGTCGAGCCCAACATCGGGCCGCACCCGCCCTACTCCGACCCCCACTGCGACCGGTACTCAGCCCGGCCGAACTGCCCATCGACTGTTTACTCGCCCTTGGCCGGCTTCTCGGCCTTGGGAGCCTTGGCGGGCTTCTCGGCCCCCCCACCCTTCTCGGCCTTGGCCTCGCCCTTCTTGTCAGCACCCTTGTCGGCGCCCTTTTCGGCGCCCTCGGCCTCGGCGGCGGCGGCCTTCTTCTTGGCCTTGCTGTTGCTGCCGCGCTTGAGCTTCTTGCCCAGGTTCTTGGGGCGACGGTCCTCGCTGTTGCGGTCGACGCCGCGGACGACGTCGCGCCGGGTGCCGAGTTCCTTGACCTCGCCCCCGGATTCGGTGACCATCTTGCGGACCGAGTCGCTGACGCGGGCGGCGGTGATGTTGATCTTGACGTTGAGCTTGCGGTCGCCCATGTCGCCGAGGATCTTGAGGTCGCGGCTGTCGTCGCGGATGAGGCCGGCCTTGACCATGGTGGCGGTGTCGACGGTGCCGCCGGTCTTGAACATGGGGTGATCGAGGATGTCGCGGAGGTTGACGATCCAGAAGCGCTGGGTGAACTTGAAGTTGGAGAAGCCGATCTTCCGCATGCGGCGGAAGTAGGGCATCTGGCCGCCTTCGTGGGCGCGCTTCTGCGAGTAGCCCGAGCGGGACTTCTGGCCCTTGTGGCCGCGGGCGGACGTCTTGCCCGTGCCCGAGCCCAGGCCGCGCCCGACGCGCTTCTTGGCCTTGTACTTGCCCGCCAGGGCGGTGATGTCATGGATCATCATGGCTGAAAACTCCGGAACTCTGCTGTCAAACTCACCGCTCTACTGAATCGTCGGTCTGGAACTGGATGCTTGGTGCTGTCGTGCGGACTCAGGCCGGGGATCCGGCCGTGGGGTCTGAGGAACCGCCGCCGCCCGCGCCCTCGGCGGGGCCGGGAGCGCCGCTGGGGCCGGCGCTGGTGCTGGGGGCGGAGTCGTCACGACGCGGCCCGCGGGGACCGCCGCGACCACCGCCACGCGGGCCGCCGCGTCCGCCGCGACGATCCTGGCCGATGGTGTTGACGGGACCCTTGGCCTTCTTCTCGCCGACGCGAACGGCGGGCATGTTGGCCTTGCCCTTTTCGATCTTGATGGCGATCTCGGTGTCGCCGAGCTGGACGCCTCGGAGCGACGCGACCTTGTCGGGGGTGCGGAGCTGCTGGAGGGCGTCGAAGACGGCCTTGACAACGTTGCGGGCGTTGGTGGAGCCGTAGCACTTGGTGAGGGCGTCGCTGACGCCTGCCATCTCGAGGATGGAGCGGACGGTGCCGCCGGCGACGACGCCGGTACCGGGGGACGCGGGGATGATGCGGACCTTGGTAGCGGAGAAGGTGCCTTCGACCTGGTGGTGGACGGTGGTGCCGATGCGCTGGAGGCTCGTCATGTTTCGACGTGCGTAGCGCTGGGCCTTCTCGATGGCGCTGGGGACCTCGGGGCTCTTGGCGTAGCCGAAGCCTACCTGGCCGTTGCGGTTCCCGACGACGACGAGCGCGCCGAAGCTGAAGCGGCGGCCGCCGGCGACCGTCGAAGCGGTGCGGTAGACGCCGATCGTCGTGGATTCCAGTTGCGTTGATTCGTCGAGGATCTCGGGCATTGGGAGGGTCCAGGGGTCAGGGATCAGGGGTCAGGGAAAGGCAGGAAGCCCAGAACTCAGAACTTGAGGCCGCCTTCGCGGGCGGCATCGGCGAGGGCCTTCACGCGCCCGTGGTACTTGAAGCCGCCTCGGTCGAAGACGACCTGGCTGACGCCGGCGGCCGTGGCCCGCTGCGCGAGCAGCTTGCCGACCGCGGCGGCGGAGACCTTGTTGCCGGTCTTGTCGGAACCCGCGGCGTCCTCGACGCTCGAAGCGCTGACGAGGGTCTTGCCGGCGAGGTCGTCGATGACCTGGGCGTGGATGTGCTTGAGCGACTTGTACACGGCGAGACGGGGGCGCTCGTTGGTGCCCTCGATCCGCTTGCGGATGTTGCCGTGCCGCCGATCCAGCCGTGTTGCTTTGTGCTTGCTCTTGTCCATCGCTCGTGCCTTTGTGCCTTCGTGCCTGTGCGGAATGACTGGTGCCGGGATGCCTTGGTGACTTCCGGCCTCAGGCGCCGAACGCCTTGCCCTGCTTCTTCTTGATGGTCTCGGTGGTGAACTTGATGCCCTTGCCGTTGTAGGGCTCGGGCTTGCGCTTGGCCCGGACCTTGGCGGCAAACTCGCCCACGGCCTGCTTGTCGGAGCCGTTGACGCGGATGATCTGCTTGTCGACGACGACCTTCACACCCTGGGGGATGTCCACCAGGATGGGGTTGGCGAAGCCGACGGTGAGCTTGAGCTTGGGGCCGGCGATGGCGGCGGTCCAACCCACGCCGACGACCTCGAGCGACTTCTCGTAGCCCTTGGTGACGCCCTCGACCATGTTCTTGACGAGGGCGCGGGTGGTACCCCACGAGGCGCGGGTCTGGCGGTCCTCGGCGCCCTTCTCGTCGATGGAGACGTGCACGGCCTTGTCGTCGGCGCTGTAGGCGACGGCGATGTCGGGGCGGTGGGTCATCGTGAGGGTGCCGAGGGGTCCCTGGACGGAGACCACGCGGTCCTTGATGGTGACCTTGACGTTGCCGGGGATCTCGACTTTCTGCTTACCGATTCGCGACATGGCTCGTACTCGGGACTAGGGACCAGGGGCTAGGGACTAGGGAACGCCGGAACGGGCAACTACGACACGGTGCAGAGCAGCTCGCCGCCGACGCGGTCGGTGCGGGCCTTGCGGTCGCTCATGACGCCGCGGCTGGTGGAGATGATGCTGATGCCCAGGCCCTGCAAAGGGCGGCCGAGGTCCTCGACGCCGGCGTAGACGCGCCGTCCGGGCTTGGACTCGCGCTTGAGCTCGTGGAGGATGGTCTCGCCGCGTGGGCCGTAGCGAAGCTTGATCTTGAGCTTGCCCTGGCGTCCGTCGTCGACGACGTCGAAGCTGTCGACGTAGCCCTCGTCCTTGAGGACGGCCGCGATGCCGCGGCAGACCTTGGAGTTGAGGCAGACCACGCTCTTGGCGCGATTGCTCGCCGCGTTACGGATGCGGGCCAACATGTCCGAGATGGGGTCGTTCACTGCCATCGTTCGTCCGCTTCCTTCTGAGGTCTCAAGGTCGATCGAATCTGCTTCCGACTGCTACTGACTGAACCTGAAACTGCGATTTACCAGCTGGCTTTGCGCATGCCGGGGATCTTGCCCTCAAGCGCGAGCTTGCGGAGCATGATGCGGCTGATGCGGAACTTGCGGTAGACGCCGCGGGCGCGACCGGTGAGCTCGCAACGCCGGACGATCCGGCTCGAGAACTTCGGGATCCGCTTGCTCTTGGCGACTTGTGCTTTGGTGGCCATGGGTGTCCTGTGTGCTCTGTGGGGTCCGTTGGTCTGGTGCGGCTCGCTCAGGCGGCCCGATCGCCCTTCTTGGCTTCCGGCTTGCGGAAGGGCATGCCGAGTTCCTCGAGGAGGAACTTGCTGTGCTCGGGGTTGGACTTGCTGATGACGACGGTGATGTTCATGCCGTGGGTGAAGGTGGCGGCGGCCATGTCGATCTCGGGGAAGACGCCCTGCTCGTTGAGGCCGAGGGAGTAGTTGCCCTGGCGATCGAAGGCGGTGGTCTTGAGGCCGCGGAAGTCCTTGATACGGGGGGTGGCGAGGTTGATGAGCCGGTCGAGGAAGTGCCACATGCGGTCGCGCCGGAGCGTGACCATGGCGGCGGTCTCGAGGCCCTCGCGGACCTTGAAGTTCGACACGCTCTTCTTGGCCTTGAGCACGACGGGGCGCTGGCCGGAGATCTGGGTGATGGTGTCGAGCACGGTCTGCTTCACGTTCGGGGGGAGCTTGGTCCCCTCGAGGTGGCGACCCATGTTGATGTTGATCACGACCGCGGTGACGCGCGGGATCGACATCGGGTTCTTGAGGCCGAACTTCTCGGCGATCTTCGCCTTGACGGTCTCGTCGTACATCTTCTTCAGGCGCGGGGTGGTCTTGGGGCCCTGGGACGCGATGGCCGCGGCTTCCGCCGCCGCCTTCTTGCCCTTGTTCGCGCCGTGACCGCCGCCCCCCCCACCCTTGGGAGCGCCGCCTTCGCGTGCGGGCTTGCCCTCGCCGGTGGGCTTCTTTTCGTTGTGTTCGGTGTCTTTCGCCATAGCTTGCTCACTCAAATCTGACCGACTTCTACCGGACTCTCTTCAACCGATCGCCGGCGTACGTGCTTACTTTTTGGTGGCCGGGCTGACCACGTTGAGTTCCTTGGGCTGCATCCCGCGGCGGACGGCCATGCGGACCTTGCTGCCGTCGGACTTGGTGACGAACCGGACGCGGCAGGGCTTGCCGTCGACGACCGGGCTCACCTTGGAGATGTGGATGGGCTCCTCGCGCTGGATGATGCCGCCCTGGGGGCTGGTGCGCGAGGGCTTGACGTGCTTGGTGCGGAGGTTGATGCCCTTGACGACGACGCGGTCGTCCTTGGGGATCACGCGGAGGACCACCGCGGTCTGTCCCTTGAACAGGCCGCTGGTCACCATGACCGTGTCACCTTTGCGAACGTGTGCGGGCATAATTCAGATCACCTCCGGCGCGAGCGACACGATCTTCATGTAGTTCTTGTCGCGCAGCTCGCGGGCCACCGGCCCGAAGATGCGCGTTCCCTTGGGGTTCCCGTCGTCCTGGATCAGCACGACGGCGTTGGCGTCGAACTTGACGTACGACCCGTCGGCGCGGCGCGTCGACTTGGTCGTGCGGACGACCACGGCCTTGCTCTTGTCCCCCGCCTTGACGTCCGACCCGGGAAGGGCCTTCTTGATCGAGACCAGCACGCGATCGCCGACGCCCGCGGTGCGGCGCTGGAACTTGCCGGTCCGTGTGGTGCCGCCGTAGACGCGGATCACATACGCGATCTTCGCGCCCGAGTTGTCGGCGACTTCGCACCGTGTTTCTTGCTGCAGCATACCCGTCGCTCCTGACTACCAAACCGTCCAACAAAACCGTTCCCACCCCACTGCTATCGCTGACCCCTAGCCCCTCTTACGTCTGCACCAGCTCGACCCGCGTGGACTTCGCGACGACCCGCACGAGGGCGAACCGCTTGGTCTTGCTGAGCGGGCGGCATTCGCGCACCTCGACGGTGTCGCCGCTGCGGGATTCGTTCTTCTCGTCGTGCACGTGCAGGACGGTGCGGCGGCGCATGTACTTGCCGTACTTGGGGTGACGGGCGAGCCAGTTCACGACGACCTTGCGGGTCTTGTCGCGCTTGTCGGACTCCACCACGCCCACGAACGTCGTGTGGATCGCTTCCTTCTTCTCAGTGCTCGGCTGGCCGGTCGTGCTCATGCGTTCCTCGTGCGTTCTCTATCCGGGGACTGGAGTTACTTGCTCTTGCTCGCGGTCTTCTTGCTGACCTTCTTCGAACCACGCTTGGCCTTGGGGGCCTTGGCTTTCGCACCCGCGACGGCGGCCTTGGGGGCCTTGGCGGCGGGCTTGGCGGCCTTGGGCTTGGTCGCCTTGGGCTTGGAGGGCTTGGCGGTGGCCACGTGCTTGATGCCCAGCTGCTGGGCGCGGCGGGCGGTCAGCACTCGGGCGACCTCGCGCCGGGTCTTGCCGATGGCCGTGGGGTCCTCGACCTTTTCCGTGACGGTCTGCGTCCGGAGGGTGAGGAGCTTGCCCTGCAGCTCGCGGAGGCGAACGCCGAGCTCGTCGCCGGTCATCGTGATGTACTTGGTCTCGTTCTTCTTCATCGCGTTGCTCTGTCTGACTTCACTGTCACCGAAACACTGATCACGGCCGACGTGGCGGCATGGATGATGGACTTAGACGCTGACGCGCCGCTTCACGAACCGGCACCGCACCGGCATCTTGCTGGCGACGCGGACGAAGGCGAGCTTGGCGGTCGCTTCGCTGACGCCGGCGATCTCGAAGAGGACGGTGCCGGCCTTGATGCGGGCCGCCCAGAAGTCGACTTCGGCCTTGCCCGTACCCATTCGGGTTTCGAGGGGCTTCTTGCTGATGGGCTTGTCGGGGAAGATGCGGATGAACAGCTTGCCTTCGCGCTTGAGGAAGTGCTGGGCCGCGACGCGGCCGGCTTCGATCACGCGGGCGTCGAGCCAGGTGGGGCCGTCGAGCGACTGCAGGCC
Organism: uncultured Phycisphaeraceae bacterium; assembly: GCA_964564695.1. GTDB lineage: Bacteria > Planctomycetota > Phycisphaerae > Phycisphaerales > UBA1924 > CAZMCC01. The sequence continues at coordinate 24,902 of CAZMCC010000011.1, read as the reverse complement.
GTAGTCGCCGTAGGCGACGTAGTTGCCCTTGGTCGCGCGGCGGGGGCGCACCTTCCGCTGCTCCTTGCGAAACTTGACTCTTTTGGGCATCAACGCCATCGGTCCGTCTCCAACTGCTGCTCGGCGTGTTCAGTCCGCCGCGAGTGTTCGTTCGATTCGAATTACCGCCGACCGCGGGCACGCGCCCGGCCGCCGGCCGCCGAGGACTCGGTCTCCTCGACCTGGCCCTGCTGGTAGAGGCCCTTGTAGATCCAGCACTTGACGCCCAGGCACCCGTAGGTGGTGAAGGCCTCGGCGAAGCCGTAGTCGATCTGGGCCTGGAGGGTGCTCAGAGGGAGCGACCCGAGGCGGACGTCGAGGGAGCGGCTCATTTCGGCGCCGCCCAGGCGGCCGGCGATGCTGATCTTGCAGCCCTTGGCGCCGGCCTGCATGGTGGCCTCGGCACGCATCTTGATCACGCGGCGGAAGCTGGCCCGCTTGCGGAGCTGCTCGGCGACCGATTCGGCCACGAGCTGCGCGTCCATGTCGGGGTTCTTCACCTCGATGATCGAGATGCCGACCTTGCGGCCGGTCATGAACTGGAGTTCCTGCGTGATGCGCTCGACCTCGGCGCCCTTGGGGCCGATCACCAGGCCGGGCCGGGCCGACTTGATGATGATCTTGAGCTCTTCACGCGTGCGCTCGATGTGGATGTCCGACACGCCGGCGTGGGGCGGGTTGCGGTTGAGGCGCGTGTCGAGGAACTTGCGGATCTTGTAGTCCTCGACGAGCAGCTCGCCGTACAGCGCCTTGGGCGCGTACCAGCGGCTGCGGTGAGCCTCGGTGATCCCGACGCGGAGGCCGAACGGGTGGGTCTTCTGTCCCATTTACGCCTGCTCCTTCAGCTGCACGCCGACCGTGATGTGCGCCATCGGTTTGATGATGGGGTGCGCCCGCCCGCGGTCCTTGGGCTGGAATCTCTTGAGACGCGGTCCCTGGTCGACGCGGCTCTCCACGACGACGAGGTCCGCGGGGTCAACGTCCCACGCGCCCGAGTCCGCGACCGCGGCCTCCAGGGCCTTCTTCACGTTGATCGCCGCGAGCTTGGGCGTGAACGAGAGGAAGTTGCGGGCCGTGTCGATGTCCTTGCCGCGGATCAGGTCCACGAGCAGGCCGGCCTTGCGGACGCCGCCCCGGTGATACTTGATCTGGCTCGTGAAACGGACGAGGTCCGCGACGCCGCAGCCGAGCTCGCGGGCCATGGTCTTGACGTCCTCGGGCTTGCAGCGGGGGTGGTCGCTCCCGCGCATCCAGTTGCGGACGGCGGACGTCGCGTGCCGCTCGTCGAGACCCTTGCGGGCCAGCGGCTTGGCGAGCGTCTCGGGGCTGGCGCCCTTCTCGCCCATGAACTGCTTGAGCTTGTCGCCTCGGATCTTCACAAGTCGTCTCCCGAACTCTGCTGCAAACGTGCCTGAACTCTCGAACTACCCACGCCCACCCGCCACGCCCACCCGGACCCACTCCCCCACTGCTTGACTCAGCCGCCCGCGGCTCCGGTGTCACCGGCCGCCAGGCCTTCCTTCTTGTTCGTGTGCCCGCGGAAGGTGCGGCTGGAGCTGAACTCGCCCAGCTTGTGGCCGACCATGTCCTCGGTGACGTAGACGTCGTTGAAGACGCGCCCGTTGTGCACCTTGAACGTGTGCCCGACGAACTCGGGGACGATCGTGCAGCGACGAGCCCAGGTCTTTATGGACTCGCGCCGATTCGTCTGGTTGAGCTTCTCCACCTTGCGGTAGAGCTTCTCAACCACATACGGCCCCTTCTTCAGACTCCGACCCATGCGTAGCCCCTTCGTTCCTAGGTGCTTCTGACTCTTCTGACTCGATGCCTTCGTGCCTGGATGCCTACGTACTTACTTGAGCTGGCCGTAGCGCTTGCTGACGCGACGGCGGATGATCAGGTTGCTCGACCCCTTGCGCGGGTTGCGGGTGCCGCCGCCCTTGCTGAGCACGCCGGTGGGACCGCAGGGCGGGCGGTTGCCCTTGCTGCGACCCGAGCCGCCACCCAGGGGGTGGGCGTTGTGGCTCTTGGCCACGCCGCGGGTGATGGGACGACGCCCCATGAGACGGGACAGGCCCGCCTTGCCGAGGCGACGGTTCTGGTGATCGGGGTTGCCGACCATGCCGATGGTCGCGCGGCAGTCGATCGGCACCAGGCGCATTTCGCCGGATGGCAGAACGAGGGTCGCGAAGCCGGCTTCCTTGTTGCTCAGGCGGCAGTAGGTGCCGGCGCCGCGGCAGATCTGGGCTCCGCGCCCGGCGATCATCTCGACGCAGTGCACGTCGAGGCCGGTCGGGATGTCACGCAGACGCATGCAGTTGCCGACCTTGGGCTCGACGGCCTCGGTGCCGCTGGAGACGATGGTGTCGCCGTCCTTGAGACCGGCGGGGGCGATGATGTACCGCTTGACGCCGTCGGAGTATTCGACGAGGGCGATGTGGCTGGAGCGACCGGGGTCGTACTCGATGCCGACGACCTTGCCGACGATGCCGTCGCGGTCGGAGCGACGGAAGTCGATGACGCGGTACTGCTGCTTGGCGCCGCCGCCGCGGCCCCGGACGGTGATCTTGCCGGAGTGGTTGCGTCCGCCCTTCTTGGGCTTGGGGCGGAGCAGCGCGTTCTCCGGGTTCTTCTTGGTCACCTCGGCGTGCGCGTTCACGGACGCGAATCGGCGTCCTGCACTCGTCGGCTTGTAAACCTTGATCGGCATAGCTCGTTCCTTACTGCCTTGACGTGCCTTACTCGATGCCCTGATGCCCTGATGATGCCTTGGTGAGGACTAGAACAGCTCGATCTGATCGCCCTCGTGGAGGCGGACGGTGGCCCGCTTCATCTTGGGCTCGACGGTGATGCCGTACTTGAAGCGCCGGTGCTTGCCCTTGCGGACCTGCGTGTTGACCTTCTCGACGCGGACCTTGTAGAGCTTCTCGATGGCGTCCTTGATCTCGACCTTGGACGCACGAGGGTCGACCTCGAAGACGTAGCGGCCCTGCTCGTTCATGCCCCACGTGCCCTTCTCGGTGAGCAGCGGGCGACGAATCACGTAATGCGGTGCAACTCCGGCGGGCATCAGGCGGCCTCCCCAACATTGTCGTTCGCTTTGCGACCCGAAGCCCCGCGCCCGATCGGCGCCAGCTTCGCGCTCTTGTCCGTCTGCGAGCAGGGGCCCTTGAGCCACGCTTCGAGCTCGCCCTTGCTGATCACCAGGTAGCGGTGATTGAGCATGTCGAAGGCGTTGAGGCCGGCGGCGGAGCACAGGCACACGTCGTCGACGTTGCGGGCGGCGCGGCGGACGCTGTCGCCCGCGCCCTCTTCGGTGCTCAAAACGCCCAAGGCCACCAGCGCGGTCTTGTCCACGCCGATGGCCTTCAGGAAGTCCATGAATTCTTTGGTTTTGGGCTGGCCGAGCTTGAGCGTGTCAACGACTTTGACTTCGTTATCAAGCAGCTTGGCCAGGAAGGCGTTGCGATTGGCCTTGCGGCGCATCTTCACGGGCATGTCCAGGCGGAAGTCCTCGCGGACTCGCTTCTTGGAGTGGCCGTGACCGCCGCCCTTCATCAGGTTGACCTTGCGGTCGCCGTGACGGGCGTTGCCGGTGCCCTTCTGCTTGTAGATCTTCTTGGTCGAGCCCTCGACCTCGTGGCGGTTGAGGGTCTTGCTGGACCCCTGGCGCCGGTTGGCGTGGTACATGACGTAGGCCTGCTTGATCAACGCGGGGTTGATCACGCCGCCGAGCGCCTGCTCGTCAATAGCGATGGTGCCGACTTTGGCACCCTTCATGTTCAAGACGGGGACATCCATCTGTCGTACCTCGTCCAACGCCTATGCCCGAAGATCGTGTCTTCTGGCCCCTCGCCTCTCCGGCCCGGCTGCACGACGTGCGGCTCGGGGACGGTTCGACTCGGCATCCTCGCTTCCCCCGACCGGGTCGCCCCGATCGCTGGTGAAGCCTCACTTGTCGTCGCCCGGCGGTTTCGGTTCCGACGATGCGTCGGACCGACCCTCCGGGCTGGTCGGCGTCGATCTCGCGACGCAAACCCTTCCGTACGGATCCCCACTCCCCTGTCCCAAGCTGGTGAGCGTTGGCCCCCACGGAGATCTTCGTGGGGCCGACATCATTGGCTCACTTCTTGGCTGAGGCAACCTTGCGGGCCTTGGAACGTCCCAGCCGCACGGCCGGACGCACCTCAACAAGCCCGCGATTCGGCCCCGGAACGGGTCCTTTGACCAGAATCAGGTTCTTGTCAGCCACGATGCGGATCACGTCGAGACACCGCATGGTGACCCGCTCGGCGCCCATGTGGCCGGACATCTTCTTGCCCTTCTTCAGGCCGCCGCCGAAGCCGCGGTTGGAGCAGAGCGAGCCGATCGAGCCGGGGGAGCGGTGCTTGCGTTCGGTGCCGTGGCTGGCGCACAGGCCCTTGAAGTGCCAGCGCTTCATGGTGCCCTGGAAGCCCTTGCCCTTGCTGGTGCCGACGACGTCGACATAGGCCTGGCCGGTGAAGACGTCGGCGGCGATCGTCTGGCCGAGGGTGAAGCCGGCGGCGTCCTTCTCGGCGACCTTGAACTCGCGGTGGGCCCGCTTGGGGCTGGTGCCGGCCTTGTGATCGTGGCCGATCATCGGCATCGTGCTGTTGCGGGGCTTGATGTCCTCGAACCCGATCTGGACGGCGGAGTAGCCGTCCTTGTCCATGGTGCGGACCTGCGTGACAACGCAGGGACCGGCCTGGATGACGGTGACGGGGATGCTGTTGCCGTCCGCATCGAAGATGCGGGTCATGCCCAGCTTGCGACCAAGAAGAGATGCCATTGTTCGTTTGCTCCGCTTCGTGACTAGGCGGCTCACGTTGAGCGAGAGCGGCCGTTCAGAGGAAGCCTTGGTTATGGCCGGAATTCCGGCCGAATCTGCTGCCTTTACCCTGGCCCCTGGCCCCTGGTCCCTAGTCCCTGGCCCCTGCTCAGGCCTTGATCTTGATGAACACGCCCGCGGGCACGACGAGGCGGTTGAGGGCCTCGACGGTGCGGGCGTTGGGCTCGATGATGTCGATGATGCGCTTGTGGGTGCGGATCTCGAACTGCTCGCGCGACTTCTTGTCGATGAACGGGGAACGCAGCACCGTGTAGCGCTCGATCCTCGTGGGGAGCGGCACCGGGCCGGCGACCTTCGCGTTCGTGCGCTTGGCGTGGTCCACGATCTCTTTCGCCGAAGCGTCGAGAGCGAGGTGGTCGTATGCTTCCATCCGAATCCGAATCCGTCCACCGGTCATGCGACACCCTCGTCTTTGGTCCCGATGATGAATCGGAACCGAATCAAAAGAGATCCAGTCACGCCGACTTGTCAATCCGCGGCAGCTTGCCGCGTCGTCTCTGCGAACGGATCACTGAGGACCCGCTGCTCGGACGAACCCCTGCCGTCAATGTCTACCGGCAGGGCCCCAACGGTACCCCCCCACCCCAGCGAGTCAAGGACGTGGACCGCATGATGACGCCCAGAACCACGCAGATCGCCGCAATAGCTCTGGCCGCCGCACTCGCCGCAAGCGGCGCGACGGCTCAATCCACCGGGACCCCCAAGGCCGACCCCGGCGCCCCGGTGCCGGCCCAGCCGAGCGGGCGTGTCGAGTTTGCCGTCGATCCGCTGCGGCTCGACCCGGTCGGGCTCACGATGCTGGTGCCCGTCCGGGCGGCCGTGCAATCCACCCGAATCGGTGGGCTCGCCACGGCTCAGATCGCCGACGCGGACTCCAAGTGGATCATCAACATCCAGACACCACAGGCGACCACGGCCGAGTCCTCGGTCACGACGGCGGCGGAGCAGACGATCGCGCTGATCCAGGGCTCGGTGGGGGTGATGGACCCGGGCCAGACCAAGGTGCTCAGCACCGACGCCAAGCTCATCTCGCGCCGGGCCTTTCAGCTCACCGGGCAGATGGTCGAACAGTTTTATCTCTCGGTGCCGCGGGGCAGGGGCGACGGCAAGCTGGTGAAGGGGTACACGATCTTCAAGCCGTCGGCGTCGCAGTTCGTCGTGCTCGAGCTGATCACCACCGAGGAGGAGTTCGAGCGGACGCGCCCGATTTATGAGACCGTGGCCGGGACGGCGACGTTCGCGGACATGGGGAAGATCTCCGAGACGCGCGGCGCCGCGGTGCAGGCGGGGATCACGCTGTTCAAGAACCTTGGGGACAAGGACTGGGACGAGCTGCTCGACGGGACCGAGCGCTGGCAGCGCCTCACCATGCCGGCGCCCGGCGGCGATCCGACCGACGCCGAGGAGCTCGGGTACCGCGGCATCCAGTTCTGGCGCGGCAGCCGCGGCGAGATCGATGCCGACCGCGATCCCGCGACGTGGGGCGCCGCCGATCGCGACGAGGGATATCTCGCGAAGATCCGCGTTCGCCTGCTCGAGGGCAAGGACCAGGTGATCGACTCCGAGGCGATCTACTTCACCACGCCCGACCGTCTCGACGAATCGTGGGAGGTCCGCACGTACGTCCGCAGCCGCGGCGGCAAGACGCTGAGCACATGGCGCGAGACCGGCGGTCGCGGCGGCCGCGACGGGCACGACATGACGGTGCAGATCCAGCAATCGAGCCAGTCGCCGCGGATCGTCAAGCCGCTGATCCAGGGCGAGGGGTATCTGGGCGCGCTTGAGGCGCTGCTGCTGCCGCGGGTGATGATCCACTCGGGGGCGCAGGCGGACTTTGCGTTCTACACGTACCGCACGCAGAGCGAGACGATCTCGATGCGGCGCGACAAGCTCGACCGCGCGAAGACGCCCGGCGGCGGCTGGATCGTCACGACCGTCTTCCGCGAGGGCGAGACCGAGCAAGTCTCGTCGTACGCCGCGAACGGCGACCTCGTGCAGATCGACCTGGGCGACGGGCGCCTGTGGAAGCCGATCGAGGTGGACGCCCTGTTCAACCTGTGGATGCGCAAGGGGCTGCCGGTGACGACGGAGCCGGAGCGGGAGCGCAAGCGGGCGGAGCGGAGGAAGGATCGGGACGCGGGACGGTAAAATGGCTAATAGGTCAGCAGCAATCGATCGGCGACCACTTCGCCCTCGAGCGTTTGCCCGACCATCTGCAGGCGTCGCAGCATCGAGCGCCCACAGTCGATGAGCACCTCGCGCTCAAATAACCCCTCGGGGATCGGCAAGTCGCAAATGGTGTCGCCGCTGCGCTTCGTGCCGTCGATGCTGAGAGCGACATGGACTCCGCGAGCTTTGCAGTCACCAATAGTGTGAAGCAGTTCTCGAAGCTTGAAAGACTGGGCACCGTACAAGATCGCTTGGCTATGCGTGTATGGCGGGTCACAGTAAACCAAGTCACCAGAAACAGCTCTGCTCATGGCATCGCGATAGTCCAATTGCTCAAAGGTCGCCCCGTCCGTCCTTTTGTGCCACTCATCCACTCGCATGTTGAAACTTGCCGGCGAAATCGGCTCGTGGGGTCCGCAGGGCGTAGACATGTAACCGTCGGCCTTGCGAAATCGCACAACGCCGGCGTAGCAGCTTCGGCAAAGAAACAGGAAGTCAGCTCCGTTCGGTTTCGCGTTGTACGCGGCTTTGATGCGCTCGTATTCCGTTACTTTGTCGCCCGCCATCATTTGAGCGTGCCGCGTTGCATACCAGCGCTTGAGCTTCGCCGGGTCCGACTTGAGCGTCTTCCAGATATCCACCAACGGGGCAAAGGTGTCCGACGCGAGCGCCCGGTCGGGCCGCAGCGTTCCGAGTACGCCCCCACTACCTACGAACGGTTCAAAGTACGTCCCAAAGGCTGGGGGAAAGCAAGCAACTATCTCGTGAGCCATGCGCTGCTTGCTACCGATCCACTTGAGAAGCCCCTGTTTGAACGGCGATACCACGCAACTCTGACTTTCACCGAACAACAGCGTCTGCATACGGGAAGTGTTCGCAGACGGGCGCCGTGAGGCAAGGGGCATGGGGTCGACTGTATGCTGTTTTTGCATACACGTCAAGTTGCCATAGTGTTCTTCCCAAATGGCCAAGAAGCCAAAGCTTGAAGAGCGGCGGCGGCTGCTTTCGCTGCTTCGGGAAATGCGACTCGCGGCAGGCCTCCGCCAAGGTGACTTGGCCGAAAGGCTCGGGCAGCCGCAGTCATTCGTGAGCCGGTTCGAATCCGGCGACCGGCGGTTGGATGTGCTGGAAGTCTGGCAGGTTTGCGAGGCCCTCGGAGTTTCCTTTTCCGACTTCGCTCAGCGGTTGGAAGGGAAGACGCGATGAAGCCGGACGTCCGATTTCTGAATCAACCCAAACACTTCTGGGCGAACGTCCGAAGCATCAGCCAACACGTGGGATACACGCTGCGCGGCAGCGGTCAGATTTTTGTCCCCGACCTGCAGATTGTCGTACAGGCCTTGTCCGAGCTTGCTCTTAACAGTCAGCACATTGTTGACAGCAGCGGAAGTCCGACAGCGTTTGGGCGGGCACTGGTCGACAAAGAACCCGATCGCCGTGTGGGAAATCAAGGAATACTACCACACGACGACCTTTGGGAGCCGAGTCGCCGACGGTGTATACGAAACGCTCCTCGACGGAATGGAGCTGGAAGAACTGCGACAGGCGGAGCACGTCGACTGCAAGCACTACTTGATGATCGATGCCCACTACACCTGGTGGGAATGCGGCCGCTCGTACCTGTGCCGGATTGTGGACATGCTGCATATGGGCTACGTCGACGAAGTGCTCGTGGGCACGGAGGTACTGGATCGACTGCCCGAAATTGCTCGCGAGTGGGTTGCACTGCACAGTGCCCGTGATGCTCCGTCGGCATAGCGTTTTCTCCGTTACAGGTCACTACACTCGCCCACCAATGGCCGTCGAACGCGTCATCGCCGCGCAGCAGCAGGGAATGGAGGACCAGCGCAACTGGGCCCTGCGTCCGCGCCGGCTCGACGAGTACACGGGCCAGTCGGACCTGGTCGGGAGACTCCGCATCTCGATCGCCGCGAAGCGGGCCCGCGAGGAGCCGCTCGAGCACGTGCTGCTGCACGGGCCGCCGGGGCTGGGGAAGACGACGCTCGCGTACGTGATCTCCGAGGAGATGGGGTCGCGCGTGCACATCACGTCGGGGCCGGCGCTGGCCCGCCCGCTCGATCTCGTCGCCACGCTCACGCGCCTCGACGAGCGCGACGTGCTGTTCATTGACGAGATCCACCGGCTGCCGGCCGCGGTCGAGGAGTTCATCTATCCCGCGATGGAGGACTTCCGGATCGATGTGCCGGTCGACTCGGGGCTTTCGGCCCGCACGGCCCAGGTCTCGTTGAAGCCGTTCACGCTCATCGGGGCGACCACGCGGGCCGGGCTCGTGAGCGCGCCGCTGCGGGACCGCTTCGGGCTCGCGCATCACCTGCGGTATTACGACGCCGACGAGCTGCTCACGATTCTGCGACGAGCGTGCACGCTGCTGTCGGCCGATCTGGTCGCACCAACTCCGGCCCTCAAGCCGATCGCCGCCCGCTCGCGCGGCACGCCGCGGATCGCCATCCGTCTGCTGCGCTGGGCCCGCGACTTTGCGCAGGTGAAGGCCGACGGCGACCTCACCGAGCGCGTCGTGATAGAGGCCCTCAAGATGCAGGGCGTCGATGCGCTGGGGCTCGATGAGCTCGACCGGGCGTATCTCGGCACGATCGCCAAGGTCTTCGACGGCGGGCCGGTCGGCGTCGAGGCCGTCGCGGCCACGATGAACGAGGACACGGGGACGTTGGAAGATGTGGCCGAGCCGTACCTGCTGCAGATCGGGTTCCTGGCACGGACGCGGCGCGGGCGCATGCTGACGCGGGCGGGGGCGGAGCACCTGGGCGTGCCGCTCAAGGCGCCGAGCGACACGGCGCTGTTTGAATAAGAGCCCCGAGCGGCAGCGACGGGCCACGGCGACAACCGTTGCTCCGATGGCGTCCCCAAGACAGATGCAACCGTGGCCCGTCGCTTCCGCTCCGGGCTCTTATCGCTGCGTCACCACCAGATCCCCCGCCTCAAACACCACCGTCTCCCCCGCCGTTGGCTGCAACAGGTCGCGCTTGTGGTACATCACCAGCGACCCCGGCGGCGGATCGATCCCCGCAATCGGCTTCCCCGCGTGGTCGAGCATCGGGCGCGGCCACTTCTCGACCCGCAGATACAGCCGCGCCCCGCGTGATCCCTCCATGCCGCCGTCGTAGATCCCGGGGCGTCCGGCCGCCTCGTACCACGCGAAGAACTTCGACCACTGCTCGGGCTCACCCTTGTGCACGGTGATGGGAAGCACGCTCAGCAACCCCCCCACCGCGATCGCGCCGAGGCCGATGACCGGGGCGAACTGTCGCGCCCCGCGCCGGAGGCCTGGGGCCGCGCCGCGTGTTAGGAACAGGCCGCAGGCGAGGGCGCCGGCGGGGTACACGACCATCGCGTAGCGAGCCCGCCGGTCGGGGAACGCGCTGAGCACCACCAGCCACAGCACGATCCAAACGAGCGCCACCACGACCGCCCGGCGCGATTCGTCCTTCACGCCCGGCCACGGGCGCACCGCCGCGACCCCCGCCAACATCAGCACCCCCAGCCACGGCCAGTAGTTCTTTGCCAGGTTCAGCGCGTAGAACCACACCGGGGGCGTGTCGGCCGCCTTCGAGCCGGCCGCGCGGTCGAGGACCTCGCGCCCGAAGTACTGGTCGGTGAACGCCGCCCCGTGCAGCGACGCCATCGAGAGGTGCCACGGCAGCGCGACCAGCAGCGCCACGACCGCCGCGCCGACCAGCCCCAGCCACGGCACCCGCCGGCGGGCGGCGAGCAAGCCGGCCGCGAGCATCACCGGGGCCGCGAGAGCGACGAAGGGCTTGGTCATGAGCCCCAGCCCCAGCAGCACACCCCCCCACAGCCACCACCAGCGCGTCGACTCGGGCCGACGGACCCGGGCGAGCGCGAGGGCGAGGAACCCGGTGACGAACGCCGCGAGCCACAGGTCGAGGCTGAACGCGTGCGCGAAGCGGGTGAACTCGTAGGTGAGCGCGAGGACGAGGCCGCAGGCGAGACCGGCGTCGCGCCCCGCGAGCCGGCGCCCCAATCCCGCCGTGATCGCCACGCACACGAGCGCCGCGACGACCGACCCCACGCGGGCCGCAAGCAGCGTCGGCCCCAGCACGAGCATCGGCAGCCCGTTCAGCCAGAACGCCAGCGGCGGCTTGTTGAAGTACAGGAGCCCGCCCGCGTCCGGGCTTCCGCCCTGGCCCCACAGCGACCACAGGACACTCGGGTCGCCGTGCCACGCCACCCGCCACGACTGCAGGGCCACCGCCCCGTACCACCCCGTATCCACCGCGAAGTCACCCTGGCACAGCCCGGGCAGCATGAGCGCGAGCGCGACGAGCACGCTCGAGCGCACGGGATATCGGCGCACGCCGATGAGCACGCGCCGGAGGAGCCTTGGCATCATGTCAGCTTACCGAAGACGGCTCAGGCCTGGGGAGCGGGCTGCTTGGGGCCGTTCTTGGTCTTGGGCTTGCTCTTGCTCGTCTTCTCCGACGGCGGCTTGGGAGCGCCCGGACCCTTGACGATGTCGGTTTCCTCGGTGTAGAGGATGCAGTGGCAACTCACGCACCGGGTGAACTTCCCGGCCGTGATCGACGCGACCGATTCGACCGGCAGCGTCATCATGCACGACCCGCAGGAGTACTCGTACGCACGGCGGTCGACGACCTCGACGTGCGACATCGCCTCGTCGCCGCGGATGCGGATGAGCTCCTCGAAGATCTTCATGGTGTCGGCCGGGATTTCCTTGGCGAGCGTGGCCCGCTGGGCCGTGAGCTCGTTGAGGCGGTCCTTGACCTCCGCCTCCTTGGCGTCGCGGTCGGCCTGGGCCCGCTCGACGATCTTGGCGCGTTCCTGGGCCTGGGTGGTGAGGGTTTTGAGCTTGCCCTCGGACTCGTCGGCCTTCGAGAGCTGGGCGATGACCCGGTCCTCGATCTGCGACTTCTGGTCCTTGAGGGAGCCGAGCTCGGTCGAGATCGCGTTGTATTCCTTCGAGGTCTTCGACGAGTTCATGGACTCGCGGAGACTCGCGATCTTGGCCTCGATGCGGGCGGCTTCGCCCTCGTCGTTGCTGAGCACGGCGCGGAGCTTCTTGCTCTCGGACTTGAGGCCCGAGGCTTGGCCTTCCAGCTCAGTCAATTGCGTTCGTTGGAGGCCGAGGAATCGCTCGGCCTGATCGAGGCGGCTGCGAAGGCCGCGAAGTTGCTTGTCGACCCGGAAGACTTCGAGCAGCTGCTTGGTAACGCTCATCGGGTTTCCACCACCGCGTGCCCCACACACCAATTCGCCCTAATCCTAGCACACCGTTCGGGCACAGAACACCCCCCCTGGTCAGAGGGAACGCAAAACCCAATAAGCGACAGGCGCCACCAGCAAAAGGGAGTCGAGAACATCGAGCACCCCGCCGAATCCGGGCAGGGTCTCGCCCGAGTCCTTTATCCCGGCGTCCCGCTTGAACAGGCTCTCGATCAGGTCCCCCGCCTGCCCCACCACCGCGAACAGCACCCCGGCCGCGAAGCCGGCCCCCAGCAACTCCCCGCGCGGGCGCTGGACGTCGGCAACGAGCAATAACCCGCCCGCCCCCACCGCACCCGCCAGCAGGGCGCCCCCGATCAGCCCCTCCCAGGTCTTGCCCGGGCTGAGCCAGGGGATCAGCTTGTGGCGCCCGAACGCCCGGCCGGCGAAGTACGCCCCGATGTCGCACGACTTGGTCGAGAGAATCACCCACAACACCACCCACGCCGAATGCTCGCGACGGATCGCCACGAGGAAGCCGAGCATCAAGCCCAGGTAGGTGAACGCCAGCAGCGTGCCCCCCGCGGCCGCAACGGCGCCTTCGACCGTCCGATGGCGCGAGTGGAACGCCAGCGACGCAAGCAGCGCCATCGTGCAGGCCGACGCAACGACCGCGGCCCCCACCGTGCCTGGCACGTTCACCGGCACGAACGCCGAGACAAACAGGCCCAGCACCGCCGCGAACGTGAGCACCCGCTTCGACGCCGCGATCCCGTTGTCGATGAGGATCCGGGCGAGCTCCCGGGCCGCCAGCGCGCTGAGCGCCAGGCACGCGAGGAACACCACCACGCCCGGCGGGGCGGTCCCGTCGCGGGCGTACCACGCACCGACGGCGCCGACGCTGAGCGTGTTGATCAGCTCGTCGAGCCAGAGCCCGCCGAGCACGATCGCGACGAGGATGGGGCCGAGAATGAGTCGATCGCGGTGCACGGCCCGGAGGCTAGCCACCGGCAAGGGCGCACGCGGAAAGAGCAACGCCCGGTCGCGGTCCACAACGCGCCAAAAAGAACAGCCCCGCCTGTTGAGGCGGGGCTGTCGAAGGAAGTTGATGCATGCAAACCCGACGTACGTCGGATTAGCGGCGGCGACGGGTGGCGACGAGGCCACCGAGGCCGAGCAGAGCGGCCGCGCCGGGGGCGGGGACCTTCTCGAGCTGGACGTAGAAGCCAGCGGGGACGCCGCCGACGCCGTCGCCCATGACGGTGATGCCGTAGGCGCCGGGGGCGAGGATCGTCTCGAAGTGGCCGTAGTCGTTGGACTGCCAGCCGGCCTCGCCGAAGCCGCTGCCGGTCGCGGTCGGGGCCTGAGCGCCGTTGAAGGCGGTCTGGCCCAGGATGCCCAGGTTGATGTCGCTGATGAAGTAGGTGTCGCCGACGATGAACTGGTCGGTGACGCGGAAGTACGCGGGGGTGTCGAGGACGAACTCGTAGGGGGAGTTCAGGGACGGAACGAACGCGGCGTCGATCTGGTCGGCGAACCAGTCACCGTTCAGCGTGGGGGAGCCACGCTCAACGGCCCCGTTACCGTTCTGGGCAATGGCGGCGCCGGCGAACGCAAGAACAGCAGCAATCGCGATACGAGTCTTCATGTAGCTCTCCTTAATTCCAGTACTGGGGACAGTGGTCATGGTCCCATGTGCGAGAAATGGGCAGCCCCGCCAAAAGGGGGAGCCCGCGCACCACGGAACGGGGGAAGCCTATGCGACGATTGGGGGATCGTCAACCACCTGTAGTGGGGAGTAAACGCACTATTACCGATCTTCAACCGTACAATTGTTGACAAAGACTCAAAAACACAGCCCCGCCGAAGCTCGACGGGGCTGTGAAAAGTTTCACGTATTCTCTTCCGCCGTGTGCCGAATTAGCGGCGACGACGGGTGGCGACGAGGCCACCGAGGCCGAGCAGGGCGACCGCGCCGGGAGTCGGGACCTTCTCAAGCTGGACCCAGAGGCCAGCGGGGAGGCCGCCGGCGCCGTCACCGGTGATGGTGATGGAGTAGTTGCCGGGGGCGAGGACGACCTCGAGGGTCTGGTAGTTGCCGGACTGCCACGCAGCCTCGCCGGCGCCGCCGGGGCCGGTGGGCGGGCGGGGGCCGAAGAAGGACGTCGCACCGAGCAGGCCGAGGTTGATGTCGGTGGCGAAGTACTGATCGCCGACGATGAAGTCGTCGGAGATGCGGAAGGCCGCGGGGGTGTCGATCGTGAACTCCCAGGCGGACTGCTGGGTCGGCGCGCCGGCGACGTCGAGCTGGTCGCTGCTCCAGGGGGCGTTGAGGGTGAGGACGGCGCGCTCGCCGCCACCGCTACCACCACCGTTGTCGGCCATGGCCGCGCCAGCAAACGCAAGAACAGCAGCAATCGCGATACGAGTCTTCATGAGCTCTCCTTTTCCAGTACTGAAATTCGGTCATGGTCCCATGAGCGAGAAATGGGCGACCCCAGCATATGGGGAACCCGCGCACCACGGAACGGCGAAAGAGTAAGTGACAATTGAGGTGGCGTCCATCGCCTATTGAGGGGGGAATGCACTTTCTGGAACCCAATCGTTTTCCAACCATCGATCGTAAGTGCTTGAAAAGCAACAGTCCCGTCGAGGTCGGCGGGGCCGTGAAAAGATTCAATGATTCTCATCCGCCGCGTACTGAATCAGCGGCGACGACGGGCCGCGACGAGACCGCCCAGACCGAGGAGGGTGGCCGCGCCGGGGGCGGGCACCTTCTCGAGCTGGTAGTAGACGCCGGCGGGCAGGCCGCCCGCGCCGTCACCGGTGACAGGGAACGAGTACGCGCCGGGGCCGAGCACAACCTCCAGGTGGGAGTAGCTCGCGTCCTGCCAGGCGGCCTCGCCGGGGCCACCGAAGGTGGTCGGGGCCTGGGCGCCGTTGAACGAGGTGGAGCCGATCGTGACGGCGGTCCAGATATCGCCGACGATGAACGCGTCGGTGATCCGGAAGTAGGCGGGCG
The DNA here is from genome assembly GCA_964564695.1 of uncultured Phycisphaeraceae bacterium. Lineage (GTDB taxonomy): Bacteria > Planctomycetota > Phycisphaerae > Phycisphaerales > UBA1924 > CAZMCC01. Next base: position 9,582 of record CAZMCC010000011.1, on the reverse strand, counting down.
TTTCGAGGACGAACTCGATGTTCGAGCCGTCGGTGAATGCGCCGGGCTGCTGGAGCTCGTCATACGTCCAGCCGCCGTTGAGGGCGAGGGCGAGCCGTTCGCCGTCGCCGCCGTTCTGGGCCGCGGCCGCGCCGGCAAGGGCGAGGACCGCAGCGATCGCGATCGAAGTCTTCATGTTCTCTCCTTCAATTGCCTGTGCACCACATCCTTCGTCCTGGGCCCCACGAGCACTGGATGAGCCGGGCCAACATCAAAGGCCCTGCCCGCGCATCGCAAGGACAAAAAGACAGTACCACGACCTCGAGCAATATCAAGGCGGAACCATGAGCGGCTTTCCCACGTTTCTCCCGCCAATACGTCACTTTTCAACCCGCGTTACGCGGACGTGACGCGCCCGAAGCGGCGATCCCGCGCGGCGTACGACCGGATCGCGGAATGGATCTCCGGGACACCAAAGTCCGGCCAGAGCGTCTCGGTCACGAACAGCTCGGTGTAGGACAGCTGCCAGAGCAGGTAGTTGCTGAGCCGCATCTCGCCCGCCGTCCGGATAAGCAGGTCGGGGTCGGGAATGCCTGCGGTATACAGCTCGCGCTCGAACGCGGCCTCGTCGATGTGGTCGGGGTTGATCTCACCCGCGGCGGCGCGCCGGGCGAGGGCGCGGGTTGCGTCGACGATCTCGGTGCGCGAGCCGTAGTTCACCGCGATGCACAGCATCGGGCCGGTGTTGTTCTTCGTGGCTTCCTCGAGGCGGTCGACGGCGGTGATCACCTGCGGCGGCAGGCCTTGGCGCCGGCCGATCTGGCGGAAGCGGATGTTCTTGCGGACCAGGGCCTCGCGCTCGCCGTCGAGGTAGATCTCGTAGAGGTACATGAGCGCCGCGACCTCGTCGCCGGGGCGGTTCCAGTTCTCGAGGCTGAAGCTGTACAGCGTGAGCACCTCGACGCCGATCGCGGAGGCCTCCTCAATGAGCGTGCGGACAGCGGCGGCGCCGGTGCGGTGGCCGAGGATGCGGGCGAAGCCCCGCTGCTGGGCCCAGCGCCCGTTGCCGTCCATGATCACCGCGATGTGGCGCGGGATCCGGGCCGGGTGGACGTCCGGGAGACGCCCGACGGGGTCGGCCTCGGGGTTGACGCGCCGGATGCGCTCGAGCGCGGCGACGGCGACCGGGTCGGCGGTCCAATCGACCGCGGGGAGCGTGGCTGCGCTGTGGGCGGGGGTGGTCATGCGAGAGGGAGGGCGATCAGCGAACGTACGCCCGGGCAGCGGCCCGGTTCGCGGAACTCGCTGCATCGGGCTCCATCGAGGCTCTATCGGGTGCAGACGATCGTCTGCTCGCGTCCGGGCCCCACTCCGATCAGCCCCACCGGCACGCCCACGTGCCGCTCGATGAGGTCGATGTACCGCAAGGCCCCGCGCGGCAGGGCGTCGCGATGGCGGCACGCCGAAATGTCGTCCCTGAAGCCGGGGAGGTTCTGGTACACCGGCTGGCAGCGGCTGAGCGTGTCGGCGTCGGGTGGGAAGCGATCGGTGTTCTCCCCGTCGAGGCGATAGGCCGCGCACACCCGCAGCTCGTCGACGCCCGCGAGGACGTCCAGGAGGGTGAGGGCGAGCGTGGTCGCGCCGCTGAGCATGGCGGAGTACTTGACGGCGACGAGGTCGAGCCAGCCGACGCGGCGCGGGCGCCCGGTCGTCGTGCCGAATTCGCGTCCGCGCTTGCGGATGCCTTCTCCCACGTCATCGAAAAGCTCGGTGGTGAGGGGGCCGTTGCCGACTCGCGTGGAATAGGCCTTCACGACGCCGATGACGGTGCCCAACGCTGTGCCGGGGATGCCGGTGCCGGCGGGGATGCCAAGGGCCGTGCACGAGGACGACGTCACGAACGGATACGTGCCGTGGTCCACGTCGAGCAGAGCGGCGTTGGCGCCCTCGAAGAGGATCTTGCGCCCCGCGCCGCGGAGGTCGTGGAGCAGGTACGTGGTGTCGCGGATGCAAGGCTCGATGCGCTTGCCGAGGTCGAGGGCCGCGGCGTACAGCCCGTCGGGATCGAGGTCGCCCGGGGCGCCCAGGCCGCGGAGCATGGGGTTCTTCAGGGCGCACGCGACGCGGACCTTCTGGCGGAGGACGACGGGGCGGGTGAGGTCGCCGACGCGGATGGCGGTGCCGCGCTGGGCCTTGTCGGCGTAGGCGGGGCCGATGCCGCGCTTGGTGGTTCCAAGGTTTCCAGAAGCCGCGCCCGGCTCGGCGTTCTGGGAGAAGAACTGGCTGAGGCGGTTCTCGCGGAGCTCATCCTCGAGCTTGTGGTACGGCATGACGACGTGGGCGCGGTCGGAGATGACCAGGCCTGAAGTGTCGACGCCGCGGGCCTTGAGCCCGTCGATCTCCCGCAGCACGACCTCGACGTCGATGACGACGCCGTTGCCGATGACGGCGAGCTTGCCGGGGTAGAGAATGCCCGAGGGGATGAGGTGCAGGGCGTAGCGCTGCCCGGCGACGACGACGGAGTGGCCAGCGTTGGCGCCGCCGTTATATCGGACCACGGCGTCAAAGTCGCCGGCGAGCATGTCGACGACCTTGCCCTTGCCCTCATCCCCCCATTGCAGGCCCACGACGGCGGTGCAGTTGGCGGTCTGGGGGCTGGAGGGGGTGAAAACAGGTCCGGTCGTCATGCGGGGCATCTCGAAAATTGGCCGGAGAACGGGGCAACCCGCGCCCGGCGGTGCGGACGCACACGATAGCGGGGCCCGCCCCCCCACAGCGTCTGTGAAGCGGGCCAAAGCGGCTGGCGTGCCGGACCGATAGTGAACATAACCGCGGAGACCCCGATGCCTGAGCAGACCGTCCGCATCATGTGTCCGAACCTGACGTGCAAGAAAATTCTCGTCGTCCCGGTGTCCTCGCGCGGCAAGACGGTGCGGTGCAAGAACTGCTCGACGACGATCCGCGTGCCCCAGAAGGCATTGCCGAAAGCCGACGCGCCCGCTGCGAACCCGGCGCCCGCCGCGGCTCCCACGAGCGATCAGAAGGCGGCGTAAGCACGCCGAGCTTCGGGGCCCCTGGCCCCACCCACCGTCCAATCACAACTCAGGCAGGGTCGAGGGCGAGGTCGAGTTCGACCGTCGTCGGGCGCATGCACGCGCTGTCGGTGCACGCCTGGAACGTGACGGCGAGCAGGGGCTGGCCGGTCCATTCGCCGCGGCGCTCGAGGAGCAGGGGCAGCTCGAACACGCCGCGGTGGACGCGGATGGGCGGCGCGCCGGGCGATGCGCGAAACTCGTCGCCTGTGGGGTAATCGGCGAAGACCTCGACGCCGGTGCCGTTGGTGATCCACACGCGCAGGCCGGTGAGGTCGAGCGATGGGTCGTCGGAGGGCACGGCCGAGTTGATGTGGTAGGGCTCGTGCACGCGCACCTGGATCACGACGCCCGCGGGCTCGTCGCGCCTGATCGCGAGGCGCTCGACAGGGGCGAAGACTTCGACGGAGCCCTCGGGGGCCGCGGGCGCGGGAGCGGGGATGGGGCGGGCGGCGCCGGCGGCGCGGTGAATGGCGGGTGCGTCGATCGAGAGCAAGCCGAGAAGACCGCGCGTCGCGTTGATGGAACCGACGGGGGACTCGGCAATCGCGGCGCTCAGGCCGGTGAGCACGCCGATCGCTCGGGCGTTGTCGGCGGGGTCCTTTGAGCGGGCCGCGAGCGTGACGAGGGCGTTGAGGGCGATGGTCGCGCCGGCGGGAACGGCGCCGTCGTAGGTGGTGCGCGGGCGGACGAAGAGGTCCTGGGCGCCGGCCGTGGCGTCGTAGAGGACGATCGATGATGCGGAGCGCTCGCCGAAGAGGGTGAGTGCGCGGTCGAGCAGGTCACGGGCGGCGGCGAGCCACTTCGTGTCGGCGGTCGCGTCGTGCAGCGCGAGCAGGCCCTGGGCCATGGCGGCGTAGTCCTCGAGGAACCCCGGCGCGCCCCCCACTCCCGCCCGCCACGAGCGGAGCAGTTCGCCCGAGGGCGTCCGCATGGAGGTGAGCACGAAGTCGGCCGCGCGGGCCGCGCCGGCGACCAGGGACTTGTCGGCGAGCAGGCGGCCGGTCTCGGCCATGCCCGCGATCATGAGCCCGTTCCACGCCGCGATGACCTTGTCGTCGGTCGAGGGCTGGGGGCGCTTCATCCGTACGGCGAGCAGCTTGGCGTTGTCCGCGTCGAGGCGGGCGAGCCAGGCGACGAGCGTCACGCCTTCCTTGGCCGCGATCGCGTCGGGGCGGGCGGCGAGGTGCAGGACGTTCACCGGCGGGTCGGAGGGGTGGTGCGGGTCGCGGAAGTTTGGGCCGGCGGAGAGGGCGTAGAGGTTGAGGAGGCGCGTGGCGTCGGGCTCGGTAAGCGCGGCCCGGACTTCTTCGGGGCGCCAGACGTAGTTCTGGCCTTCGCGGTGGTTGACCTCGGCGTCGATGGCGCTGAGGAACCCCCCGTGCGAGCCGGCGAGTTCGCGGAGGACGAACTCGCACGTGCGCCGCGCGACACGCCGGTAGAGGTCGTCGTTGAAGGCCGCCGCGGCCCGCGCGTACACGAGCGCGAGCTGGCCCTGGTCGTACAGCATCTTCTCGAAGTGCGGCACGAGCCAGTGGGCGTCGACGCTGTAGCGGTGGAACCCGCCGGCGAGGTGGTCGTTGATGCCGCCGATGGCCATGCGGTCGAGGGTGAAGCGGAGGGCGTGGTCGACCCCCGCGCGGCTGTCGGGGTCGAGACGCTCGCGGGCGTCGAGCAGGAATTCGAGGTAGACCGGCTGAGGGAATTTCGGGGCGTGGCCGAAGCCGCCGTTGACGCGATCGAAGAGACGCACGAGCGTGGCGACGCCCTGGCCGACCTGGTCGCGCCCGATGGCGACGGGCTCGTTCTGCTGTCCGGCCCGCTCGCGAACCGCTGCGGCGAGTTCCCTGGCTTGCGCGAGCACTTCTTCGCGCTGCTCGCGCCACGCGTGGCTGACGCCCTCGATGACGTCGGGGAAGCTGGGCATTCCATCTCGCCCGTGGCCCGCCGGGGGGAAATATGTCCCTGCCCAGAACGGCTTGAGGCTCGTCGGCTCGAGGAAGACCGACATCGGCCAGCCCCCCTGCCCTCGCAGGGCGAGCACGGCCGCCATGTAGATGTCGTCGACGTCGGGGCGTTCCTCGCGGTCGACCTTCACACAGACGAACCGGTCGTTCATGAGGGCCGCGGTCGCTTCGCTCTCGAAGCTCTCGCGCTCCATCACGTGGCACCAGTAGCACGTCGAATAGCCGATCGAGAGGAAGATCGGGACGTCGCGGGTGCGGGCGGCCTCGAACGCCTCGGTGCCCCACGGGTACCAGTCGACGGGGTTGTGCGCGTGCTGCAGCAGGTACGGGCTGGACTGAGAGGCCAGCCGGTTGGCGCGGCGAGCGGAATGGAAGTTGGGGGGGCGGGCGTCGGACATGTCAACGCATCATTGAGCGGCCCGGACCCGGGAACGCGACGTCGAGCCCGCCTGAATTCCCTGGGGCTCGATGTTCATCCGGCGGATGGTGAGGATGGAGATGCGCTCGGGCGAAGCGGGCGGCGGAGTTGGTGCTCCCGTCGCGCCGGGCTTGGCAAGGCCCGAGGCGCGGATGGCCGCGGCGCTGGCGCGAAGGGCGGCGTCGGCGGGGAGCGTCGCGCCGGTGATGCTCACGGTGGCGTCGACGACGCGACGGCCGAGGTCATCGTCGGTCACCGGCGGGGCCATGTCGCGCCGCCAGCGGGTGAAGGCGTCGGTGTAGCGGACGGTCGCGGCGTGCAGCGGCTCGTGCGGCTCACCGGCGAGGGCGCCGGCGATCGCGCCGCGAAGGCCCGCGAGTTCGTTCTTGAGCCCCTCGCGCAGTGCGCACACCCACGCGCCCGACGCCTGCACCGGCATCGGGATCGCCACGCCGAAGAGCTTGGCGCTCAGGGCCTGCTCGCCCCGGTGCACGACCGACGGCGTGCCGCGCGGGCCGGGGCCGGCCCGTACGCCGACGTAGCCGCGCCGGGAGCAGAAGCGATCGAGAGCGGCGGCCACCAGCGTCGTCACGCCGGGATCGGCGCCGCCCTTGAGAATGTCGGCGCAGACGGACGTGAGATACTCCTGGTCCTTCTCGAAGAAGCCGGGCTTGAGAGCGGACGCGGCCAGCTTGAGCTTGGGGTCTTCGCGCAGGTCGCGTTCGACGGAGCGGACTTCGTGCTGGGGGCAATCGCCCTCGACGGCCGCCCGCATCACGCCGGCGTGCCAGAGCGGGATCGTCCACGACCAGGCGTCGAGGAGGCGGAGGTATTCGGGGCAGACGAAGGCCGCGGCCTTTACGCGCTTGCGTCCCGCCTCATCGCCGGCGAACTCCGCGGGCGTGGGGAGATAGGTGATGACCCGCGACGCGATCGCGGCCACCGTGTGCAGCGCCGGGTCGGCGGGGCCGACGAGGTAGGGGCTGACGACGAGGGTGAGGTCCGAGCGGCTCAAGTGCGGATTGTTCCCGGGCAGAGAGTCTTTACGCCGGATATCCGCGCGGGTTTTCCTTGAACCAGCGCCAGGCGCTCGCGACGATTTCATCCAGGTCGGTGATCTTCGCGGTCCAGCCGAGTTCGGCGCGGATCTTGGCGGGCTGGTTGAAGAGCATCGGGGGGTCGCCGGGACGGCGCGGGCCGAACTTGATGGGGAAGTCCTTGCCGGTGACGCGCTTGACCGACTCGATGATCTGCTTGACGCTGTAGCCGACGCCGATGCCGACGTTGTAGAAGCGCTGCTCGCCGTCCTTGATGGCCTTGAGGACGGTGGCGTGGGCGTCGATGAGGTCCTCGACGTGGACGTAGTCGCGGACGCAGGTGCCGTCGGGCGTGGGGTAGTCGGTGCCGAACACGGTGAGCGCGTCGCGCTGGCCGAGGATGACCTGGAGGATGACGGGGATGATGTGGGTCTCGGGCTCGTGGTGCTCGCCGATGAGGCCCGTGCGGTCGCAGCCGGCGACGTTGAAGTAGCGCAGGGCGGCGAAGGCGAAGGGCTTGCCGGCGCGGGTGGCCTGCGAGGCGTAGTCGATGAGCATGCGCTCGAACTGGAGCTTGGCGGCGCCGTAGGGGTTGATCGGCTTCTGCGGGCAGTTCTCCGGGATCGGGATGAACTCCGCGGGCGGCTCGCCGAACGTGGCACAGGTGGACGAGAAGATGAGGCGCGGGACGCCGGCGGCGTCGGCGGCTTCGAGCAGCGTGAGGGCGCTGGCGGCGTTGGCGCGGTAGTACTTGAGCGGCTCGGTGACGCTCTCACCGACGTACGTGAGGGCCGCGAAGTGGAGGATCGCGTCGACCTTCACCCGCTTGAAGAGCGAATCGAGCAGGGCCCGGTCGCCGATGTCGCCACGAACGAACTCCAACCGGCCCTGGGCGACCGACGTGAGCTTGTCGATCGCGCCCTGATGGCCGCGGAAGAGATTGTCGAGGGCCACGACCGAATGGCCGTCGGCGAGCAGCCGGCGGCACGCGTGGGACCCGATGTAACCGGCGCCGCCCGTGACCAGAATCGTCATGGGCCGAGCGTACGTCGGCGTCGGGGCGCGGCGGGCGACCCGAACGATAGCCAGACACAACCAAAGAGCGAGTGATCTTGGCGCGGCCGCGAATTGGCCGTAGGATTAGGGATGTGGACGCCGCCCCCACAGGCGGTCCCACCGGATGGAGGGCACTTGGCCCGCGCCGACGTCGACAACCCGGGACACCAAGCGCGCCGCGCGTTCACGCTCGTTGAGCTGCTGGTGGTCATTGCGATCGTCGCGATCCTCGCGTCGCTGCTGCTGCCCGCCGCGGCGGGCACGCTCAAGGCCGCACGCTCGTTCCGGTGCCAGTCTTCGTTGCGCTCCGTTGCCTTCGACTTCTCCGTCTTTGCCGACGACACGCTGCACGGCAATCGCGGCAACGACGAGAGCGACCTCACGGGCGACAAGTTCCGCCTCGCCACGTTCCAGGATTCCCAGTACGGCCTCAATGAGTTCTGGCGCTGGGACCAGGCCGAGCAGATGACCATCACCCCGGGGCAGCCCGGAGACCCGCTGCGGTGCGCCGAGATGCGCGGCGAAGTCACGCTCCTCTCCGCCACGCCCTGCACCGGCGGCGGCGTGAATCCGCCGGAGAACATCTCGTACACCTTCAACATGCGCCTGCACACGCCCGAGCGCCGGCTCGCCAGCGGCGCGATCATCCTGTCGCCGCCGGTGGCGCTCACCAGCGCGATCCTCGACACGGCGAACGCAAACGTGCCGCTGGTGTGGGACGTTGACGGCGCCGCGGCCTCGGCCGCGGATACCTCGCCGGTCTTCGGCGCTCCTTCGCTCAACTCCACCGGACCGATGGGGTCCGATCGGTTCTGGTTCCCGGGCCTGCGCCACGCGGGCAGCCTCAATGCGGCGTTCCTCGACGGGCACGTGGCGTCGTCGTCGAAGCCGCTCGCGGAACAGTGGAACTGGGTGTTCCAGCCGAAGCGTTGATTTCGGGAAGCCGGTGACGCCGGCGTGATCCTGCCCTCCGAATGTCCCTTCAAGCCAAGTTCGCTGTGCTGGTGCTCGTGATCCTCACGGCCGTCGCCGGTAGCCTCGGCGCCGCGGTGTGGTCGTTCCGGCTGCTCGAGCAGGAATCCGTGCGCCCCGCGGCGGACGCGGCCAGCGCGCTCAAGCGGCTCGACGCGGCCGGCGACGTTCTCGACCTCTTGAAGCCGCCACGCACGCCGGACTTTGCACACCTTGCCAAGGATCTCGCCGAAGCGGCCGCGGGCCTGGGGACGGACTCATCGCTCGCGACCCGAATCGGGCCCGAGGCGGCCGACAAGCTGCAGGAGTCCCTGCGCCGGGCGATTGAACGGGCGGAGCTCGCCGGTCGGTCCGGGTCGGCTCAGGACGCCCGGTCCGCGTCGTCCGCCGCGGCGGAGGCGCGAGGCCTGCTTGAAGCCGCCCAGCCGCTCGTGCTGACCGATGCCGAGGCACACCCGGCCAGCGTCGTGGACCATCACGGGCAGCTCGACGCCATCGCCAACGTGCTCAACAGTCTCAGCCCCAGGCCGCCGGACTACCCCGCCATCGCCGGCAAACTCACCGTCGCCAACAAGGATCTCGACGCCGATGGATCGCTGTCGGCTCGGGTGGGCCTGGGCACGGCGAGCAACCTCCGTCAGCGACTCACCCACGTCGCCGACCTCACGCAGAAAGCCGGCGTATCCAAGGTCGAGCGGGACGTCGCCACGGCGACAGTGTCGGCGGGAGAATCTCGCGCGCTCCTCGCTCGCGTGCAGGGGCGGGTGCTCAAGGAAGTCGACATCAACGCGGCCCACGCCGACGACATCCGCTCACGCCTGGTGGCGGTGCTCGGCTTCACGCTGGGCTCGACGATCCTCGTCGGGGTGCTGGGGCTCATCCTCATGCGGCGCTGGGTGATCGCCCCGGTGGCACGCCTGCGCATCGCGACCGCGGCCGTCGCCCGCGGTGACTTCACGCACCGCATCAGCGCCCCGGGCTCGGGCGAGCTCGCCGACCTCAGCCACGAAGTCGATCACATGGCCGGCATGGTCGGACGCATGCAGGACGAACGCGTCCAG
>CAZMCC010000010.1:0-58318 GCA_964564695.1 uncultured Phycisphaeraceae bacterium | reverse complement strand
GCCTGTGGCCGCACCAGACCGCGAACATTCACCGACACCAGGCCCTCGAGACCCTGGTGAACAACGCGGTCGTCCGCAAGCACATCCTCGAGTCCCGCGAGGGCGAGCTGCGGGAATACCTGAACTCGGTGGAAGCCATCCAGGTCGGCATGAAGGACTTCAACCAGTCGCTCGTCGAGCTTGTGGAGCAGGAATACATCCACATGCGGGTCGCGATGGAAAACAGCCCGAACGCCGACGATCTGATGATGCGCCTGAAGAAGCTGAGTTAAGACTAAAAAAATCTCAGCAACCTGACTAGGCGCACGCGTCGTGCTTTGTTATTTTTGGCCAGAATGCCTCTTTCGGGCATCCTGGGAGCCCATATGCCAGGATGATTCGCGTTGTGACCGCCCTCCTCGCAACCATCGCGGCCTGTGCAACGGTGATTGCGCAGCCTTTGGAGGTCGGGGATCCGATTCCAAGCAAACCCGCCGAGCCGTTGGCGCCCCCATCGCCGCCCGGGGAAGCCGAGGCGTGGGAAGGGCAGGGCACGGTCAGTGACTTCAGCTGGATAAATGTGCGGACCGGCAACCTTTTGACACGTATCGATGTTTTTGCGTTTGATCCCGTTGGCCCTGAAGTTCGCTTCGAGTTGTTTCAGAACAGCGGCGTCAACGTCACGGCGTCAAACCATCCCGGGTCGGTGATCCCACTTTGGAGCCACACGTACTCCGGCCGGGTGCAGTCGTCCTCGGGCAAGGCAACGGTGATCGAGGACGATGGGGCACGGCGCGTCTACACGCTCATCGGCGGCCGCTATCACCCACCGGCGGGGGTGCATGAAGCGCTGACGTTTGACAACATGTCCGCGCAGTGGCGACTTGTGCGTCGAAACGGCGAGGCCCGGGTGTTCGACAGTACGGGACGGTTGGTGCGGGTCGAGGATAGTTCGGGCAACGCGGTCGTGATCGAGCGTCCAAACGCGGATACGTGGATGATCCGCAGCGCCGCGGACACGGGGCAGCTCACGCACCGGCTCGTGCTCACGCTCCAACAGGGGCGCCTGCAATCGATCGAGGACCCTACCCAGCGCCGTCGGTACTTTGTATACGGAAGCGATGGCCGCTTGCAGAGGGTGACGCCGGGCCAAGGGGTACTTCCGGGCGCGCCGACCGGGCCTCGCGATATCGCCTTCAAGTACGACTCGCAGAAGCGACTCGCCTCTCTGGACTTCCGGGGTTTGTATGTGACCGAGCACGCCTTTAGCGGCACCGGGGTCACGATTCGTTCACTCCCAGTAGGCCAAGGGACCATTCTCAAGCGGCGGTTCGAGGTCCATCGGACCCAAGGGCATGGGCCGCTCCCCCCCGTCGACCCGTCGACAAAGTACTGGACGCTCTACACCGATCGCCATGAACGCGTGTGGCGGTATGAATTCGATGTCCAAGACAATCTGCGGGCGATCGTCGACCCGGACGGCTGGCGGCAGCGGTGGCAGTACGACGCGGGCAGGAACCGCGTCTTGTTCGAAAACGAACTCGGCGACACATGGCTGGCGAGCTTCGGGCCGGTCGGGACGCTGCTGAAGCTGACTACTCCGTTGGGGTACGAGTGGACCATGGAGTACGCACCGGTCGGGAACCCCGCGACGACGAACGTGTACCGCCTGACGCGCACGACGGACCCCGAGGGGAACTGGGTGGCGTTTCATTACAACGAGCTGTTCGACCCGCTGCTGGTCAGCGTCATCGAAGAGTGCCCCGACGGGCAGGGAAACCCGGCCGCGAGCACAACGCTCGAGTATTTCGGCCCGGAGACGCCCGCCGCGCGGGGCATGGTCAAGCGAGTCACCGACGCCGGGGGCGTCGGCACCGAGTACGGGTACGACCAGTATGGCTACCAGAATCGATTGATTGAAGGCACTGAGCCCGGCCGCATGGCCGTGGTCCCGCGCGAGGACGGGACGACAAACTCGCCGGGCGGCTTGCCGGTGAGCGCCATCCACGATGCCGGCGAGGACCCGGAGCAGCGTTACGATGACGATGGGAATCCGACCTTCTGCGTCTACGAGCGGATGCGGGATCGCGGCGTGCTTCCGCCCCGCCTGGGATCGGTGCCCTCGCCGCAGTTCGAGGACCCCAGCATGTGCAGCGGGGATGTGGACCGCGATACGTTCGGGCGACTGATCAGGGAGGACGGCTGCACGCCCGGCGGGAATCGATGGCTTGCGCTGGGCTATGACGAGCACGGGCAGATCGCTTCGCGCACGCTCGGCTCGAGCGAGTCCGGTGCAACCATCGTGCGCGAGGTTCTGTATTCCGAGCGCGACCCCGAAGGGGAAGTGCTCAATCGCACCGGCCCGGACGGGCTTACCAGCACGTATCAGTACGACATCGTGGGCAGGTTGCTGCACATGACCACGGGCGACTCGTGGGTGACGCTGACGTACGACCCCGCCGGAAATCTTACCCAGACACGGTGGTCCAACGGAACGTCAGAAGCTCGCGAGTACGACAGCGATGGGCGCCTGATCAGCGTGATGAGCACCGGGCCCGGCGAGCAGCTGCTCGCCGTCGTGTATTACACCTGGAGCCCACGCAATCTGGTCGTCGCCCGGGTGGATATCGACCTTGTTCGGGCCACATACGCCGACTCGGCGTTTGACTACGACGCTCGGGGCAAGCTGATTGGGGAGACGCGTAACGGGCCCGACCCGTACTCCTTGAGCTACACGTACGACAACGCCGGGAACCGCATGGGCAAGGTCGATCATGGCCAGGGCCGGTCCACGGTGTATTTCTACGATACCGAGGAAGCCAACCGAGACCCCGCCTTCCCCACGAACCACAATCGCTTGCTGCGCTACGACGAGTATGTCGGCTCAGTGGTCGTGAGGACGGTTCGGTATGTCTATTACAAGACCGGGCATGTTTCAAACATCATCGTGAAAGACGCGGGCGACTCTTCCTACCGGGGCCTCGCGCTCACCTATACGCGGGGCGGGCTGCTCTGGCTCGCGCTGTGGGACCGGTGGCAGGACGATGGGCACGGGGGCTTCACGGGGTATGAGCGGCTGGCCGCCCGAGAGTTCCGGGCCGACGGCTTGGATCGCTACCTCACGCGCGACCTTGACCCCGCCACGCTCGCGCCGCTCGCCCCGGGCGGCACGTGGACCGATCATGATTTCAGCGGCCCTGTCGCCGACTACAGCGCTGAGCAGGGACTCCTGACGCCCCATGGCGGCTATGCGTTGGGCGGCGCTCTTGAGACCAAGCCGGATGGGTCGGTCAGTCAAGTCAGCCATGCCGATATGACGGGCACGGCTACGGTGACCACCGACGATTCGGGGCAGGCGACATCTCCGGCGGCCGTGCCCGTCACGACCGCGTTCGGTGAGCGCGTCAACACGGCCGCGCCGCCGACCCGCTACGGATACGGCGGGCGCTTCGGGTACGAGAGCTCGCTTCTGACGCTCCCGGGCGCCGCGGGGACGCGCCCCCTGACCTTCATTCGAACCGGCGCCCGCTGGTATCAGCCCGAGATCGGACGCTATATCCAACGCGATCCCATCGGGATTCGCGGCGACCTCAACGTGTACATGTATGCACGCAACAACCCCATGACGCTTGTCGACCCTGACGGCACCAGCCCGCAATCGGTAAGCGCCGCCAAGACGCCCAAGATCCAGGGGCTCCCGAGCCCGCTCCGGCAGCACATCAAGAGCCTCCTCCCGAAGTATGTGGGAGGAAACGGAACTACGATCTTGGGCAAGGGCGTTGGCGGCACGCTGGCGCGCATCGGCGCGACCAGGGCGGGGACGTTCCTCTTCGGGTACTGCATGCCGATCGCCGGCGCCGCGGCAACCGGCTATCAGGTCGGGTCTGCCATCGCCGACAACACCGGCATCGACGAGTGGATCGGCGACAAGCTCGGCAGGCTGTGCCCCAGTTGCTGGGACTGGGTGTGGTGGTGAACGGCACGCACCCCTCTACGCACGGAGGTCAGCCTTGACACCATCAGCGGCGTCACCACCTGACGGCACCGATCCGGATCAGGCGTCTCAAAGTCTGTTCGGGACGCTTGGAGGCATCATTGCGTTTGTCATCGCGGCCGCGATCGGCGCGGGGCTGCTCGTGATGGTGGTGATCGCTGCCGCCAAGCTCGTGGCCTGGGCGGTTCGCACGGGCGTCGTCATGGCGTGACTTGATCGCGAATTGAGATCGAGGCGCACACGCACCCGGGGACCGGCCCCGGGTGCGTGTGCGCGCACCGCAACAACGCGGGTGAAGGGTACAATCAACAAGCCCGGGTGGTCGCGGGTGCTTCCTCGCAACGAATGTTTATGCTCCACGCTCCAGACGCGGGGCGAGCGGGCGACAAGGCGCGACACAGCATGACCTATGGAATTGGACACGATCTGGGCCCAAGGGACGACCGTTGGCAAGGCCCTTGCGCTCGTGTCGGTCCGGAGCCGATCCTCGTCCCCATTCCGATCGTGGCGCAGGCGTTCGTCAACAGCAGGGGGACCCCGTCTCTTTCCCTGATCCCTCGCCCCTGAACCCTAATCCCTGCAACCGCCCGGGTTGTCGCCCGGATGGGGATTTGCTAGCGTTGTCTGTCGGCGTCGAGGCGGCGATCTCCCGCCCCGGGGTCGGTAGCATGGTGTCAGGTGGCCCGCCGACAGCGGCGGGCCGGCGCTGGCTTTCAGGTACTTCCTCCCATTGGCGCGCCGACGCGGCGCGAGAGTGAGCAACACGGCATGAGCATGGAACTGGTGACGACGCTGGCCCAAGGGGCGACGGTCGGCAAGGCCCTGTGGCTGGTGTCGGTCTGGAAGCCGGTCTTCTACCTCATCCCCCTGCTGGGATGGGCCGCGATCATCAGCAAGATCTACGACAAGCACGCGGCCCGCTTCTTCCTGCCGCGCGAGGCGTGGAACATCGGCCACCTGTGCGCGGGCATCATCGCGTTCGGCGTGGCGATGCTGATGCCGGTGCCGGGGATCGGCGGGTTCTTCGCGGCCCTGGGCGCGATGATCGCGATCCTGGCGATCGACATCGCGGCCTACGCGATCGTCGCCAACAAGGACGAGCGCGTCCCCGAAGAGTTCCACATCAAGCTCGACATCGTCAAGAAGATGCGCGAGAAGAAGGAACTCAAGGCCAAGGCCAAGCTGCAGTCGGCCGTCAGCCTCGTCATCCGCAAGGCCGACGCCAAGGGCAAGTACGTGGAGCTCATCTCGGCCCCGGCGCCCGAGACGCCCGAATACGAAGCACGCGTCGCGGCCGAGGACGTGTTCAAGAAGGCGCTCGCGGCCCGGGCCGCACAGGTCGACTTCGCCCCCACCGGCAAGGACAACACCTACGCGACGGCCTACCTCATCGACGGCGTTCGCACGCCGGCCGACACGCTCCCGGGCCCGCTCGCGGTCAAGGTCATGGACTTCTGGCGGGCCGCCGCGGGCCTCGACGTGCAGGACCGGCGGCGCAAGCTGCAGGGCATGGTCCAGGCCGAGGCCGACGACAGCAAGACCGCGATCCGCGTGACGAGCGTGGGCGGCCAGGGCGGGATGCGCACGACGATGCTGTTCAACCCGGACAAGGCGGTCATCCGCAAGCTCACGGACATGGGCCTGCTCGAGCCGCAGATGGCCGAGATCAAGAAGATCGCCGAGGAGGAGAAGGGCGTGGTGCTCGTGGCGTCGCCGCCGGACAGCGGGCGGACGACCACGCTCTATGCCCTCACCCGCATCCACGACGCGTACATGAAGAACGTGCAACTGGTCGAGACCGACCCGCAGGCGGCGCTCGAAGGTGTGCGCGGGAACAAGTTCGAGGGCGACAAGGAAGGCGCCGAGTTCAGCACGCTGGTCCGCAGCGTGATCCGGCGCGACCCGCAGGTGGTGGCGGTCGCCGAGCTTCCCGACGCGAACACCGCCAAGGAGATCGCCAAGGCCGACTTCGATCGCGTGCGCGTCTACATCGGCATCCGGGCCGAGAACGCCCTGCAGGCGGTCGAGTCGTGGGTCAAGGCCGTCGGCGACGCCCCCCAGGCCGGCAAGGCCCTCCACGGCGTGGTCGCCCAGAAGCTGCTGCGGAAGCTGTGCACGAACTGCCGCATGAGCTACCCCGCGGCCCCCGACATGCTCAAGAAGCTCGGCGTTCCCGAGGGCAAGGTCGCGACGCTCTACAAGAAGGGCGGGCAGGTCCTCATCAAGAACAAGCCCGAGGTGTGCCCGGTCTGCAACGGGTCGGGCTACTACGGCCAGGACTCGGCGTTCGAGGTCTACGAGATCACCCCCGAGGACCGCGAGCTGATCGCGGCCGGGAACATCGAGGCCTTCCGCTCGGCCCTCCGCAAGAAGCAGCAGCCCACCATCCAGCAGTCCGCGATCCGCAAAGCGATCGACGGCACGACGAGCGTCGAGGAGATCACGCGGATCACGACGCCCGGTGGGGGGGGCGGTGGGGCGGCCCCCGCGCCGGCCGCCGGCGGCGCCCCGGCTCCCAAGACCGCTCCGAGCGCCCCCCAGCCCGCCGCACCCAAGGCCTGAAGTCCACTAGACCACTCGTCCTCGTACGGGGAGATTTCCCATGATCATGAACGTCGTCGTCATCCTGGTGATCGTTGTGGTGGGCTATGTCGGCCTGACGCGCGGGTTCTTCGGGTCCATGCTCAACATGGTCTGCGTGCTGATCGGCGCGGCGATCGCGCTGGGCGCCTGGGAGCCGCTGGCCTACGCCCTCCTGGTCAAGTTCGACAAGGCCTGGATGGTCGACCTGGTGTGGGCCGCGTCGCTGGCCCTGCCGTTCGCGATCTCCGTCGCGGCGCTGCGGGTCATCACCGACGGCATCCTGGGCGCGAACGTGGAGGTGGGCGACGTTCCGAACTTCGCCGGCGGGGCCGTGTGCGGCCTCGTGGCCGGCGTCGTGACCGCCGGCATGACCGTGCTCACGATCAGCAACCTGCGCGTGTCGACCGAGTTCATGGGCTACACGCCGGTGACCTTCGACGGCCAGGGGTCGCTCGAGAAAGGCATGGGGCTGTGGGTGCCCGCGGAGAAGATCGTCGTCGGGGCCTACGGGTTCATGGCGAAGAACGCCCTCTCCACCGCCACGCCGCTGCCCGTGTGGCGCCCGGCGATGGCGATGGACGGCTCGCTGCTCCGCACGAACTTCAACGACGGCGGCTCGCGCCTGGCCATCCGCCCCGACGACTTCAAGATCGTCGGCCGCTACACCGTCGGCCGGGACCCCGAGTCCAAGGTCCAGCTCAACGACCTCGTGACCGACGCGCAGGCCCCGACCCGCAAGCAGAAGGTGCTGTACATCGACGGCAGCCAGCCGGGACAGGACAACACCTACATCGACGCGTTCGTCGTCGGCTTCAAGGCCGGCGCCCGCGAGCGTGAGGGCAAGGTCACGGTCGGCAACGCCCAGGTGCAGCTGCTGGTCCGCCTCGAGACAGGCCGGACGACCACCATCCACCCCTTCGCGATGGTTTCGCAGGCCGAGGGCGACAAGCTCGATCTCGGGCGCTGGCGCTTCGACGCCCCCAAGACGTTCATCGCGTCGGTGGGCGGGTCGGCGGAGACGATGGCCGCGTTCGAGTTCATGGTGCCGCGCGGCGCAACGGCGCTGGCGCTGCACGTCAAGGGCGTCCGGGCCGACATCACCGGCGTCGGGGCGTCGAGCGAGTACACGAGCGTGAAGGCCCGCGACGCGGCCATCAAGAACGGCTCGATCCTCCGCCAGATGGCCGTCGGCAGCGGGCCGATGGACACCTCGAGCGCGGTGACCGTCGACCCGAGCAAGATGAACACCGTCGAGGGCGGGAGCATGGTCGCGGTCGGCGGAACGCTGCCGCTGGCGACGCTCAACAAGGACGACCTGCAGGGCCTGAAGAACGACGGCACCCGCCTGTCGGAGGGCGAAGCGAAGTTCGACCCGTCGCGCCTGCGTGAGAACCGCTACCTGCCGCGTGAGCTGCAGGTCAACAAGTTCCTCACCCCCGACGACACGGTCATCGTGGCAATCCCGGTGGGCTTCGAGAACCCGACGTTCGGGCTGCTGAGCGACGCCGCGTCGACGGTCGAGGACCGCAACCAGCCGCCCGTGCTGATCGACGCCTCGGGCCAGCGCTACCCGGCCCTGGGCTTCGCGCTGATGACGGGGCAGATGTACCACATCCGCTACTTCCCCGGCGAGCCGATCGCGTCGCTCGACCAGCTCCCCTCGGTGAGCGCGAGCAAGCCCGACGAGCGGCTGTACCTGGTCTTCCAGGTCAGCGCGGGCGTCGACCTCACCGGCTTTGCGATCGGCAACAAGCAGATCGCGAACTTCAAGCCCGCGGTCTCGACGAAGTTGCGCTAAAGCGACGAACCCGAAGCATCGGGCGACTCGCCGGCGTCGATCGGAACCCCGTGATCGCTCGGCAGGAGCGGCGCCAGCCCAGCTGGGGCCCTCGCCGACGTTGAGGCGGACGCAATGAACAACGCCGCCGACGCTTTGGGCGTCGGCGGCGTGTTGATGGTCGTGGTATTGCGGCGGCGGTTTCTCCACGAGGAAGTCCCCGAGAGGTCGCGCCGCGATCGTTGGCGGGAACTCAGGCCTTGGCCTTGTCCTTCTTGCCCTTGGCTTCGCCGCCCTTGTCGGACTTCTCGGCCTTGTGGTCGCCCTTGGCTTCGGCCTTCGCGGGCTTCTCAGCCTTCTCGGCCTTGGCTTCGCCCTTGTCGGCCCCGCCACCCTTGCCCTCGCCCTTGGCCTTCCTGGGCTTGGCCTCGCCGCCGGCGCCGCCGTCCTTGGCCTCGCCCGCACCGACCTCGGGGGCGGGCTGCTCGCCCTCGGCGGGGTGACGATGGGCCGCGGCGCGGGCGGCTTCCTCGGCGGCCTGGATCTCCTCGAGCATCTCGAGCTTGCGGTCGCTCTTGACGTCGAGCTTGATGGCGGCCTCGAGGTCGGAGTCGAACTTGACGGTGACGTCGTAGCTGCCGATGCGCTTGATCGTCTGGGCGAGCCGCACGTCGCGCGGGCGGACGTTCTTGTGCCCCATGCCCGCGAGCAGGGTCGCGATCTCGGCGTGGGTGACCGCGGCATAGAGGATGCCCATGTCGTTCGTCGGGCGCTCCAGCGCGATGTGGAAGCCCTCGAGCTTGTGGACGGTGTCCTCGCGGGCCTTGCGCAGCTCGGCGACGTGCTTCTCGGCCTGGGCCCGCTTGGCGGCGAGGCTCTTGATGAGCTCCTCGCTCGGGGTCGTCGCGAGGCCGCGGGGCATGAGGAAGTTGCGGGCGTACCCGAGGCGGACGTTGACCACGTCGCCGACGATCCCGAGGGTGTCGACGGACTCGATAAGCAGCAGCTTGACGTTGCGGGCCATGGGGGCTGTCCTTTGCCGCTTTGCGGCGAAAGTTAGGGGTAGCGGAGGCGCTCACCCCAACGGGGATGTGGGAGGAGAGGGTAGGGATGGAGGGGGTACCGGGCAAGCCGAGGGCCTAGCGTGGCTTGGATGCACCGAACCGCGGAAGAACTGCTGAATGTGCCCGATCCGGCCTGGCCGCTGGTGCTCGAACAGGCCCGGGCGGCGGGGCCGACGGTCGAGGTGCTCGAGGGAGGCGGGGATCTCGGCCGGCTGGCCATCGAGTCGTTACAGGTGACGGCCGGTCGGTGCTCGGGGCCGTCGCGTTTCACACCGGTGGATTGCTGATCGATCACGGATGGCTGCGGGTGCTTGGATGCAGTCACCGGCGGTGCACACCGAGCATTGCCGGGGTGACCGCGCTGCTTGGATGGGCGAATCAAAGCCCGCCGCCCGCGGTTGCAGTGGGTGTCGACGTACTCGGCGGGGTGTTCGCGATCAACGGTGGCGGAATCGCGACAGATGAGCTGAATCAGGTTCACTACTTCGCGCCCGGCCCGCTCGCATGGGAAGGTCTCGGGATCGGGCATGCAGAGTGGGTGCTGGCGATGCTCGACGGGTCGGTCCGTGAGCAGTTCTATACGGACGTGCGCTGGCGCGGCTGGGAAGGCGAGTGCGCGGCCCTGGCGGACAACCAAGGCATTTCGATCGCGCCGCCGCTGTTCACGGAGGAATCGCGCCCGATCGAGTTGACGAGCCGCCGCGGTGTGCCGATCGAGGAACTGATCGAATTCGGGTTTGAGATGGCGCGCCAACTCGATGCGTGAGAACCCTCCGCCTCTGCCGGGGCGGCTCGCAACGAGCGCAAGAGAACAAGGGGGGGTCGTTATCCACGGGCTTGCTCCGCCCGCCTTCGGCGGACTGCGCGGCGCCCGTGGCTACAGCCCTGCGCCCCTTCGGGGCGAAAGCCCGAAGCAGCAGATCAGAACGGAATGTCGTCCTCGCCAACGGGCTCGTAGGCGGGGCCCGCTCCCCCTGTGCCGCCAGCGGGCGCGTTGCCGGCGGGACGGCCCTGCGGCCGCGGTTGGGCCGGACGCCCACCACCACCACCACCGCCGCGGTTGTAACCGCCACCGCCACCACCACCGGCGCCAGACTCGGCTTCGGAGTACCCGCCGCCGCCGCCACCACCGGCGCCGTCACCGGCTCCGGGCTTGGCGTCGACGAAGCGGAACTCCTCGACGACGACCTTGAGCTTCGAGCGCTTCGAGCCGTCGGTCTTGTCCTGCCACTGGTCGAGCTTCAGGCGGCCTTCGATGAACACTCGCTTACCCTTGCCCAGGTACTGGCTCATGATCTCAGCCGCCTTGCTCCAAACCTCGCAGTCGACGAAGGTGACCTCTTCCTGCACCTGCCCGTCGGGGTTCTTCCACGAGCGGTTCACGGCGACGCCGAAGCTGCCGACGGCCGTGTTGTTGGGCGTGTAACGCAGCTCGATGTCGCGCGTCAGGTTGCCCATCAGGATCACTTTGTTGAAGCTGCCGGCCATCGGAGAACTCCCTCGCGTGCGAGAGGCTCCGGCGCTCGAGCCGGAGCCTCAAACACATGAATTCTATTCGGCTTTCGTCAGGAACGCAAGCCGACGGGCGATACAGGCGGGACGCCTGTGCCACCAAGGACTTAGGCACCGGTGGCGGGGGCAGCAGGAGCGGCGGCGGGGGCGGCCGCGGCGGGCGGCTGACCCTGAGCCGACGCCGGGGTGCCGACGGCCGTGCCTTCGCCCTCGGGGCGAACGGGGCGCTCGGCCCGGAGCTTGGCTTCGGTCTCGAGTTCCTTCTGGCCGTCGGTGGCCTTCATCTCGTCCTCGCTGAGGTGGTCGACGCGCACGATGAGGTGGCGCATGACCTTCTCGGAGAGGTTGAAGAAGCGCTCGATCTCGACCATCTTGCGGGCGTTGAGGGAGAAGTAGCACAGGATGTACACGCCGCGCTTGTTCTTGTTGATCTCGTAGGCGAGGCGACGCTCGTCCCACTTCTTCATGGCGATGATGGTGCCGCCGGAGCGCTCGAGGCCTTCCTTGATGTGGGCGATGGCCGCGCCGAAATCGGCGGCCTGGCCCTGGCTCAGCAGGAACATCGCTTCGTAGTTGAAAACGCGGACTTCGGGGATGATCGTGGTGCTCATGGGGTTCTCTTCGTTCTTAGAGGTTCGTGGTCGTGTTCTTCGTGGTGATGTTTGGTGTGTTCGGGGGGATCGCTGGTGTGACGCCGGGCCCGATCGCCCCGGGCCCCTCGGTGGGGCGCGGCGGTTTCGGCTTTGGCGGTGAGCTGGGGGTGTTGAACTTGTTCATCGCGAGCTGCGTGCCCTGGGCCACGAAGCACTCGCATGCGTCGGCGGCCTTGTCGAGGGCGGGCTTGATGACGCCCTCCTCCGCCGACGTGAACTTGCCCAGGACGTAGTCGGCCTGGTCCATCAGCGCGGGCTTGGCGTCGATGCCGATGCGTAGGCGCGGGTAGTTCTCGTTGCCGAGCGCCCGCTCGATGTCCCCCAGCCCGTTGTGCCCGCCCGCGGAACCGGATGGCCGGATCCGCAGGTGGCCCAGCGGCAGGGCGATGTCATCGACGATGACGAGCACGTCGGTCTCGGGGTTGACCTTGTAGAAGCCGATGGCCTGCGCCACCGCCTGGCCCGAGCGGTTCATGTAGGTATTGGGCTTGAGCAGCAGGCAGCGCTCCGAGCCGATCGGCGCCTCGATGAGACTTGCGTCGAACTTGGCCTTCGCAATAGCTCCCGGGGCGTGCCGGCGCGCAAGCCGGTCGATCACGAGGAACCCGGCGTTGTGCCGGGTGTTCTCGTATCTCGAACCGGGATTGCCGAGGCCGACGAGGAGTTTCATGGGGGGAGGGGCAATGGGAATGGGCAATAGGCAATGGGGCAGAGGGTTGGGGAGTGGACTTGGGCCTTCTGACCCATTGCCCATTCCCCACTGCCCATTGCCGTTCTTACTTCTTCGCGTCCTTCTTGTCGCCGCCGGCGGCCGGCTTGGCCCCCGCGGCAGGCTTGGCGCCCGCGGCGGGCTTGGCGGCAGCGCCCTTGGCGTCCTTGGCGCCCGGAGCGGCCGCCCCGGCTTCGCCCTCGACCTTCTTGGCGGTGATGACTTCGGGGGTGGCGGCCTCGGCGCCGACGGCGGTGGCCTCGGCGACGACGATTTCCTTCTGGACCTGGACGACCGCGACGATCGCGTGGGTGTCCGTGATCAGCTTCATGTCTTCCTTGGGCAGCTTCACCTGGCCCGCGGAGATGAACTGGTCGACGTCGAGCTCGGCCACGCTGATCTCGATGTGATCGGGCATGTCGATGACGCGGCACTCGATCTCGATCACGCTGGTCGGGTGCATGAGCACGGCGCCGGCGGTTTTGAGACCCTTGGCGTCGCCGACGAGGTGGATCGAGACGCGGGTGTGGATGCGCTCGTTCAGGTCGACGCGGGCGAAGTCGCAGTGGACCAGGGTCGTGCCCAGGTAGTCGAACTGCACGTCCTTGAGCAGCACGATCTGCTCGCCGTTCTTGGTCTCGCCGGGGATGTCGAGGCGGAAGACCTTCTCGCCCTTGGCGATGTGCGTGATGGTTTCCTTGTTGTCGAGGCTGATCGCCAGCGGCGCGATGCCGTGGCCGAAGAGGACGGCGGGGAGGCGCCCGGCGGCCCGATCGCGGGCGGCGTAGCGGGTTCCGAGGCGTTCACGCTTGGCGGCCTTGAGCAGGGGGGAGTTCTCGTGCATGTGTCTATCTCCGTGTTCGTGTGTTGCGTGTTGGTTTCGTGGATTGAGGTCGACTAACGCTTCGGCCCCGCCCCGTTCTTGAACAGGGCCGAGACCGACATGTTGTGGTGGATGCGGTGGATGGCGTTGGCGAGCAACTCGCCCACGCAGAGTTCGGTGAGCTTGGGCTCGAGGGCCGCCACACGCGGCCCCATGGGAATCGTGTTCGTGACGAAGAGGCGGCTGATCGGGCTGGTCATCAGGCGCTGCTGGGCCATGCCGACGAGCACGCCGTGGGTCGCGGCGGCGATGACGTCCTTGGCCCCGTTGTCCATGACGACGCGAGCGGCCTCGCAGATGGTCCCGGCGGTCGAGATCATGTCGTCGAACATGAGCACGGTCTTGTTCTTGACCGAGCCGATGAGGCCCGCGGAGACGACCTCGGAGCCGCTCTTGCGGCGCTTATTGATGATGGCGAGGTCGCCGCCGAGCAGGTTGGCGATGCCCTCGGCGACCTTGACGTTGCCGACGTCGGGGCTCACCAGGCACAGGTCGCCCAGCGGCTCGCGCATGGTGTGGAAGTGCTTGATGAAGACCGGCGTGGCGGTGAGGTGGTCGAGGGGGATATCGAAGAAGCCCTGCACCTGGGCGGCGTGCAGGTCGATCGCGATGATGCGGTCGGCCCGGGCCGCGGTGAGGAGGTTCGCGACGAGCTTGGCGGTGATGGGGACGCGGCCTTCGTCCTTGCGGTCCTGACGTGCGTAGCCGAAGTACGGCATCACGCAGGTGACGCGCTTGGCGCTCGCGCGCTTCAAGCAGTCGAGGAAGATCAGCAGTTCGAGCAGGTTGTCGTTGACGGGCTGGCAGGTCGAGAGCACGACGTAGCAGTCGCGCCCGCGCACGTCTTCTTCCAGCTTCACGATCAGCTCGCCGTCGGGGAACTCGTCGGTGCGGGCCTGGCCCAGGGGAATGTCGAGGTACTCGCAGATCCGCTTGGCGAGCCCCACGGCGTGCCTGCCCGCGAAGACCTTCAGCATGTTCGCGTCTTCGCGGCTCATCGGCGCACTCCTTGGTGAACGGACGGTTGGGCGTGGCGTGAGCGATAGATCGCGTCGACCTTCGCGAGTTCTTCGGGGGTGTTGATGCTCAACACATCCTCGGCCGGCACGGCGTCAACAACGTCAACCCGCTCGCCGCGGGCGAGCAGGAGGGCGGGTACGTCGGTGATGTAGTACTCGTTGCTCGAGGGGTTGCGCTTGACGTCGCGCAGGGCGTTGAAGAGCGCGAGGGCGTCGAAGCAGTAATACGAAGGATTGATCTCGCGGATCTTCCGCTCGGCGTCGGTCGCGTCCTTGTGCTCGACGATGCGGGCGAAGTGCCCGGTCGCGTCGCGGACGATGCGCCCGTAGCCGGTGGGGTCGTCGATCAACGACGTCGCGAGCGTGGCGCGGGCGCAGGTGGCCCGGTGCTGATCGAGCAGGATTCGGAGAGTCTCGGGTCGGATCAGCGGCCCGTCGCCGGCGAGGACGAAGACGTCGAGCTGCGGGGCGGTCGTGGCGGTGCGCGGGTCGGCGTGCGGGAACAGGGCGCTCGTGGACATCACGGCGTGCCCGGTGCCGAGCTGCTCGGCCTGGACCGCGAACTCGATATTCGCCCCCCCACCCTTCGCGAACTCGGGCTCGGCCGCGATCGCTTCGCGGACCTTCTCCTGCTGATACCCCACGACGAGCACGACGCGCGAGCACCCCGCGTCGAGGCACGCCCGCACCACCGCGCAGATCATCGGGCGCCCGCCCACAGGGTGCACGACCTTGGGCAGGTCGGACTTCATCCGCGTGCCCTTGCCGGCGGCCATGACGATCGCGTGGGGTTGGTTGGTGGAGGAGGGCATGTCGGGCGTGACGGGGATACCGGGTGTGACAGGGGTGAAGGGGGGGCTCGCGCCGGCGGGCGGCGGTGACCGCCCGCGGCGAAAAAGTTGGCCGATCAGGATTCGAACCTGAACAAGCAGAACCAAAATCTGCTGTGCTGCCGTTACACCATCGGCCAAAGGTCGGACGGGTGAGGCTTGCGGTGCGGCGGGCGAAAGGCGGCGGCTCCAAGTCTCCAGAAAGGGGTGCGGGACCAGGCGACGATTCGCGGTCCGCACCGGCTGACCCCGTGGGGTTCAGCAGGAGAGAAGCCGCGGCACTGTGGTGCCCGTTTCATGGCCCGCCCCGGCAAGCCGGTGGGGGGTTCGGGAAACGGACGGGAGCGGGACGATCCATCAGCCGCGATGGGAACGCCCATGCCGCGCCTCGGCCCGCCTTGTGCAAGTGGCGGGCGTCCGTCGCGGACGGCTCCGAATTGAGCGAAGAAGTGTAGGAGGATGAGCGGGCCGATCAATCGTGATGCATTACTTCACGACCAGCATCGGCGGCTTCGCATACTCCGCCTCGATTTCCGGTCGGCTCAATCCAGCGCGGATTTTCCAGGCATCTCCATCGCGCTTCATGGTCAACAGGAGCACCTCGTGCGTCCATACCCCGTCGGCTGCTTCGTGCTTCCCGTCGGTCCTATGGGCAAGGCCCACGGTCCGAGCGACCTCGCTCACCAGCTTGCGTGTGAACAGCCCCTGCAGCTTGAAGTTCAACAGCGCACTCCTCACCGCAGGGAGCTTGTCGTCGGAAATGTCGTAGCACTTGCGGATATCGGGGATCAGGACACTGTCTATAACCGACTCTGACATTACGCCGTCAGCGACCGCTCGCTCCAGGTTCGTCGTCCGGAAGTAAGCCGCGTCCAGCGTGCAGTCCGGCAGGTAGTCCTGAACATCGAACGATACACGGTAGAGCATGGCCCCGCCGCCCAGCTCTCCGACAAGGACGACGCTTGGATCGTGGTGGTGGAGCGTTGTTGAATACAGGGCGGCGAATTCGCCCTCGTTCGTCACGTTCCTCTTATGAAGCTCGACCTTCCGTTCGGGATGAATGAGATTCCAGGCGACGCCGAAGTCCTTGCCGTCGATGCTTGTAAAGAACTCGTGGATGGATGCCTTTCGAGCGTCCTCTCGTAGAAGGGTGACGCTGCCGAGCTTGAGGGCGATGCTAACCACCATCGCCAGGCACGCGGCACCGAGGGCGACCAACCTACCGGCAAACTGAACCCTCTTGCGCCGTGGGTCGTCGTCTGGCAGTTTGTACTCTCGCCACAGCAGCGCAACGGCGAGAACGGAGAGCCCGCCTGAGGCCGCGATGAATGACCAGATGCCGAAGCGCTCGAGCGACTCACTGCTGGCGCGTCCGATCAGCCAGAGCAACGTGGGAATTGCGACAACTACTACTGCAATCAAGACGATGATAAAAGCTCGGTAAAGAACTCGCTTGAGCATGACCTTGCTCCGTACGTCGATCGGCGCATGCGCGCCGTGTGCTCCGCATACTAACTTTAATTTCGACCCGCCGCCAGTCTATGTTCGCTTGGAAGTCGCCCAACATCGGGGGCCGAGCGTTCGGACCGCTATAGATCGAGCGTGACAGACAGCCAGCGGGCCGAGCCAAACAAACGACGCCGTCCCATTCCCAATGAGACACACGGGTAGAAATCGGAGCCGTTTATGTCCCAGCGACACAGTCATGTAGCCGGGATGGTCGCCGCTGTCGCGGCGGCGGCAGCCACCGCGGTCTGGGTCACCATAGCCTCCAGAAGCGCGAACTGGCCCCAGCTGCGACCGGCGACAACCTCGCCCGCGATCACCGGCGTCCGCGTCAGCCCCAACATCCACGTCAGTTCCCCGGCTGGAACCATCAACCACATGGGCTGCGCCCTCGCCGCCGACCCCACCGACCCCCTCCGCCTCTTCGCCGCCTCCACCCAGGGCGACACGTACGACAACGTCGTCGGCTATGCCTCGCACGACGGGGGCACAACCTGGCGCCTCAGCTGCACCCGGCCGCACGCACCCGATGAGCAGGTCGCCGACGAAGACGTCGCGTTCGGTCCCCACGGCGTGCTGTACTTCGTCAACATGCGCAACCCCCGCAGCACGCCCGGCGCCCATCGCTACGGCACCGTCGGCGCCGGCAACATCGATTTCGCGGCCTCGACCGACGGCGGCCTCACGTGGGAGGAGCGCGGGTCGGTGGCGCGGTACATCGATCGGCCGTGCCTGGCGGTGGGCGCGGGCCGCGTCTACGTGCACGCGAACATCGAGGAGCCGGTGGTGGTCGTGTCGAACGACGGGACCAGGACGCTCTCGGCCTGCATCGAACTGAA
Organism: uncultured Phycisphaeraceae bacterium; assembly: GCA_964564695.1. GTDB lineage: Bacteria > Planctomycetota > Phycisphaerae > Phycisphaerales > UBA1924 > CAZMCC01. The sequence goes on along the minus strand of CAZMCC010000010.1, from coordinate 40,970 downwards.
GCCGCAGGTGCGCTCGACGCGCCCGAGCAACCCGGTGGTGCTCGCGGACGGGTCGGTGCTGGTGACTTCCGCCGTGTTCGTGACGGGGTCGGACCATCACGTGGAGTTGCCGCTGTGGCGATTGGGGGGGGCGGCAGACCCCGACGGCTCCTGGACACAGGTCACGCCGAACCTCGCCGGACGCTGGAAGCACGCGCGGATCAAGTCGTCGTCGGTGTTCGACGTGTTCTATCCACGCCTCGCGGCAGGGCTTGCGACGACGCCGGGCGGCGCTCAGCCTGTCTACTGCGTCTGGCGCGACGGCCACGCGAGCGACGAGTCGTACATCCTCTTCTCCCGCTCGCTCGACGCCGGCACCACCTGGTCGACGCCGGTGATCGTGAGCGAGCAGCCCGCGGGAGTGGACGCCGCGCCCGACTACGCCGCGGACATCCCCGCGATCGCCGTCAACACCGACGGCGTCGTCGCGGTCACCTGGTACGACCGGCGCGGCCTCCCCAGACACACCGTCGGCCCCAACGGCGTGATCGCCCCCGTCCCCGGCTACAACGCCCGCATCCGCATCTCACGCGATGGCGGCGAATCGTGGGAGCCGAGCGTCCAGCTCAACGAAGTCCCGATGAAGGGCAACCGCATCGAGGCCCGCCACTGGACCGGGCTCGCGGCGGCCGCCGACGGGCGATTCCACGCGACGTGGATCGGGGATTCGACGGGGACGCGCCAGGTGTGGACGGCGGCGATCGTGGTGACGCGGTGAAGTAAAGGCCGTGCCACCGAGTGCCGCGGCTTTGAGCGGCTCTCGGTGCTTCGATGCGGGGCCGTCGCACGATCCGACCGCTCGCTCTCTCGCGAACGATGTCCAACGCACCGAGAGCCGCCCAGAGCGGCGGCACTCGGTGGCACGGTCATTCGGGCTCGGGCTCAGCAACCGCTTCACTCGCTCCGATCGGATTCAGCGCCGCCTTCCCCGCCACGTCATAACACGTCGCGAGCAGCCCCACCAGCGGGAACTTCGCGATCGCCGGCGGGGCGGCCGGCGTCGGCGCGATCGGCGGGCCGCCGCGGGCCGCACGCGAGCGGACGGCGGGCGAACCGATTGCTTCGGGCTGCGCTGGCGCAGCCCCCCAGCCCTCAAACGGCGTCGATCCGAGCCGTCGCAGCATCGGGTGGCTCACCACCGGCTCTTCGATCGGGAGCTCGAGCGTGTCCAGCCCCGCGCCGGCGTCCCAGAAGTTGTCCAGCGACGCGTCCAGCGGCACGGCGGCCTGATCCGTCACCCCCGGGATCTGCGGGGCATAGATCGGCACGGCCGAGTCCGGCGACGCGTGGGCCGCCCCGGCCGCGGCCCGGCGCTGGGCGATCCGCTCGATCAGCTCATCCCCCGACAGCCCCCGCAGGCGGAAGATCAGCAGCCGATCCGTGCCGAACCGGTCCGCGATCAGCGCCATCGTGCAGCACACGTGCTTGCAGAACGCCTTGCCCACATCGCACGTGCAGCTCACCGCGAGTTCGGACGGGTCCACCGGCAGCAAGCGCAGGCCCAGGGGCGCGAACACGTCCTCGATCTCCGCGGGCAGGTCACCCGCGAGCAGGCTCGCCGAGTACCGCGCCTGCGAGCACATCGCGTCGATCGCCGCCTCCCACTGCTCGGGGGCGAACGTCGGCAGCCTCACGGCCGTCGAATACGCCTGCGGCATGCGACCCTGCACCTTCGCCGTGACGAGCCCGGGGGCGGTGTCGAGGGAGCGCGTCTGGCCGGTCTTGGCGTAGGTGAGGCCTTCGGTGAGCTGGTCGGGCTCGGCGGAGTTCTCGACGAGGCGCATCCAGCGCTGGCCGGCCCAGGCGGTGATGTCCGGGCCGTCCTTCGACTTGAGCCGCATCCCGCCGACCACCTTGCGCGGGTGCAGGGTGGGCTTGGGCGGGCGCGCGGGGAAATTGACGTTGGGAGTGGGTGAGCCGTGGGGCGGGCGCGGTGGGTAAGAGGACATGCGGAACCGCAAGGGTATGCGTCAGCCCGGCGTGGCCCCTTGGCCCGGGGCGGTAATTCGGCGGGTATTCCGAGCGCCCCGGCGGGGCCGGGGAATGTCTTGGCGGTCTCGCGGCCGCTATTCCGCGTCGTTCACCGTTGAACCCTTTCTTCCACGGAGCCCGGACATGACCTCTTCCCGACCCGTGCCGCGCAGTCGCTCGCGCTGTGGCTGGCGGTGGGGCTGACGTTGCCAGCCGCCGCGAACGGGCAGACCGTGTGTGCGGCGTACCTCGTCGCTGACCGGGGCCTGACGCCGGCGGCCGCGATCGAGCGGGTGCGCAAGACGAGCATGATCCGCCCGAGCAGCTTCGAGCGGCTCATCGATCAGCGGTTGACGTTGGAGCCGGCGAAGTGAACCGCCCAGGTAAACGCGACGAATGAATCCGGTCGTTGAACCCGGTCGCCATGCCCGGCCGTTCACCCCTTCCACGCCGTAGGCGTGAACGTGAGTAGCCGGCGGTGGAGGAGGCTAGGCGACGACACCGCCGGAAAGCGGGCCCCCTCCCCCCTTGTCTGCCGTTGCATCGCACTCTGAAGGAGTGCTCGTACCGCCCGTCGACGCCTTCGGCGTCGCTCGCAACGGAAGCAGGAAATTGAAATCGACTGTCCGGGGGTTACGCTCGAAGACTCGCTAACCCCCGGCTACACACGTTCATCCCTTCGGGATGAGGAACTCGACCCCGCCGTCCCCACTCACTGCACCGCGACGGTCTCCCCCACCTCACCCACCGCGTCCGCACGCAGCGTGAGCAGCTCCCGCAACTGACTGGTGCTCAATTCCGTCAGCCACCGCTCGCCGGCGCCGATGATGTGATCGGCAAGCTCGGTCTTGCTCTCGATCATCTGGTCGATGCGTTCCTCGAGCGTGCCGCTGACGACGAACTTGTGCACCTGCACCGTGCGCGTCTGGCCGATGCGGTACGCTCGGTCCGTCGCCTGGCTCTCGACCGCCGGGTTCCACCAGCGGTCGAAGTGGAACACGTGCGTCGCGGCCGTCAGGTTCAGGCCCAAGCCACCCGCCTTGAGCGAGAGGATGAAGATCGGGGCGGTGCCGTCGGACTTCTGGAAGCGGGCGACGAGGTCCTCGCGCTGCTGGGCCGTCGTCCCGCCGTGCAGGAACAGCACCTCGCGGTCGAGCTCGTGCCGGAGCATCGCGGAGAGGATGTGGCCCATCTGGCGGAACTGCGTGAACACCAAGGCCTGGTCGCCCCCGGCGAGCACCTCGCTGAGCATCTCGACGATGCGCAGGCACTTGCCGCTGCGGGCGATCTGGTGCGGCGCGATCGGCGTGCCGTCCTCGCCCTCGCCCCCGCCGGGCGCTTCCTTGAAGAACTGGGCCGGGTGGTTGCAGATCTGCTTGAGCTTGATGAGCCCCGCGAGCACGACGCCGCGCCGCTGCATCCCCTCGGTCTTGTCCGCCGCCGCCAGCATGTCGCTGACGCACGCGCGGTACAACGACGCCTGCTCGGGCGTGAGGTAGCAGTATTCCTTCGTCTCGAGCTTTGCGGGGAGGTCCGCGATCACCGTCGGGTCGCTCTTGAGCCGGCGCAGGATGAACGGCCGGATCAGCCCGCGCAGCCGCTCGGCCTTGTGCGAGTCGTGGTACCGCTCGATCGGCACCGCGAACCGATTGCGGAAATCCCCCGGCGAACCCAGGTATCCCGGGTTCAGGAAGTCCATGATCGACCACAGCTCGCTGAGGCGGTTCTCCACCGGCGTGCCCGTCAGCGCCACGCACCGCGGGGCCGTGATCCCGCGCACGGCCTGGGACTGCGTCGCGGCGGGTGTCTTGAGGTTCTGCGCCTCGTCGAGCACCACGCGCCGCCTCGCCATGCAGCTGATCAGCTGCGCGTCCCGGTGCGCCAGGGCATACGTCGTCACGATCAGGTCGCTCGCCGTCGCCGCCGCCACAAACGCCGGCCCCAGCAGGCGTTCGGGCCCGTGGTGGATGAGCACCTTGAGCTGCGGGGTGAAGCGGGCGGTCTCGTGGCGCCAGTTGGCGACCACCGACATCGGGACCACCAGCAGCGTGGGGCCGAGGACTTCCGTCTCGCCACCGGCAGCGCGAACCGATTCAGCCGCCGTGCGCTCCTGCGCCAGCAGCGCGAGGAGCTGGATGGTCTTGCCCAGACCCATGTCGTCGGCAAGGCAGGCGCCCAGGCCGAAGCGGTCGAGGAACGCGAGCCAGCTCAGGCCCCGGACCTGGTAAGGCCGCAGCGCCCCGATGAACCCCGCAGGGGTCGTGAGCATCGGCATCGCGTGGTTGCTCGCGGGGTCGCCGAAGACCGAGGCGACCCAGCCCGTCGCGTCCATGCCGATGATCGGCAGGCCGGTGGTCCGCGCGTCGGAGGCGAACGCCAGGCGCAGGATGCCCGCGATGTCGGCCTCGCCGCCGGGGTTCTTCTTGAGGAAGTCCATCGCCGTGCGCACGTCGTCGGGCCGGACCTCGACCCAGCGCCCGCCGAGGCGCACCAGCGGCGAATGCTGGGCCGCGAGCTTCTGGAACTGCTCGAGCGTGAGGTTCGTGTTGCCGATCGCGAGCTGCCAGTGGTAGCGCACCAGGCTCTTGAGCCCCAGCGCCGGCCCCGAAGCCCGGGTCACGACGCCGTTCTCGAGCCCGGGCTCGAGCGACTCGATCGGGTCGCTCTCGACCTGCAGGCGGGCCCCGAGGCGGACCGTCGGCGTCTCCCACCACTCGGGCACGATCACACCCACGCCCTGCTCGATCAGAATCGGGCGCACCTCGCGCAGGAAGTTGTACGCCTCGCTCGTCACCAGCTCGATCTGCGTCGGCTGGCTGAGGCGCAGCGCCTCCTCGAGCTTCTTGAACAATCGCGCCGCCCGACCCAGCTCCGCCAGCAGCGTCTGCTGCGGCGCCTGGATCGTCTGGCCCGCGATCGTCGCGGCCCCCGGCGGCAGAAGCCACAGGTCCTCGGCGTCGACAAACAGCGGCGCCCCGCTCGCCGGCTGCAGATGGAAGCTCAGCGTCCACTGGATCTTGTCGCCCGGCGCGGCCAGGTCCGACAGATCGCCCAGGTTGAGCGGCTCGGTCAGCTTGAGGCACAGCCGCCACGCCGGACCGGTCGGCCGGTCTTCCAAGCCGCTGATCCAGCGGTACACACGCTTGACGATCTCGCCGCGGGCCGCGGCCCCCGCCGGCACGCTGTCGGTCTCGACCGAGAGCAGCCCGCGGAGCCACGCGACATGCGGGTCGGTGTCGCTCCGCCCGTCGATCGCCTCGTGCAGCGCGTCGCGTCCCAGCGCCTGGCGCACCCGCGCGTCCGCCACGTTGACCAGGAAGTCCCACAGCACCGACCACGCCTGGTGGTCGAACGCATCCGCCGCCGCCCTCGCGATCGGCGGCATCGCCCCCAGAAGCGTCGCCACACGCTCGCTCGTCGCCTTGTCGCTCAGCCACGGCTGCCACAGCCCGCGGATCCCCCCCGACGGGTCCTGACGCAGCGAAGGCACCAGCCGCTGCTGCGCCATCAGGTGATCCACCAGCCGCGACGCCGCCGCGTAGAACCGCACCGACGAGCTCACGTGCTCCACCCGGTCCTCGAGCCCCTCGAGCACGGCCCCGGCGTCGGCGGCGCTCACCGCGATCGACGAGGCCGTGAACGTCCCGGCCGCGTGCTGGCCCTGCGACAGCTCCGCCGACAGGCCCAGGGCCCGGGCGAGCTGCGGACTGGGCGCCGGAGCGCCCTGGCGGACGGGCAGTCGGAGCGTCAGCGGCTCCTCGGCGAACTCGGACGCGCCCGGGTGCGAAGCGCCCAGCTCACGCCGAAGTTCATCGGCGCCGGCGGCGAAGGGGTGCGCGGGGTGCGCCGTCGCGCCGTCGGACTCGGTCGGCGCGGCGCGCGGCGGCCAGCCAGCCGAGTGCTCGCCCCAAAGCCGCAGAGCGCCGTCGGACCATGTTGCGTGCAGGACGTGCATCGTGGAGGGGTGGACGGAGCGATTCGACCGGTCGGCAATAGGCGGTCGGCAATGGGGGCGCCGAGACTCGAACTCGGGACCAACGGATTAAAAGTCCGTTGCTCTACCAACTGAGCTACGCCCCCGGCGCACCGAACCGGTGGCTCGGTGCGCGGAGCGGTGATGCTAGCGCCGCCGCCGATGCACTGCGGGGACGCGGGGGTCAGTCCGGGCAACCGAGGGCGCGATCAGATCGCGGCTCCGGGGTCGCCCAGGACGGTGCCCAGCGTGCCGAACGCCCCGCCCAGGAAGCTGTCGGCGTGGTCGGCGTAGGCGACCACCGGGATCGGCGAACGGACCTCGAAGCAGAAGAACGTGTCGCGCGTCGCACGGGCCCCGGTGATGAAGTCGTGCGTGTCGATCACGTTCGCAGCCCGCGGCCTGATCGTCACGCGGAAGACCTCGCTGCCACCCGGATCGTCGAACGCCGGCGCCGGAGCGAAGTTCATTGTGACCTCGATCGTGATCGACTCGCTCGACGGGTTGAACACCCGCAGCAGGTCGCTCACGTTCTCGCCTGAGGCCGGGCGGAAGCCCTCGCTGAAGATCCACTTGTTGCCCGCGGTCGAGGTGAACCCCGAGCCGGTCGCCTCGCCGAACGCGAAGCTCGCCATGTCGACCACGATCGGCTGGTCGGACGTGTACCCGATCGAGTACGCATCGCCGCCGCCGGGGAAGCCCGGCAGCTCCGCGACGTTGAACCCGCCGCGACGACCCGCCGGGATCTGGACCAGGCGCCGATACGTCGACCCGCTCGAGAAGAAGAACGAGAAGGTCACGTTCGCCGGTTCGGCGTTCGTGTTGAGCACCGTGACGAACTCGGCCTGGGCGTTCACGCCGATCTGGCCCTGCGGCGTGCTGCCCGAGGTCGAGCCCTCGGACGGCAGGCCCACGACGCCGAAGCCGCCCAGCGTGTTGGTGTCGAAGTGCGAAAGGGCCGCCACGATCGGGCGGTCGGCCGTCAGCTTCATACCGAAGGGGCCGTCCGGGATCGCCGCGATGGCGCCCAGGTCGAACCCGCCGCGGCGCTCGCCATCGACCGCGAGCACAAACGTGTCGCCGACGGTCCCGTTCTCGGGATAGACGGTCAGCGTCACCTTGATGCTGTCGGGGTTGGGGTTATAGAAGATCAGGAAGTCGGCGACGCCGGCCCCCTTGAAGCCCTCGGCGAACGTCCACACGTCCGACGTCCGGCTCGTGAAGCTCTCGCCCGTCGAGATGCCGAAGTCGTAGTGGCTCAGCGTCGCGCCGACGGGACGCGAGGAGCGGATCTCCAGGGCGTACGGCGTGTCCTTTCGGACGAGCTGCTGGCCCGCGGCGTAGAGCTCGGGGGTCGTGATCGTGATGCCGTCACGCGTCTTGGGCGCAACCACCCGGTCCATGAGCGTCGTCGGGGCGATGTCGCCCTCGTAGCGGGCGATGATGACGACCCGGGTGTCCACGGAGTTGGGATTGACGACCGGCACGAAGGTCCGGGCCCGGTCGTTGGCGAAGCCTTCGGGGTAGTACAGGGCATACGGCATGTCGCCGGCGGAAATGTCGGTGTCGTTCGGGTCGGCAACGAGGTGGCCCGTGCCGGCTCCGGCCTCGAGCTGGGCGAACGTCGCTTCGACCTCGCTCGCCGACGTGCCGAGCATCACGAAGTACCGCATGGTCGCGGTCTGGCCCGGCGCCAGGGCGCCGATGTTGTACGCGACCGCGAGCGTGCCCTCGCCGATCTCGCCGTCGTCCGCGCCGCCCGCGTCGGGGTCGTTGACCGAGCCGACAACCTGGAACGCGTCACGCACCCGGCCCGGCTCCTCGACCGAGAGGACGGGGCTCGCCTGGCCCTCGCCGGGGGCGGCCGCCGCGAGGGCGAACGTGATCCCGCCGGGGAAGCGACCCTCGTCGTCCACGAAGCTGGCCGTGGCAAGGCGCCCGGTGTCGTCGTCGATGTTGTTGTTCGTGCGGGGGAAACTCGAGCCGAGGTTGAGCGACTGGTTGGGGTTGAACGCCTCGACCCAGCCCACGCCGTCGAGGGCGAAGAACGTTGTGTTCGTCAGCGTGACGTCGAAGGCCATGAAGGTGTCGTTGACGCCAAAGCTCACGCTGCGACGCACGAGCAGGCCGCCGGACTGGTCGTCCTGCTCGACGACGGCCCGGAACAGGCCCTCGGTCGAGACGCGACGGTTGAACGCGTCGGACTCGTTGGACATGACGACCGGCAGGTCGCTCTGGCGACCGGGGCCGGCGTTCTTGAAGACGAAGCCGCCGAAGATGCCGCCGAAGAAACTCTCGGCGTCCTGGTTCGGCGAGTAGATGAAGTCCACGTCGTCGAGGGTGAGGCCGATGGGTTGGACGGCGGTCGGGGCGGTGATGCCCAGCGAGCCGTCCGAGGCGAAGCCGGCCGTCATGCGGTTGCCGGCGAGCGTCACCTCGCCGGCGGAGATGCCGCCGACGACGCTGAGGGTGATCGAGTAGGCGCCGGTCGCGGGCGTATTGCCGCCCGAGCCGCCCTGGTCGAGGTTATACAGCGTGTTGCCGGCGCCCGAGACGCCGACGTAGTACACGCCGGCGAACTGGATCTGGAAGCTCATCGCGGAGTTCTGCGAGTCGGCGCGGTTGACGACACGCAGCTCGCGTCCCTGGCTGTCGAACAGACGCATCACGCTGTCGAGCAGGTTGATCTGCCCCTCGCTGATTCCCGGGACGATCACCGCGGCGTTCAGGGTGGTGCCCGCGTCGAGGGTCAGCTTGAACGCGTCGACGTCGCGCTGGCCGAAGGCACCGTCGCCGATGAAGGCGTCGAACGTGCGGGTGCCGATGCCCGTGAAGGCCGGGTCGGTGGCGACCGCACGCGTGTCGTTGAGCTCGAACTCGCCGCTGAACTGGTTTTCGACCAGCAGCGTGAGCGTCCAGCCGAGCAGCGCTCCGCCGTTGAGCGCCGCGGTGTCCGTCACACGCAGCGTCCACAGGCCGACGGCGCTCGTGTTCTTGAAAGCATCGAGCTCGGTCTCGGGGCGGTACGTGCCGGGGCTGGTGAACGGCGCGATGCCGGCCGAGATCGGCGTGTCGGCGGCGTCGTCGAAGATGACGTTGGTGATGTTGTCGCCCGAGCCGCCGCGGTTCGAGATGAGCGTGACGGTCTGCCCGGCCGGCCCGTTCAGCGTGACCCGCAGGTCGCCCACGAAACTGTGGGCGATATTGAGGCGAACGTTCACGTCGAGGATCGAGCGGCTGTCGGGGATGAAGATCGAATCGGTGATCGTGCCCTGCGTCGGGATGGGATCGCCCGGGGACGTGATCGAGGAGTCGTACACGACCACCTCATTGGCGGCCGTGTCGACGCGGATGCCGAGGTTGTACCCGCCCTCCGATTGCCCGTTGCGCCCGCTCGCCTGGAGCGTCGCGAGATAGTCCTCGTTGCCGAAACCGCTGACGCCGATGTAGTACGTGCCGCCGTTGGGCACGAAGAACTGGATGCGGCTGTCGAGCCCGCGGAAGTTGTCGTTCCTGGCGAGTTCGCCCCCGGTGGGGTCGAACAGGCGCATGTACGAGTCGAGCGTCGAGGGGCTGAGGAGGTTGCGGGCGACGACCTCGGCCGTGATGAGCGAGGGAGCGCTGACGGTGACCTTGAAGAGGTCGACGTCGCGGGCGGGGTTGAGGCCGTCGCCGACGAAGGCGCTCTCGAAGAACGCGGTGTGGTCGGAGCCGATGACGACGGGCGTCGCCTGCGACGTGATGTCGTTGGGCTCGAACGCGCCGGTGGCGGGCGTGAGCTCGAACTGGTACGTGAAGTCGTTGCCGCTGTCGAGGTCGCCGTTGAGGCGGTTGCCCTCGAAGTCGCGGAAGCCGCCGTCGTTGAGCGTGAGGCGGTAGAGGTCGATGGGCAGGACGCCGGCGACAAAGCGGATGGTGAGAACCTGGCCGTCGAGCGTGGCGATGGTGGGCGGGAAGGTGTAGATCTCGTCGTTCTGGTTGAAGTCGCGGTCGCCGCGGGCGCGCCGCAGCTCGATCTGCGCCGTCGAGAAGAACAGCGGGTTGATGTTCTCGCTGAACTGGACTCGAATAGTGTCGACCGGGGCGCTCGGGTTGCCCGGGAACACGTTCAGCACGTTGGGCCCGGGGGTGCCGACGAGGCCGACCGACCGCCCGACGTTGATGCGACCGTTGGTGAGAACCCTGCCCTGCAGGCCGGTGACGACGTCGACGCCGGCGAACAGCGCGTCGCGCAGCTGGGCCGCGGTGGCGAAGGGGTTGACCGCCGAGAGCAGGCCGATCGCGCCCGCCGTGTACGGGCTGGCGAAGCTCGTGCCGTCGATGAGCCGATACCCGCCGCCGCGCTCGGTCGTGAGCACACGCTCGCCCGGAGCGCCCACGTCGACCGTGGTCGCGCCGAAGTTCGAGAAGCCCGCCAGCACGTCGGTGTTCTGCGTGGCGGCCGCCACAACGATGAACGGGTTCGGGTACGACGCCGGGTACGCGCGGCTCGCGCCGTCGTTGTCGTTGGTGTCGTTGCCGGCGGCGGCCACGAACAGGCCGCCCGCGTCGGTGAACTCCTGGATCGCCAGCTCCTCGGCGCTGTCGAAGAAGCCCGTCTGGTCCGCCGTCAGGGCGCCGTAGCTGTTGTTGCTCGCGACGATGTTGACGCCGAAGTCACGGCGCATCGTGGCCGTGTACTCGGCCGCGGCCGTGATGGCGAACAGCGGCGCGCCGCCCCCGTCGTCCGGGAAGATCTTGCAGGCCATCATGCTGACGGACCACATCGTCCCCACCACGCCCAGGCCGTTGTTGCCCGTCGCGCCGGTGGAGCCGGCGACGCTCGTTCCGTGGCCCTGCTCCTCGGGGTCGTCCGGGTTATTGTCGTTGTTGGCAAAGTCCCACCCGTAGACGTCGTCGGTGTAGCCGTTGGCGTCGTCGTCGATGGCGTTGCCCGCGATCTCGCCGGGGTTGATCCAGAGGTTGTCAACCAGGTCGGGGTGATCCAGATCGATGCCCGTGTCGGTGATCGCGATCACGACCTGCGAGCTGCCCGTGCTCGTGTTCCACGCCTCGGTCGACTTGATGTCCGCCCCCGACAGGCCGTCGCCCAGCCCCGGGATGAACTGGCCCGTGTTCAAGTGGACGTACTGCTCGTTGAATCGCACGTCGTCGGGGATCAACGTCGTGAACCGCAGGAAGTCCGGCGTGAACGCCACCAAGCCCGCGAAGTTCCGCAGCACGGCCTGTGTCTGCGCCTCGGTGATCTTCACCGGGGTCTCAAACTTCACGTACTTGCCGCTCGGCGTCGACTGCACGTACGTCGGGTTGATCCCCAGCGAGTTCGCCACCGCCCGGGCACGGCTCTCGCCGTCCGAGCGACCCGCGCCGTCGTCGAACGCCAGCACCCACGACCCCTTGTCGACCTCCACGCTCGACCCGTACCAGCTGATCGTGTCCTGCACGATTGCGGCGTCGAGGTGCATGCGCGGCTCGAGCGGCTGCAGCGCCTCGAACTCGCTCCCCCGAGCCTGCCCGGCCCGGAACACCAGCGTGTCGGGACCACAGCGGTCGCGCATCACGGAACCACCTCGATTGAACAACGTCGCCATGGTGCGCTTCTCCGTCACTGGGGCTCAAGCTTGGGAACGCGAAAAGAATCAACGCGATCGGCTCGCGCGGGGGACGAAAGTCTCCCCGGTGCGAGCGCGTAAGTCCAACGTATCCCGGCTGATAAGTCAAGTCCCGGGCTGCCATTGTTCGCGTCAGACCCCCCTCGGGTTCCCCCCTCCGCTCCTCACTCCCAACTCTTCCAATCCGGTACAGTCACTGCGGCGCACACCCGGCGAGCCCCCCCCCGGAACCCGCACCACCACCACGCCCCGCCGGTCATCCCGTACCCCCGCCCCCTCCACTCCCACGACCCCACGAACCGTGTCGAGGACCCGTCCCATGCACACGTTCACTCTCCACGCCGCCGCGATCGCGCTGACGCTCGCCAATTTCACGTTCGCCGGCGGCGCCCCCACCCCCGCCCCCGCCCCCACCCCCACGCTCGGCCCTGATGCCTCCGGTCCGGGGTTCCCCCAGTTTCCCAGCCAGAGCCCCGACGGCTCGCAGGTGGTCTTCGCCCCCGGCGGCGACCTCTGGATCGCCCCGGTTGCAGGGGGTGTCGCCGCCCGCCTCACCTCGCACCCCGCCGACGAGGCCCGATCGGCCTTCAGCCCCGACGGCTCCCGCCTCGCTTTCGAGTCCGACCGCGACGGAGCCACCAACCTCTATGTCCTGGCCCTCGGACGCGGCGGCACCGGCGGAGAGACCATCGTCGCCGGTGAGCCCCGCCGGATCACCGTCTCCGACCGTGGCCAGTCGCTTGGCGGCTGGACCGCCGACGGCACCGGCGTCCTCTTCGCCGGCGGCCAGTCACCTACGCTCCACCGCCCGCCCCGCATGTACTTCGCCCCCGCCGACGCCGGCCCCACCCGCCTGCTCGGCGGAATGCACGGGTCGCGCCCACGCGGGCTCGAAGCATCAGCCGGCCGGACAAAAGTGCTCTTTTCCCGCGGCGGCGGCTCCGGCGGACTCGACGGCGTGCGCCCCGCCTACCGAGGATCCGGCCAGGCCGATGTCTGGCTCGCCGACCTCCCCACCCCGGGATCCGACGGCGAGGCCCGGTTCACCCAGGTCACCCGCGACGCCGCCCACGACGGCGACCCCTTCGGCCTCCCGGACGGCTCGGTCGTTTTCCTCTCCGCCCGCGACGGCCAATACAACGTCTGGCGCCTCGATGCCGCGGGGGGACCCGGGATCGAGGGTCAGGGCGCCCCGGCTCGCCAGCTCACGAAGTTCGCACCCAAGTCCGGCGAAGTCACCATTGGCCACGGCGTGCGCGACCTGGCGGTCTCGGCCGACGGCCGCATGGCCGCCTTCGTCGTCTGGGACACGCTCTACCGCCTCGACCTCACCAAGCCCGGCGCCCAGCCCGAGCCTATCGGGGTAACCCTCATGGCCGACGGCGCCGACGGGCCCACCCGCCGGCTCAACCTCGACCGCGAGGTGAGCGAGGCGGCCGTGAGCCCGGACGGGAAGACGCTGGCCGTGGTCGCCCGGGGCGAAGTCTTCGTCCGGGCGGTCGAAGAAGGTCGCCCGACTCGCCGCGTGACGTACACCCCGGGGCGTGAGCGGAATCTGGCCTGGAGCCCGGACGGCAAGAGCCTGTACTTCGCCAGCGACACCGGCGGTGACTGGTCGATCTACGCCGCCGAGGTCGCGCTCACCCGCGATGAACTCGTGGGCGCCGAGAGCGAGGCGGACGCCGAGCCCAAGAAGGAAGAAAAGAAACCCGACCCGCCCGCGAATCCCGCCGGCAGCGCGACCGGAACCGACGCCGCACCCCCCACTCCCGCTGCCCCATCCGCGGCCGCGCCCGGCGCGGCAGAGCCCCCGGCGGCTGGGCCGGACGATCCGGCGAACGCGAAACCCGACGACAAGAAGCCCGCAGACGAGAAAAAAGCCCCCGAGAAGAAGCCCGAGTGGGGCAAGCGCTGGGAGCGGTCGCTGCGGTTCACGGTCACCCCCGTGGTCGACACACCGGCCCAGGAGCAGCGCCCGACGCCGTCACCCGACGGCAAGAAGCTCCTGTTCACCCGCGGCCAGGGCGACCTTGTGGTGCGCGAGCTTGCGGGCGGGGCCGAGCGCGTGCTCGTTCCCGGCTTCGACGCTCCCGAGGCCCTGTGGGCCGCCGACAGCCGTCACGTCGTCTACGCCAAGGAAGACTTCGACTTCAACAGCGATATCTGGCTGCTCGACACGGGTGGCACGGAGAAGGACGGCAAGGTCACGCCTCCGGGCGAGCCGATCAACCTGACCCAGCACCCCGACTACGACCACTCGCCACGCCTCAGCGCCGACGGCAAGGTGCTCGTATTCCTCAGCGACCGCGACGGCGAGAACGGCCAGAACGACGTCTACGCGATCTATCTCGATCGATCGATCGAGGGCAAGCGCCCGTACGAGATCGACGAGTACTTCAAGAAGGCCGCGGAGGCCGCGAAGAAGCGCAAGCCCCTCGGCGACGACGCCCCCCCCGCCAAGGGCGGCAAGTCCGGCGACGCCAAGCCCAAGGCCGACAAGGACAAGGACGCCAAGGACGAGGGTGACAAGGACAAAGAGAAGGACAAGGACGGCGCCAAGCCCGAGGGCGACGCGCCGGCCGCCGCCGCAACTCCCAAGCCATTGGTGTTCGACACCACCGACGCCCACCTGCGCATCCGTCGCCTCACGAGCACGCTCGAAAGCGAAGGGAACCTCGCCCTCACCCCCGGCGGCGAGCGCGTCATCTACAGCGTCGGCATCGACGACAAGCCAGCCCTCGTCTCGATCGACTACAAGGGCGGCGATCGCAAGACCATCGACGCCGCGGGCGTCTCGGACGTCGGCCTCTCGCTCACCGGCGACAAGGTCTTCTACGTCAAGACCGGCACCGCGAACGCGGCCCCGCCCGCGGGCGGCAAGGTCGAGGCCCTGGGCATCACCGCCCCGGTCGTCATCGACCTCGCGGCCCAGAACCGCCAGAAGTTCCTCGAAGCCGCCCGCGCCGTGGGCGAAGGCTTCTACCACCCCACGCTCAAGGGCCTCGACTGGAAGGGCCTCACCGCTCGCTACCTCTCACTCGCCGAACGCGCACGCACGAGCGACGAGTTCAACCGCGTCGGCAACATGCTCTTCGGCGAGCTCAACGGCTCGCACCTCGGCATGAGCGGCGGCTCCCCCACCGGCGGCGTCAGCGTGCCCGCGCCCGGTGTCGGCTACCTCGGCATCGACGCCGAGCCCGGCGACCCCTCCTCGCCCGGCTACGTCGTCAAGCGCATCCTCATCGGCGGCCCCGCCGATCGCGCCACTTCAAAGCTCCTCGTCGGCGACGTGATCATCAGCGTCGACGGCGAATCGCTCGCCGCGACCGGCGCCCCGATGAAGGACCTCCTCGCCGCGATGGCCGGCAAGTCCGGCCAGGAAACGCTGCTCCAGGTGAAGCGTGCCGGCGCCGAGGCTCCCGTGTTCCTCCTCATCGTGCCCCACGGCGCCGGCGGCGAGGGCGACCTCCGCTACCTCGACACCGTCCGCGCCCGGCGCGAGATGGTCGACAAGCTCTCCAACAACACCTTGGGCTACCTGCACATCCGCGCCATGGGCGGCGCGAGCGTCCGCGACTTCGAGCGCGACCTCTACGCCGCCGCCCACGAGAAACGCGGCCTCATCATCGACGTCCGCGACAACGGCGGCGGCTCCACCGCTGACATCCTCCTCAGCTCCCTCACCGCCCCGCGCCACGCCTTCACCATCCCCCGCGGCGGCAGCCCCGAGCCCCCGCCCAACGCCAAGACGCCGACCGACGCCTACCCGCGCGACCGCCGCCTCATCTACGGATACACGCGCCCCATCAACGTCCTCATCAACCAGAACTCCTTCTCCAACGCCGAGATCTTCGCCCACGCCATCAAGACCATTGGGCGCGGCAAGCTCGTCGGAACCGCGACCTACGGCGGCGTGATCTCGACCGGCGGCACCACGCTCATCGACGGCACCGCCGTCCGCCTCCCCTTCCGCGGCTGGTACCTCCCCACCGGCGCCGACATGGAAAACAACGGCGCCCAGCCCGATGTGCCCGTCGACCAGACCCCCGCCGACGAGGCCGCGGGCCGCGATCCGCAGCTCGAGGCGGCGGTGAAGGAACTGCTCGGGCGCGTGTAACACCAAACCGGAGGCAGGTGCCCAGGTGTCGAGATTGCCGGGTGTCGAGGGTCGGAATGGCGCGGGCGGTCCCGTGCTGGTGTTCGACGGCGTGTGCAACCTGTGCAACTGGGGCGTGGGATTCATCCTTCGCCACGAGCGGCCGGCCCTGAGCGAAGCCCAACGCCTGCGCTTCGCGCCGCTGCAATCCGCGGCCGCGTCGCGCACGCTCGCCAGCGCCGGCGTGAGCGACCCGGCATCGCTCGGCGAGACGATGATCATCATCGACGACGACGGGCGCGTACTCACCCGCTCGGACGCGGCCGTGCGCATCGCCCGCACCCTCCGCGCCCCGTGGCGCTGGGCCGCGATCGCCGGAGTGGTCCCGCGTTTCCTCCGCGACCCCCTGTACGGCTTCATCGCCCGCAACCGCTACCGCTGGTTCGGCAAGCGCGACCGCTGCATGGTGCCGACGGAGGCGGTGCGGGGGAGGTTCTTGGATTGATCCGAGCCTCCCGCGCAAGCGGGAGGTCTTGTGCGCACCAGAGTCCAACACCTCCCGCTCGCGCGGGAGGCTCGGATAATGTGCCATGGACGGCCCCATGGCGTATCTGCTCACGTGGACGACGTACGGCACATGGCTCCACGGCGACGAACGCGGCTCGGTTGATGATCGACACAATCGGCCACGAACGCCAAATCTGCCCGCGAATGCAGCGATGCTCGCAAGCCATACCGACCGATTGCGGGACCAGCCGGTTGTCTTGGCGAGCGCGAACGAGAAATCGTTCGACAGGCGATCGCCGACACGCGGGCATTCGTGGTTGGCGAGTCCTTGCGATGAACGTGCGGAGCAATCACGTGCATGTTGTGGTCGGCGGCACGACGCCGCAGCCGGAGTAGGTGGTTGCACAGTTCAAGTCATGGTCGACCCGCCGTTTGCGAGCCGCAGGGCTCGTCGAATCGGCGCAGGCGGTGTGGACGAAACGGGGGAGTACGAAGTACCTGTGGGACGATTGAGAGCCTTGCGCGGGCTTCGCATTACGTCGTGAACGACCAGGACCGGCCCGCAAGGTTTGACTGATCCGAGCCTCCCGCGCAAGCGGGAGGTCTTGTGCGCACCAGAGTCCAACACCTCCCGCTTGCGCGGGAGGCTCGGATCAGGCGCCGGCCGACACCGTCACCTTGAACACATCCTTCCGCCGAATCTCCGGATTCCCCAGCTGCCCGCACGCCGCCATCGTGTCGCGCCCCTTCGTGCGCCGGCGCTTCGCGAACACGCCCTCCTCGTGCAGCCACACGAGGAACCGGTCCACCGACTCCTCCGTCGGCGCAGGCCAAGGCGAGTTGTCACGCGGGTTGTACGGAATCAGGTTGATCAGTCCCGGCAGGCGCAGGCCCGGATAGGGCGACCCTTCACGCTCGCTTCCCTTGAGGAAATCCGCGATCTGCCCCGCGTGCTCGCGCGCGTCGTTCACGCCCGGGATCAGCACATACTCGACGCACAGCTTCGCCCCGCCGTAGATCGGCCACGCCTCGAGGCTCTGGCGCAGCCGCGCCAGCGGCACCGCCCGGTTGATCGGCATGATCTTCGACCGCACCTCGTCGTTGGGCGCGTTCAGGCTGATCGCCAGCCCCAGCCGGTGCCACTCGGGCTCGTGGATCTTCTTCGCCAGCCGCTCGATCCCGTCGACCCGCCCCACCGTCGAGATCGTGATCCGGCTCATCGGCACGTTCGGCCCGCGCCGATCCGTGAGCACACTGATCGCCGCGATCACCGACTCGAGGTTGTCCATGGGTTCGCCCATCCCCATGAACACGATGTTCGCCGGCTTGATCCCGAAGTGGTGCGCCGCCGTGAACCACTGCCCGACGATCTCCTCGGGCGTCAGCGACCGGATCAGCCCCATCTGGGCCGTCTGGCAGAACGTGCACCCCATCGCGCACCCGACCTGCGACGACACGCACAGCGTGTACTGCAGCCTTCGCAGCTTCCCGATCATCGGGATGAGCACGCTCTCGGTCTCGAAGGTCTTGCCCGCCGCCCCCGGCGCGTCCGGCCCCGGCACCACACTCGTGAACTTGATCACCGGCCCCTCGGGCGACTCCGACTCGTGCACCCGCGACGCCGGCTCCACCTTCACGCTCAACCCGCGCTGCTCCGTCAACCCCTCACGGAACAGCTTCGCGTAGCGGACCAGCGCCCCTTCATGCCCGCCCGACAGCCGCGCCGCCACCGACGCCTCGGCGTACTGCCGGGCCGTGATCCCGAAGGGGTGGGGGGGGTGGGGGATCGTCGCGTTGGTGATGGTGTCCTGCGGCATGGCTCTATCGCCGCCATCGTAGGAACGCCAACGAAAAAGCCCCGCGCGTCGCTTGAGAACGCGCGGGACTCTCTGGAAAGGCACCCGGGCCCGATAAAGAAGCCCGGAGCCTTGCTCTCTCTCTCCTCCCGTGAAGAGGAGGCCAAACAAACAAACAGACAGACAGAGGAGCTCAGTGAAGATTCGGATCAGGCGCGACGCCGGCGGGCCGCCGCGACGCCGGCCAGCGCGAGCAGGCCGCAGGCGCCGGGGGTCGGCACCGGCTCGCCGTAGATGAAGTCATCGAGGACGACGACGTCGACCGGGTCGCCCCGCAGCCCGTCGTTGAAGTCCGCGCCCAGGGGCGAGTTGCCCAGGGTGATGCGGACGCTCCCGACGACCGGGTCCGCCCACGACGCGCCCAGGAACGAGAACGAGCCGCTCGCCTCGAACACGTTGGGCACGAACTGCGACAGCAGCGGCGCGCCGAAGATGTCGAAGAACTGGATGCTCGTCCGGTTCGCGAGGTCCACGTCGCTGAACACCGCGCCGAAGCCCCGCACGCCCGCCGGCACCGGCGAGCCGGCGATGAAGAAGTTGATATCAATCACGTTCGAATCGAGCGCCGCGAACATGCGCTGCGCCGTGAACGCCTCGAACGTCTGCGCGTACGTCGGGTTGATGTTCGCAAAGTCGACCGGCGTGCCGGTGGGGTTGTCGTTGTCGGCGGACACGGCCAGGCCGGTGCCGGGGGTCGAGAACACCGTGCCGCGGGCGCGACCGGCGACGCCGCCGTTGAAGAAGTTCCCGGGGAACAGGTTCGGAGCGCTCGAGCCGTCGGGCACGCCGTCCCAGTTGATCTCGCGACGCCCCGTGCCGAACGTGCCGGGCGTGTTCGGGTTGAGCGTACCCAGCGCGGCGCGGTACGAATTCACCACGCCGGCGAGCCCGGCGGCGTCGTTGGACGTGCCGCCGAAGATGACCTGGCCCTGCGAAACGCCGGCAAGCCCGGCAAACGCGAGTGCAAACGCGACGGTCGAACGAGAGCGGTGCATGGATCTTCCTCCGAATGGAAATGAGTGTGCGTGCACCCGGTATTGCCCCGTCGCACCCCCGCTTTCTCACGACTTGTCGATTCCGCCAAGCCCCCGGTTCGCGGGGGGTTCGGGGATGGCAACCCGCGCGCAGCGAGCGAACGATGCTCCCGCTGGATGGAGGGACGCGTTGTGGATTGGGTCACGACGTCGACGATCATCGATCGGCTGCGCGGCGGCGACGACCAGGCCGCGTGGAACGGGTTCGTCGAGCGCTTCCGGCGCCCGGTGATCGCGTTCGCGCACGGGCTTGGCCTCAACGAATCGCAGGCCGAGGACGCCGCTCAGGAAACGCTCCTTGCCTTCGCCGTGCAGCTCCGCGACGGGACCTACGAGCGCGAGCGCGGGCGCCTGAGCAGCTGGCTCTTCGGCATCGCGTACCGCCAGGCGCTGGCCGCCCGGCGCAAAGCCGCCGTCGAATACGCACGTGGCAGCGCAGGCGGGGGCGGCGAGGACTCGGTCGGTGACGTCCCCGAGGACCACGCGTCGATCGTGTGGGACCGCGAGTGGGAACGCCGCGTCCTCGAGGAGTGCCTGCAGCAGGCCCGCAGCGAAGTCGAGCCCAAGACGTTCGCGGCCTTCGAATTGGCCGTGCAGACCGGACTTTCCGCGGAACTCGCCGCCGAGCAGCTCGGGCTGACCGCCAAGCAGGTCTACAACGCCAAGCACCGGATTCTCAAGCGGCTTCGGGAACTGCGCGAGCAATACGAGCAACTGGTGTAAACACTCATTCCGGCGGGGGTGGGGGGGGTGGGGTTGAACCCCGGGTGCCCCGGCGGAGCTTTGTCCGCCGGGTCTTGATGGATCAAGGTGGTGGGGGGCGCCCGGACACCTTCGACCTGAGGTAGGCCACGAATGCCGACCGAGTGCCCAGAGATCGACGAACTCGAACTGCTCGCGCAAGGGGCGCTCCCCGCCGCGCGGTCCAAGGCCCTGCGTTCCCACGCCGCGGGCTGCCGCGAGTGCGCCCAGCTCGTCGACGACATCCGCGACAACCTCCGCTTTCTCGGCAACGTCCGCACGGTCCTCTCGTCGATCAACGCCGACCCCAACGCGCCCACGCAGCTCGACGGCTCAGAAGGCGGCTCCTCCCGCGGCAGCACCGTCGTGCCGCCCCCGCCCGCCCCGGAACATGTCGGCCCCTACCGCGTCGTCCGCGAGCTGGGCCGAGGCGGCATGGGCGTGGTCTACGAGGCCGAGCTGGCAAGCCCGCGCCGTCGCGTGGCCCTCAAGCCCACCAACCCCGTGCCCTCGCCCGGCAGCTACCACGAGCCCCCGTTCCTGTCCGAAGTGCACGCCCTGGCCCGACTGAACAACCCGGGCATCGCCGGCATCTACGAAGCCGGTCGCGCCGAGGACGGCCGGGCCTACTACGCGATGGAGCTCGTCACCGGCAAGCGCCTCGACCACGCCTGCGCCGGCAAGCCGCTCCGCGACAAGCTGGCCCTGTTCGCACGCGTCTGCGGCGCCGTCGCCGCCGCCCACGAACGCGGCGTCGTGCACCGCGACCTCAAGCCCTCCAACATCGTCGTGACCGACGCCGGCGAGCCCAAGGTGCTCGACTTCGGCCTCGCCCGCGTGAACGAGCCCGAATGGGCCGGAGCCATCTCAGCCCCCGCCACACAGCCCGGACGCGTCGCCGGCACCGTCCCCTACATGAGCCCCGAGCAGGCCCGCGGCGAGACCGACGCCATCGACATCCGCAGCGACGTCTACTCGCTCGGCGTCGTGCTCTACCAGGTGCTCACGGGCAAGATGCCCTACGACGTGCCCACCGGCAACGTCCTGCGGGCCGCCCAGGTCATCGCGAGCGCGACCCCCGAGGTCCCCGGCAAGCTCGACCGGGCCCTCCGCGGCGACGTCGAGACCATCGTGCTCACCGCCCTCGAGAAGGACCCGGCCCGCCGATACCGCTCGGCCCGCGACCTCGGGCTCGATA
The DNA here is from genome assembly GCA_964564695.1 of uncultured Phycisphaeraceae bacterium. Taxonomy (GTDB): domain Bacteria; phylum Planctomycetota; class Phycisphaerae; order Phycisphaerales; family UBA1924; genus CAZMCC01. Next base: position 19,943 of record CAZMCC010000010.1, on the reverse strand, counting down.
TCGAACGGTTCCTCACGAACCGGCCGATCGAGGCCGTGCCGCCCTCGGCCGGGTACCTGTTCCACAAGTTCCTGATGCGCCACCGGGCGGCCACCGCGGTGGCGGGCGTGTTCCTCGCGCTGCTCGTCGGGTTTGCGGCGGCGATGACGTGGATGTACCTCGACGCCGCCCACGACCGCGAGCGGGCCGAGAACGCCGAGCTCGTCGCCAGCCAGAAGGCCGAACTCGCCAAGCAATCGGCCCAGGCGGCCCAGTCCGTGCGCACGTTCATGGTCAACATGTTCCGCATTGACCTGGACCCCACCGACGGTTCGGGCGAAATCACCGCGCGTGAGCTGCTCGACCGCGCCGCGAAGCGCCTCAAGGGAGCCACCGCATCCGATCCCTCGGGCCGCGCCGCCCTGCTCGACGCGGTCGGTCTGGCGTACTCGAACCTCGGCGCATACCGCGAGGCGTCAGAGCTGCTCGAGGAGTCGCTGCGGCTCCGACGCGAGCTCTACGCCGACCGCGGGATGCCGGTGGTCGAAACCGCCGCCGCCCTCGGCCACGCCCGCATGCAGCTCGACGACCTCAAGGGGGCCGAAGAGGCGTACCTCCTCGCGGTCGAAGGCGGGCGTCTGAGCGAAACCGGCGAGCACTGGCACGACGCGCTGCTGCAGGTCCGGCTGGCCGACGCGGTCTTCCGCCAGGGACGCGGCGAGGACGCCGAAGCCATCCTCCGCCCCGCCATCGAGCGCCTCCGCAAGGAGCCGCGGGCGATGCACCTCATCCCCGTGGCGCTCAACGCCCTCGCCGGAGCGCTGGAGGCGCAGAAGAAGTACCCGGAGGCGGCCGAGGCCATGCGCGAGGCGATCACGCTCATCGAGCCGCACGTCGGCACGGAATCGGACACCCTGGCGACGCTCAAGGCGAATCTCGCCACGGTGCTCTCCCAGATCGGCGAGACGGAAGAAGCGCTCAAGCTGGCGCGCGAGGCGCTCGCCATCCGCCGGCGAGTTCTGCCGCCGTCGCACCCGATGCTGGGATCGAGCATGAGCGTGCTGGCCGGGGCCCTCATCGAGTCCGGCCAGCCCGAGGAGGCCATGTCGCTGCTCGAGCGGGCGATCGCGATCTACGAGGCGGCCGGGTACCCCGGGGAGCACCAGGACCTCGTCAGCGCCCGCAAAGCGCTGGGTGTGGCACAGGCACAGGCGAACAAGTAGCGCGGCGTGCGGGTGCCTCGGGTCGGTTCCGGTGCCCCGGGTCGGTGCTCTGACCGACCCGGGTCGAGAGTCCATGTGCGCACCCATGCGGAGGCTCGCGCGGATGGAAAGCAATAAAGCAGGCACGCGGAGGACGCGGAGTTCGCGGAGGAACGCGGAGAAAGACGAGGAATTGGATTTGAGCCGATCAGGATCATCCCGCTCGATTCAAAGCCCATTCCATCTCCATCTGCTTTCTCCGCGTTCCTCCGCGCTCTCCGCGTCCTCCGCGTACACGCCTTTGCGTTGCGTGCACGGGCTTCAGCGAGGATCCGTATCACCCCAGCACGCGGTCAAGCCGCCCGCCGTGCGCCCGGAGTCGCTCACGGGCCGCCTCCGCCCCCAGCCCAAGTCGCTGCGCCACCACCGCCGTCTTCGCCTCGCCGCCGCACGAATCAAGCAGAGTCAGGGCCGCCCCCCGATCGAGCCCCGTGAGCGTCGAGACAATGCGGGCCGCCCGATCGCGCAGCTTCGCGTTCGTGGCCCGCAGATCCACCATGAGGTTCTCGTACACGCGCCCCGAGCGGACCATGAGCGTGGTCGTGATCGTGTTGAGCACGAGTTTGGTCGCCGTGCCGGCTTTCATGCGCGTCGAGCCGGTGAGCAGCTCGGGGCCCGTGCGGACGCTGATGAGGTGATCGGCCGCCGCCGGCTTGGCGATGTCGGCGCACACGAGCAGGCCGGTGACCGTGCCCGGCGACAATCGCTTCGCAATCTCGATCGCCCCCAGCACGTACGGCGTCGTCCCCCCCGCCGCGATCCCCAGCACCGCGTCGTCCCGCGTGAGCCCGAGCGCGCCCAGTTCCGCCTCGGCCCCGTCCAGCTCATCCTCACGCCCCTCGCTCGAGCGGCGCAACGACCCGTCGCCGCCCGCGATGATGCCGACCACGCGCGACGGGTCGACCTGGAACGTCGGTGGGCATTCCGAGGCGTCGAGCACCCCGAGGCGCCCGCTCGTCCCCGCGCCCAGATAGACGAGCCGCCCGCCGCGGAGGAACCCCGGCTCGACGCTCGCGATAAACGCCGTGATCGCCGGGGCCGCCGCCCCCACGGCCTGCGCAACCGTGCGGTCTTCTTCGTTGATGAGCGAGACAAGCTCGCCCACGTCGAGCGCGTGCAGGTTCATCGAGCGCGGGTTGCGCTGCTCGGTGGCGATGTGCGAGCGGTCAGGAGGAAGAGAAGGCACGCGCGAGCGTAGTTGAGGACCGGGTGCCCCGGCGGAGCTCTGTCCGCCGGGTCTTCCCCACCCTCCTTCACACCCCCACCCAACACCCGCTGATCGGCGCCGTCCCCCCCGCTCCCCCCGCTCCCCCCACCCCCGTCACCGCCGGCAGCGTGATCGCCACCCGGTCCTGACACAACACCCCGAGCACCCCGAACGCGACCGCCTCGCGGTACGCGCTCGCCACCCCGACTTCGTCCGACATGATCACTGTCTGACCGCGGACCCTGGCCGCCGCGCGGAGTTCCTCGACAAGGGCCGCGTTCCGCACGCCGCCGCCGGCGAGCACGAGTTCCCCCATCCCCTCGCATGCGTCGACGATCACGTGCGCGATCGCGCAGCACGCCGACCGGGCCGCGTCCTGCGCCGAGACCGCGGGATCGCCGAGGATCGCCTGATCGGCGCCCTCATCGCCCGTCCCGAGCGACCGCGCCGCCCGCATCTGCCCGCGCAGCATCGCGACCAGGGCCGTGACGAACCGCTCGTCGCGTTTGCCGCGCATCGCCTCCGCCCCGTCGCCATCGAACGGAACCCCGAGCCGCTCACGCGCCAGCGCATCGAGAATCTGATTGCACGCGCACACATCCATCGCCCGCACATCCGCCGGGCCCCTCGAACCCGCCGCCCCCCCTACCAGCAGCGTCACGTTGCAGAACCCCCCAAGGTTCACGACCGCCCGCGCGTGCCCCGCCCGCAGCAGCACCCAGTCCGCGATCGGCGTGATCGGCGCCCCCTGCCCCCCGGCCGCGAGGTCCGCCCCGCGCAGATCAAACACGATCGGCGCCCCGATCGCCCGCGCCAGCGGCCACGGATTGAACAACTGCCACGACACCGGCGGCCGGTGCGCCACCGTCTGCCCGTGAACGCAGATCAGGTCCGGTCGAACCGGCGCCCCCCCGCTCCCGCCGCCGGCGCCCACCAGCAACGCCGCGACCGCCTCCGCGTGCAGGAGCGAGAACGCGCGCGCCAGCGTCGCGATGTCCGCGCTCGTCATCGGCTGCTGCTCGGCCAGCACCCGCAGCCCCGTCCCCAGCACCCCCAGGTCCTGCGTGTGCGTCGCCACCGTCTCCGCCCGCATCTCCAGCCCGCGCCCGGTGATCCGCACCAGCGCCACGTCGAGCGCATCGATGCTCGTGCCGGTCATGCACCCGACCACCATCCGCGGCGACGCAACCGTCATGTCCCACCCCCGCTCAGCGACTCGATCACCCTGCGGAACTGCGAGCACGAATCCTCGAGCCCCCCCGGCCGGTTGCGCTTCATCCAGATCCTCCGGTGCTCGCTCTCAACCGCCGTCGCCATGAGCCGCAGCCGGTCCCGGTCCGCGGCACTCGGCGCCACCCGCCCGGTCCCCTCACTCGACCGCGTCGCGATCGCGTGCTCCACCGCCAACGACATCATCGCCAGCGTGTGATCGATCTGCTCAACATACTCCTCCCGCAGCCCCGCGCGATTGAGCCGTCCCGAGTGCTCCTCCAGCCGCGCCCGCACGCCCTCAAACGCCGCCCTTGCCAGCTCCACCCGCCGCGGCGTCGTGTGCGGGAACAGATCCACAAACAGCGCCGACTGGTTCCGCAGCCCCGCCGCCCGCCGCAGCGGCAGATCGATATCCCCCAGCTCGCTCAACCACGCCGCAAGCCCGCTGCCGGCCGCGCCGTACACATGCAGATCAATCGCCGCGTGCAGCCGCCCCCACGCGCCCCGGTCATCATCCGCCGGCAGCTCCCCGCGCCACGCGGCCTGGGCCCCCTCCGCGAGCGCAAGCTGCGTGAAGATCCAGTGCTGCAGGTGCCCGCAATCACCCCAGTCCGTGAGCAGAAACCCCGTCGGCGTATGCCCCGCCCCCCCCACTTTCAACGCCGCACACGCCGCCCGCAGATTCCCCCGCCGCTCCGTCGTCCTCCCGGCAAACGACCGCCACGTGCTCGTCCCCGGACACACCCACGCCTCGATCCCGTGCTTGCCGAGCAATTCGCACCAACTCGCAAACGGCGCGTCGGGCTCATACCCCCACGCCAGCCCGATCGCCGCCTCCCCATCCTGCCCCCGCGGCCACCGACTCAGCATCTCCGGATGCGACAGCGCGATATCCGCCCACAGCATCGGCCGCTTCCCCAGCCGCCGCGCGATCGCCGCGATCTTCCCCACAAACTCAAAGTACAGACTCGCCCGCCCCGCCTCCATCCCACCCTCGACCGCCGCCCGCCGATCCACCTCCGCTGCCGACCGCCCGAATCCCACGTCAAACGTCTCATCGCACCCGATGTTCACGAGCTTTGACTCGAACAACGGGCACAACTGCCCGAGCAGGTCCGCCACCAGGGCCTCGCTCCGCTCATCAATCGGGCACAAGCTGAACGGCCCGCTGCGATCAAAGTCCAGAAACTTCCACGCCCCGTGCGTCTCCGCCAGATGCGCATACTCCGGCAGCCGCAGCCACTTCGACAGATGCCCGAAGCAGTTCTGGTTCGGGGCGACATCGATGCCCGAGGACTCGTCGAAAGCGGACTGCCAGTACTTCCCCTCGATCTCGTCGCGTGATATCGGCGAAGCGTCTCGCCACACCACCTCGTGGCCCTCGTACGCGAACGTGTGCTCGGTATAGAACTGAAGGTGATTGAACTTCAGCCGATCCAGCAAGAACCCGAGGTCGTGCAGAAGATCAGGCACCTTGTCCCGCGACACGTCGAGCATGAACCCGCGCGTCGCGAACACCGGCTCATCCTCAATATCGATAACGGGCCACGCTCCGAATTCCGTCCGCAGCTTCGTCAGTTGCTCGAACGTCGCGAACATTGCCGCTCGCATGCCCTCGCTTCCCCATCGCAGCTCCGCGCACCCCTTTGCCGGAATTGAGATGCGATATGAGCGTGGCCCTAGCGCCGTGTCGATACCAGCGATCTCGCGGGCTTCGCCGATCGGCGCATCCCTCCACTGACCCCCGAACCTCACCCGGGCCGGCGTGGGAATGAACAGCGGCTCGACATCGGCCAACGCGGCACTAGGTGACTTCGCCCGAAGCACGCCGATCACGATACGCCGCCTCCGCCCCCGCGCGGCCTTTGCTATCGTCTACCCGCATGACCGGTCCGATGATCACAGGCATGACCCCGGGCGCCTCCACCACCGACGGGACCAACGGGACCACCCTCCCCACGGGCCGCCCCCCCGACCGCCCGCGCCGCCCACTCCCCCTCGCCCTCCTCAAGCTCGCCCGCCCCACCCAGTGGGCCAAGAGCGTCTTCGTCTTCATCGGCCCCCTCTACGGCCTCGCCACCCTCAAAATGCCCAAGGAGCACGCCCTGGGCGCCGCCGCCATCGCCGCGGCCATCTTCGCCCTCGTCTCCAGCGCCTGCTACATCCTCAACGACCTCGTCGACGTCGAAAAAGACCGCGCCCACCCGCGCAAGCGCTGGCGCCCCATCGCCTGCGGCGAGGTCTCCCCCTCCCAGGCCGGCGTCTTCGCCCTCGCCCTCGTCGCCGGCGCCTCCGCCCTCATCTTCGCGCTCGACCCCGAGGTCCGCAAATGGGTCGCCCTCTGCGTGTCCGCCTACGCCCTGAACGTGACGCTGTACTCCTTCGCCCTCAAGGGCGTCGTCATGGCCGATGTCCTGTGCCTCGCGATGGGCTTCGTCCTCCGCGCCTTCGGCGGGTGCGCCGCCGTCGGCATCGCCCCCAGCACGTGGCTGCTCAACTCCACCCTCTTCCTCGCGATGTTCCTCTCCTTCGGCAAGCGCCTGGGCGAACGCCGCACCATGGGCTCGGCCGAGGGCGCCGCCAGCGTGCGGGCCGTGCACCAGGTCTACACCGACGAGATGCTCCGCATGGTCGTGGTCGTCACGGCCGTCGCCACCCTCATCACCTACTCCGGCTATGTCCAATCCCAGGAAGAGCTCTACAAGCTCGGCGGCCTGAACCTGCTCTGGCTCACGATGCTCCCCGCCGTCTTCGCCCTGCTGCGCTGCATCGTCCTCCTCGAACGCGGCGACTACGACGACCCCACCGAACTCGCCGCCCACGACCGCCCCTTCCAGCTCGCGGCCGTCGTCTTCGGCGGCATCACCGTGATCCTGCTCGTGTACTTCCGCATGCCGGACGTCGTGCCGCGGTAACCGGCCACACACGCCATGTCCCGCCCGCTCCACCCCCCCCGCTGCCGCCTTCTCCGCCGCGCCGCCGCCGCGCTCGCGCTGCTGCTGCTGGGCGCATCCATCGCCGGCTGGTGCTTCGGGCGCGTGGGCTTCGACGGCCTCACGTACAAGTGGAGCGTCACGCGCGAGACCCCGATCACGCCCGAATCCCCCTGGCCCTGGTCCCTCACCGCACGCTCGCTCATCTTCGGCAACAACCGCGGCCACGTCGCGCTCGCCAGCTCGCGCTACGAGAGCTTCGCGCCCGCGCGCGACGAGCTGACCGGCTGGGACACCTGGAAAGGCTGGGAGTACACCCACGCCGGACAGGTCGGCGGGCGCGGAGCGCCGCCACCGCCATCCACGTACTGGAAGTCCTGGGACGAGTGCGGCCTCCTCGGCCTGTGCGTGCGCAAAGACGGCCGCCAGGGCAGCACCGTCCGCTTCCTCGAAATCCCCCACTGGCTTCTCGCCACGCTCTTCGCCGGCGTCGCCGTCGCGCTCGTCCGTCCCGATATCCGCCGGTGGCGCCGGCGTGCCCGCGGGCGGTGCGAGCACTGCGGGTACGACCGGGGCGGGCTCGCCCCGGGTGCCCCCTGCCCGGAGTGCAACGCCGCGGGCCCCGCGAGCACCCCCACGAGCACCCCCACGAGTACCCCGGCTTCGCAGCCGTGAGACGCCGGGGCGGTAGTGGACATATGCCCCGTGTGCGATGGCGACGTCGAATGGTGCGGAGCCTGATCCTTGGCCTGGTGTCGAGCGTGGTGCTGTCGCTGGCCAGCGGCGTCTTCGGCGGCAACGCCTCGCCGCGGCCGAGCGCGACCGTCGCGTGGCGCAGCCGCCTCGACTTCCGCGTCAGGATCGGGGATTGGTTCACGCTCCCCACCACGACCGAGTACCGGGTCATCGTCCCCTCGATCGCCGAGACCAGCGATCCAATGGAGGAGGTCGTCCAGCACCACATCGGCCCCGCGCTCCACGACACCTACCTCGCCCCCGGCGCCCCGCTACCGGTCTTCGCCGACCCCCACGCGTCCAACATGGGCTACCCCGTCCGCTTCATCACCATCGGCACCGCCGGCGTCCCCTTCACGTCCTTCTGGGGATACGTCGCCGACGACATCGGTAAACAGGTGACGGGCGGGAGCTGGGCCCCGTGGGTCGTGCCCAAGTCGCGCGGCCCGATCTGGCGCGTCTTCCCCTATCGCCCGCTCTGGGACGGCCTCGCGCTCAACACCCTCGTGCACGCCACCCTCTGGTTCGGCTTCTTCACGCTCGTCCGCATGCGGATCACCGCTCGCCGCGCCATGCGCGGCCAGTGCCCACGCTGCGCCTACGACCGCCGCGGCCTGGACGCCGCCGCCGCGTGCCCCGAATGCGGCACCGCGCCACAACCAAACCCGGAGGCGTGAGTGGAAGCCCCCCCGCAACCGCCACCCCGAGCCCCACACTCCCGTTCCCGGCGCCGAGTCCTCCGCCTCGCGCTTTACATCACCCTCGGCCTCGCCACCACCTTCGTCGTCGCCGCGGCCCTCGCTGCTCGCGTCCGCTTTCTCGACGGCCTCGACGACCGCTGGGGCGAGCGCCTCATCGGACCCGGCGGCGTGCCGGCCGTTGACTCCGGCGGCAAGGCCCCGCCCAACACCATGTACTTCGAGATGCACGCGAACGACGAGTTCGGCGTCACGTTCGCCTACTCGCGCCTGCGGGCGTTCGGGAACTACACCCCCGCCGCGCCGCCCCCCGTGAACCCCACACCCGAGTCGGTGACGCGACGGTGGGAGCGCTCGCGCCTCACGCCGTGGGTCACCGGGGACCGCCCGTGGCCCTCCGACAACAAGCAGGAACACAAGCTCCACGCGAAGGCCTCCGGCTGGCCGCTGCGCTGCTTCTGGTGCGAGGTGTACGGGCACAACATCGCGGCCCCCACCAGCGGCTTCAACCACGACTACGTCGTCCACGGCGGCCTCGCGTTCGGCAACACACCCAAGCCCGGCTGGGCCGACTGGCCCCCCGACTACCCCATCATCATTCCGCTCCGCCCCATCGACCCCGAACTCGCGCTCAACACCGCCTTCTACGCCGTCGCGTGGTGGCTGCTGCTCACCGCCCCCGGCGCCGTGCGCCGCTTCCGCCGCCACCGCCGCGGCGCGTGCGAAGGCTGCGGCTACGACCGCCGCGGCCTCGCGCCCGACGCCCTCTGCCCCGAGTGCGCAACCCCCTCCCCCGGACGCCGGACCTGAGTCCGCGAAGGTCCGACCTCGGTCTCGCCACGCGACTCCGACGTGCCACCGAGGACGGGCTCTGACGTTCTCGGTGTTCTTTGAGCACCCTCGACCCAAGTATCGCCTTTGCGCGCACAAAAGCGCTATCTATGCGTTTGTGCGCACAAAAGCGACCCACTTTCATCCCCTCCCCGCACAACATTCAGATTTTTTATCTCCCGCCCCCGCAAGCACTTCCCGATCGTGAGCCCCCGAACCGGAGCGCCTTTGTGCGCACAAATCCGTCCGCCCGCCCCTCTATAGAGGGCCACTGCTTTCCTCGCCAAGGGCCGGACCCCATGCACGAGCACGAGCTCCTCATCTCGATCGCCCGCGCAAGCGCCAGGCTCCAGGCCCTGAGCGCCCTGTGCAAGCTCGCGAGCGCGCTCTCCCAGGACCCCCTCAATCACCCCGCCGAGATCCGCCGCGTCGCCGCCCTCATCCTCTCCCAAACGAACCCGGAGCGTAAGCGAGTGGGGGGGCGGGCCTCCGCCCCCCGTTCCAACACGAGCCCCGAGCGTCAGCGAGGGGATTCCGAGGATTCCCCTGCGCAACGTCGGGGGGGCGGAGGGGGAAATGCTTGCTCGGCGTCCAGCCGAGCAAGCGAGCGGGCGGCGTTGGTCGTCCGATCAACGGCAACCGCCCCCATCGCTGCTCTGCCCAATAAGAGCCCCCAGCGCCAGCAACCGGCCACGCCGACGCCCCTTTCGCAACCGCAGTCGCCGTGGCCGGGCGCTACCGCTTCCGGCTCTCATCGCCGTCCCCCGGACCTGTGGCGCCCCGCGCACACGGACACCCATCACCTCACAGATCCGCCCGCGCCCACTTCTCCCCCCGCATCTCCGCCTCCATCGCCGCCAGATTCCACGACCCCATCCGCACGTCGCGCATCACCCCCGGCTCGATCCACTCGACCCCGAATCCCGGCTCGAGCGCCGCCGCCGCGCCTTCCTCAGGTCCCATGCCGCGGTAGAACCACGCCACACCTTTCGGCGTGCTCAACTCGACGCACATCTCGAGCGCCCCCGCGACGAACCCCAGCTCCTCAACGAGTTCGCGCCGCAGGCACGCCTCGGGGTCTTCCCCCGGCTCGCGCCCGCCACCGAAACAGGTGAGCAGCCCCGGCTGATCCACCTCATGGGCCGGACGCCGTTCCAGCACGAACCGTCCGCGGGAATCGCGGAGGATCGCGCAGCACCACCGCGGCCAATGTGAAGGGTCTGTGGTCACGCCGCGACGAGCGTAGCGGGCGAAAAACCGCCCTCGGACGCCGTGGATTGGTGGGGGGGCGTGGGTCCTATCCTCCCGCCCTGCCAAAGAAAGGAATTCACCGATGATCCTGGTTCGCTCCCGTGTTGCTCTCGCTCTTGTCGCCGCCGCGACCCTGGTCACCGGCGCATCGGCCCAGTCGGGCTCGACCCAGCCCGGCGCCGCCCAGCCCGCTTCCGGCGGTCAGCCCAAGCCGACCCCCACCCCCCCCGCGCCTACCCCTCCGCCCGCCGCGGCCCAGCCCGAAATGCCCCCGCCGCCCGCCGCCATCCCCGTGCCCAACATGCCCACCATCAACCGCCAGGAGCTCGAAGGCGGGCTCATCGTTGAGGACATGAAGATCGGCGACGGCCCCGAACTCAAAGCCACCGACACCCTCTGCTTCCACTACCACGGCGTCCTCAACGCCACCGGCGTCAAGTTCGAGTCGTCCTACGACAGCGGCCAGCCCGCCGTCTACCCGCTCGCCGACCTCGTCCCCGGCTGGCAGAAGGGCATCCCCGGCATGAAGGTCGGCGGCGTCCGCAGGCTCACCGTCCCCTCCGCCCTCGGCTACGCCGAACGCGGCTCGGTCGACGGCAGCATCCCGCCCAACTCCGACCTCATCTTCATCATCGAGATCGTGAGCGCCATGCAGTACGAGGACACCAAGGTCGGCGAGGGCGACGCCGCCGCCGGCACCTTCATCGCCGTCACCTCGCACCGCATCCTCGACGAGAAGGGTGTTGAGGTCGAGAAGTTCGACGCCGCCAAGCCCTACGTGTGGCTCCCGGGCGAGTACGCCCCGATGGACTACGCCCTCGTCGGCATGAAGCCCGGCGGCAAGCGGAAGATCACCGTCCCCAAGGAGATCAACATGGCCCCGCCCCAGGCCAACCGCCCCACGCCGCTGAACGCGCCGGTGACGATCGAGGTCGAGATGATCGCCCTGCGGAACGTCGGCCCCCGCCGGCGCTGAGAATAAACGAACCGGGAGCGCAAGCTCCCGGTGCACGACGAGAACTTCAAGCCGGGCCCGCTATCACGCGGGCCTGGTTCTTTTTTGCGGGAGCCATTCTCGCTCGCTTGCGCTCGCGGCTCTCATCGCTTGGGCCTGGAAAACAGCGACAACACGGCCGTCTTGACGAACCCGACCCAGCTCGAAAGCGGGAACGGCACGTAATCCGAGATGACGATGCACGTGCAGCCCGAGCGGCTGATGGGCACGCCGTGGCGGGCGCCGCGTTCGATACGGATGTAATCGCCGGGGCCGAGCGTGCGCCCGGCGATGTCGAGGTCGCCGGTGAGCATGAAGACCTCCTCGATGCCGGCGTGCCCGTGGTCGGGGAGGGCGGAGCCGGGCTCCATCTGGAGCATGATGGTGCGCCGGTTGGAGCGCCGGTCGGCGAGGAGCGTGCGGTAGCGCACGCCGCGGAGACCGGTGGGGCGCCAGCGGGCGGTGGAGGCGCCGAGCACGGTGACGCCGGCGGGGAGCGCCCCCCCACCACCGACGCCAACGCCGACGAGTTCGTGCGATTCGTCGTGCTCGTGATCGTGCTCGTCGGCAAACGGGTTGTCGTCGTCGGACTCTTCCGCGGCAAGGCGGCCTTCGAGGGCCTTGCGCACGTCACGCGGCGGCGTGATCTGCTCGGCGGCCAGCGCGTCGAGCAGCCGATCGCGGATCGGCTCGACATCGGCAAGACCGCGGACATACGCCGCCTCACCCGCGACCACGCGCCGCTCGAACTCGGCGGTCTCGGCCGGCGAGAGCGCACCGGCCGCGTAGAGCGCCGCGAGCTCGGCGGGCGACAACGGATCGCCTCCCGCGTCGTCGATCCCGGGAGGCAAGTTGACAGGGCGGCGCGTCATGGCGTGGCCCCCCCCACCCCTCCCATCGATGTGCGCGCCTGCTCGCTCATGCGCCGGATCGCCAGCGCGATCCGGGTCTTGACCGTGCCGATCGGCGCGCCGGTGATGTCGGCGATCTGGGCCCGGGTGAGCCCCTGGACGAACGCGAGGTGCACGGCCGTGCGCTGCTCGTCGGGCAGCGCGTCGAGCATCCGCGCGAGTTCGTCGGAGCGCGGGGCCAGGCCCGGCGGCGAATCGACCCGCGCGCCGGCATCGTCCGCGAGTGCGCGGGTGCGGTCCCAGCGTTTGGAGCGGCGGGCGGCGTCGATGGCGCGGGAGCGGGCGGTCATGAGGATCCACGAGGCGGCGGCGCCGAGGGCCGGGTTGTAACGATCCGCCTTCCGCCAGATCTCCCACATCACGTCCTGCAGCACGTCCTGCGCCTCGGTCCGGTCGCGCAGGAGTTTCACAAGCAGCCCGAGCACGCGCGGGCTGTAGCGGTCGTAGATCGTCAGGAACGCCTGACGATCTCCTGTCGCGGCCAGCTTGAGGAGGTCTTCGTCGGTCAAGCCGTTTCGGGCCTCGCCACAGAGGGAAAACTCGCGACATCCCACGCGGAAGGGAGGATATCTCCCCGGGACCCCCGTCACGCGGCCGCGCGGCGATCGCGCCCTGTGACACGATGGGGGGTATTCGGAGGTCGGGCTCGGTTGGATTGGTGGGCGGGAAGAAGGCACGGCAGGGGAAATAACCCGCGTGAATGTTCTACCGTCCCGGATGCCCGCATGCCCATGGCCCAAGACCGATCTCGACCGCGCGTATCACGACACCGAGTGGGGCGTGCCGAGCCACGACGAGCGGCACCTGTTCGAGATGCTGAACCTCGAGGGGGCGCAGGCGGGGCTGAGCTGGTCGATCATCCTCTCGAAGCGCGAGGGGTATCGCGAGGCGTTCGAGGGGTTTGATCCGGCGAAGGTGGCGAAGTTCACGGCGTCGAAGATCGCGAAGCTGCTCGAGAATCCGAAGATCATTCGGAACACGCTGAAGGTGAACGCCGTGGTGACGAACGCGAAGGCGTATCAGGCGCTGCGCGAGTCGGGCGTGACGCTCGACGCATTCCTGTGGAAGTTTGTGGATCCGGAGAAGGGGCGGCGGCCGATCGTCAACACATGGACCGAGCACGGCACGGCCCCCGCGACGACGGCGCAGTCGGACGCGATGGGCAAGGCGCTGGCGAAGGGGGGGTTCAAGTTCGTGGGGTCGACGATCTGTTACTCGCTGATGCAGGCGACGGGGATGGTCAACGACCATCTGGCGACGTGTCCGCGGTACAAGGTGTGCATCGCGGCGGGGAAGGTGTAGCCTTGCCTGCCCATGAGCAATTCAAGCCCATCCAACTCTGCCCGATACGTCGCCGCGGCCCTCGCGTTCACCGCGACGGATGAGCGGTACGAGGCGCTCGTGCCGCGGGAGGCGGCGGAGATGAGCCTGGCGTGCGTGAAGGCGAGTCCGGGGCCGTTGCGGTGGGCGGTGTGGTTCTGGGACAAGGCGTGGATGAAGAAGAAGCTCCGCACGGCGGAGAAGCGGACGCTGCCGGGGTTCGGGCTGCACATCGTGGCGCGCAAGCGGGCGGTGGAGGATCATGCCCGCAAGGCGATCGGGGAGGGGTTCAGCCAGGTGGTGGTGGTCGGGGCGGGGTACGACACGCTGGCGCCGCGGCTGTACAAGTCGCTGCCGCGGGTGACGTTCATCGAGCTTGATCGGGTGCCGACGCAGCGCGTCAAGATGCGGGCGGTGATGAAGCCGCTGCTGCCGGCGCCGAACCTCGCGACGGCGAGCCTGAACCTGCACAAGGAGACGCTGCAGGATGCGCTGGCGCGGTGCCCCCTGTACAAGTCGAGCGCGAACACGCTGTACATCGCGGAGGGGCTGGTCATGTACCTGCCCGAGGAGCGCGTGAACGAGCTGTTCGCCGCGGTGAGAGGGCAGGGCGGGGCGAAGTCGCGGATCTTGTTCACGTTTCTCGAGCCGCAGGCGGACACCGGCGCGGTGGACTTCACGCGCACGCGTGCGGCGGGCGAGGGGATGCGCGACCTGCCGACGGCCAGGAGCGAGCCGTTCGTGTTCGGGATCGGGCGCGACAAGCTCGACAAGTGGCTCGCGGATCGGGGGTTTGTGAAGAAGGAATTGCTGGGGAGCCAGGCGTTCCGGCACCATTACCTTGGGGACGCGGTCGAGGAGGGGGAGGCGGTGGCGGCGGGGGAGTATTTGTGTGTGGCGGATCGGGTGAAGTGAACGGCCGCGCGGAAGAAGGCGTACGCGGAGGACGCGGAGAAGCGCGGAGGAACGCGGAGAAGTGGGAAGCGATGTGAGGGCCCGCGCTCCGTATCACGCGGGTGCAGCGGTAGCGACGGCACGAGCAGCCTTTCAGGCTGCAGTTGAACAAAGAGATCGAGAGAGAATTGGGACCGCTTTCCGGCAGTGTCGTCGCAAAGCCTCCTCCACCGCCGGCTACTCACGACCAGGCCTTCGGCCTGAAGAGCGAGAGGACGCGAGCGGGAGAACAAGCGAGATTGAACGCGAACGAGAGGATCAACCGACTCGGCGGATCAGCCCGAGGCCGTAGTTCATCGGCGCCAGGTACAGGTCGAGTTTTTCGTAGACGCCGGCGGCCTGCTGGTTGACGTGGTCGAGGAGGTGGCGGGGGCCGTCGTAGCCGCAGTAGTCGGGGAAGGTGTCGTGGAGCATGACGAGGGCACCGGTGTTGAGGAGGGGCTCGGTGGCCCAGAAGTCCTGCCAGACGCCGATGACGCCGTGGTCGGCGTCGAGGAAGGCGAGCTGGGCGCCGCCGTCGCGTTTGATTTCGTCGTGTGCGGCGCGGATCTCGAAGGAGCTGTTGCCGGGGTGGAAGACGACGTGGTCGGCGAGGCCGGCCCTGGCGATGTTGTTCGCGACGAACTCGAGGCGGCCGGTGGGCATGGCGACTTCGCGCCAGGGGCCGGGCTCGATGGGGCCGAAGTCGTCGAAGGCGTGGACGACGCCGCCGTCGCCGTTCTCTTTGAGGGCGGCGGCGATCCAGAGCGTGCTGACGCCGATGAACGAGCCGGTCTCGATGACGAGCTTGGGGCGGTGGTTGCGGACGATGGAGTGGACGAGCAGGCCGCTCTCGGGGGCGAGCGATGAGGGGAAGCTGAAGGGGCTCGAGTAGAGGTCGTGCAGGACGCGCAGCCAGGGCGACGCGTCGGGGCTCAGGTAGCTGGGCCAGGTCCAGGAGCGGGGGTGCTCGGGGACGTGCCAGCGGGGGTAGTACTGGAGCTTGTCGTTGGGGAGCGGGCGCTTGCCGGAGGGGACGCTCGGGCCGGGGACGACAGGCGGGTAGCGGCCGGAGCGGGGGTAGAGCTCGGCGCGGGGGGCGATGGCGCGGACGCTGCCGTGCGGGGTGACGAGACGGCCGGTGGCCTCGACCTCGTCGCGCCAAGTCGGCAGCGGGAGCGGCGGGGGGAGGGTGACGGTGGTGTTGACGACGGCCGAGGCGCGGCTGGCGTTGCTGGGCCCGGCGACCGCGACGACGACGCGTTTGATGGCTTGGCGGAAGGAGGAGCCGGGCATTCGAGGGAGGGTAGGGCGAATGGGGCGGAAGAGCCCGGCGGACAGAGCTCCGACGGGGCACCCATTCAACACCCATCAGGCGAGCGGATTCACGCGCGGGGTCGGGTCGCCATGTTCTCGGACGATTTGTGCGGCGGCGCGGTAGAGACGGCGGGCACGGGCGCGGTCCTGGTCGGCGGCGGCGAGGGCGGCGCGGAAGAGGAGGGGACGGCGCAGGTTCGGCGTGAGCCCCACGCCCGTGGGCTCGATCACGAGCGAGGCGAGCATGCGGGCGAGGGAGGCGTCGCCGCGGGCGGTGCGGATCGCGACGGTGTCGAGCATCACGATGCGCGGGACCGCGGCGCCTTCGCCGAGCACGATGAGGTTCGATGGCTTGTGGTCGCGGTTGAACAAACCCGCGGCCCCCCCACCGGCGAGGTCGGCGATGGAGAGGCCGGCGGCACGGGCGAGGGCGTGCTCGCGCGGGACCGGAGCGCGGGCGAGGGCCGCGATCGCGGCGAGGAGCGAGACGCCGGGGACGAACTCGCACACGAGGAGTTCTGTGGGACGCCCTCCCAACGTGCCGCGGAGGATGGCGAGGGGGGTGGCGGTGCGGATGCCGGCGCGCGCGAGGCGGGCGGCGCCGCGCCAGTGGCGGTCGGCGCGCGACTGGCCGACGAGGGCTTTGAGGCGGTCGGAGGGGGAGAGGGTGCGGGCTTTCACCACGACATCGCGCCCCGCAAGGGAGCCGCGGCGGACCCACGAGCCGTCGCCCCCCCCTCCCGCGTCGAGCTTGAGGGGTGTGGCGACGCTGATCCATGAGGCGTCGGAGAGCTCGCGGGCGAGCGCGGCGGAGTCCACGCCGGGGGCGGCTCGGATGACGCGCAGAGTGGCCGTGGCGTCGGACATTGGGGGACGGTACACAGGGGAGACCCGAGGCACTACCGGCTCAAAGCCGCCGGTAGTGGCACCCGGTGATGAGAGGGTGCGGGCTGCGCGCGGCGATGTCAAAGGTTGCGGAGCTTTGAAGGAGAATGAGGAGTCGAGCCTTCACCCAAGCCCTCTCCCTCGCTCAGAGCCGCGAGGGAGAGGGGGCAAGAACACGACCGGCCCAAAGCGGCCGGTCGTGGCACCCACGGGAACCACGTTGACATCCCGAGACGGCGGCCCCACCATCGAGCGTGACCGGCGCCCCCACACCCTCCAGTCCCCACGCACTCGACCTGTCGGCGGCGATTGTGTGCAGGAACAACGTCGACACGATCGGGCGGACGCTCGACTCGCTGACGGGGCGCGGGGAGTATGCGGGCGGGCTGGTGGTGGACGAGATCGTCGCGGTGGATTCGGGGTCGACGGACGGGACGATCGAGCGGATCGAGTCTGTGGGGGGGGCGGCGGCGGGCGAGTCGGGGGGGCGGACGAGCGTGCGGGTGGTGCGGTCGGAGTGGATGGGGCATGTGAGGACGAAGCAGAAGGCGCTGCTGGAGTGCCGTCATGGGTGGGTGCTGTGCATCGATTCGGACGAAGCGGTGGAGCTGGACCTGGCGGCGGCGATCCGGCACGCGCTCGAGCCGAGCGCTGGGGCGCCGAGTGCCGAGGCGTTCACGGTGAATCGGAAGGTGTTCTATCGCGGACGGGCGTTGCATTACGCGTGGCAGCCGGAGCGGCGGGTACGCCTGGTGAAGGCGGGGCGGGCGGCGTGGACGGGGCTTGATCCGCACGACGTGCTTGAGCCTGCTCACGGGGCCGTGGTGGTGGGGCTGTCGGGGACGATGCGGCACGACTCGGTGACGACGTTCGCGGAGTTTCTGGCCAAGCAGGCGGTGCACGCGCGGACGATGGCGGCGAGCCTGCACGCGGCGGGGAAGCGGAGCTCGTACACGAAGCTGGCGGTGTCGCCGGTGCTGGCCGGGCTGAAGCAGCTGGTGGTGAAGCGGGCGTTCATGGACGGGTACGCGGGGTGGCTGGCGGCGGCCTCGAGCGCGGCGGGGACGCTGATGAAGCACGCGGCGCTGATTGAATTGAGCAACGCGGAGCGGGATCAGGGCGGGGCGAAGTGACAGCAACCGACAGTGGCAGATCGGCCGAACAAGGCGTACGCGGAGGACGCGGAGAAGGAACGCGGAGTAACGCGGAGGGGAATTGGGACTTTGAATTCGGGCACGGGATCCCGGCGCACATGACTTCTTCCTGACTCTGCGGCCCTCCGCCCTTCTCCGCGTCCTCTGCGTACGGCCTCTCCTGCTGGCGCGGCGTGCGAGAACGAGGTACACTCGACCTGTCTATGACACGCACAAACGGGACTCATCCGACGCCGGTGGTTGTTGCGCGCGCGAAGCTGGGGCGGGCGCTCAAGCCCGATCTCGAGGCCACGCACGCCCGCACCAAGGCGACGGCGCGGGTGTACATCGGGGACTGCACGGAGCTGATTCCGCGGATTCCCGAGTGCGCGGAGGGGAAGGTGGACCTGGTGTTCGCCGATCCGCCCTTCAACTGGAACCGGGACTACGACCGCGAGATTGCGCGCGAGCACCTGAAGCATCGCGACCAGCACGACGCGTGGCACGACGCGATGGAGCGGGAGGACTACGTCGACTTCACGCACCGGTGGCTGGACGCGTGCATCGCGGCGCTGGCGCCGCACGGCGCGCTGTGGGTGAACATCCCGGACGACACGGCGGCGGAGATCGTGATTCACCTGAAGCAGCGCGGGCTGCACATGATCAACTGGTGCGTGTGGCATTACCGGTTCGGGCAGAACACGAACACGCGGTTCATCAACTCGAAGGTGCACGCGTTGTACTTCGCCAAGGCGCGTGAGCCGCGCCCCGTTGCGGCGCCGGAGGCGAGGCGGCGCGGGATCTCGGGGACGGGCGCCGGCACGTGCCGCATCTGGAATCCCGACGGCGTGCTGGAGCTTTCGGACCGGCGGGCGATCTACGGCGATCCTCGGACGGAAGAGAAGAACGACGGGATGCCCGCGGGGATGCGCCTGCCGATGGATGTGTGGTACGGAAAGTTCTGGGGGCGCATCCAGGGGAACAACAAGGAGCGGCGCCCGGGGCACGACAACCAGCTGCCGGAGGTGTACCTGCGCCGGGTGATCCGGGCGTGCTCGGACGAGGGGATGGTCGTGATGGACCCGTTCCTGGGCTCGGGCACCACCGGCGTCGTCGCGTTCGATGAGAACAGGCACTTCATCGGGTGCGAATACTCGACGGCGAACGCGCGGAGCGCGTGGGAGCGGATCACGAAGATCGGGCCGTTGCCGCGCGGGCAGGAGGAGGGGGAGCAGAGCACGGCGATCTTCGCGCCGCGAAAGGTTGGGGGGAAGAGGGGGCGCAAGCCTAAAGGCGCGAAGGGGACGGCGGGGACCAGGGGGAGCGACGAGGGGTGAACGCAAGGGAGCCGGCGTGCCCACACTGGCGACGAGCGCTGTCGAGCGGAAGAGGTCCAATCCCTGGCTGCGGGCCGCGCGCGTGGTGGCCGTGCTGCTGGTCGGGGCGGCGGTGCTGCGCATGACCGGGTGGGTCGAGCGGCTGGTGTTCTACTTCCCGTCGCGGGACGAGTTCCCGACGCCCAAGAGCGTCGAGGACGTGTGGTTCACCACGCCCGACGGCGTGAAGCTGCACGGGTGGCTGCTGCGCGCGGCGGGCGCGGAGCCGGGGGAGAAACGACCGGCGATCCTGCACTGCCACGGGAACGCGGGGAACATCGAGTCGCACGCGGACTTCTCGCGGTTCCTGGTGCACCGCCCCCCGCACGGGTTCCACGTGCTGATCTTCGACTACCGCGGGTATGGACGGTCGGACGCGGGGACGCCCTCGCGCGGGGTGTTGCGGGTTGATGCGCTCGCCGCGTACGACGCCCTCGCGGCGCGGGCGGATGTCGACGCGACGAAGATCGGGGTCTACGGCGTGAGCCTGGGGGCGTCGTTTGCGCTCGCGGTCGCGGCGGAGCGGCCGGCGGCGGCGGTGTGCACGGTGTCGGGGTTCTCGAGCTGGGCGGGGATCGCGGGGGATCACGTGCCGGTGCTGGGGCCGCTCTTGATCGGGCGCGGGCTCGACGGGAAGTCGCTCGTCGCGAAGCTCAAGGGGCGGCCGTACCTGATCGTGCACGGGGCGCTGGACGGAATCGTGCCGCCGCGGCACGCGGGGGTGCTGGAGGAGGCGGCCAAGGCGGCGGGGGTGAAGGTGGAGCGCGTCGATATCGGCGAGGCGGGGCACAACGACATCGCGGACTATGACGCGAGTCGGGAGGCGATTGGGGGATTTTTCGAGCGGGCGCTGAGTACGCGTCGGTGAAGGCGTCAGAGTCTTCCGGATGGCAACACACGTTTGTGTCTTGAGGGACTTCTGAACAACCCAACGACCGCGGGCGATGATCGGCGGGGATGGGGATG
>CAZMCC010000009.1:0-59895 GCA_964564695.1 uncultured Phycisphaeraceae bacterium | reverse complement strand
CGCCTGTGTCCGACAACAGTGGCACAGGCGTCCCGCCTGTGATCGGCCGCTCGGGGCCGATGCCTGCCGCCGCACCCCTCGACCTCCCTCTCCCCGACCTCCAAGCCCTCCCCGACCTCCTCGACACCCCCGGCGCCGCCACCCTTCCCCCCCCCCACCCAGCACGGCCGCACCGCCACCGTCGACCTCCATCTGTCTCCCCCCAGTGCCCAGTCCCCAGTGCCGACTGCCCCCCGCATCCGCTTCCACCTCATCCGCCCCGACACCGGCCCGCTCCGCATGTGCTGGCTCATCGACCGAATCACACGAACCCCGCCCCCCACCGGTCCCCCGCCCGACAAGCATTGACACAATCTCTCCGCCGCGTCCTGATTTGTCCTTTGCCCTTTGCTGATTTGCCCTTTACCGCGGCAGTGGCCCGTTTCTGACGGGTTCACCCTCCGCCTGCGCGGAGGGCTCGTTACTCTCTCACCGTGCACTTCCCCGATTGGCTCGCATGGGCCATCTTCATCGCCGACTGGATCATCCGGCTGCTGCTCGCCGGGCGGGTGGTCATGCGCCGCATCGATCCGCCGATCCGCACGGCGTGGCTGGTCGTGCTCCTGTTCGTTCCGATCTTCGGCTGGGTCGGCTACCTGCTCTTCGGCGAGGCGAAGCTGGGGATCCGGCGGGCGCGCCGGTACAACGAGCTGGTGACGAAACTCGAGGCCGAGGCGATCGGCCTGTGGCGGCACCGGTGCGGGATCTTCCTGAACGAGAACGCGCCGTACGGGCACATCGCGGTGTTCGGCACGGCCGTCGGCGGGTTCCCGCCGCTCTCGGGCAACGCGATCGAGCTGCACACCGACGCGGAGAAGACGCTCGACGCGATGATCGCGGACATCAACGCGGCCAAGCACCACGTGCACATGCTCACATACATCTGGGACCCGGGCACGCGCTCGGAGCGCGTGGGCCTGGCGCTGGAACTGGCCGCGGCCCGGGGTGTGCAGTGCCGCGTGCTCGTGGACGCGGTCGGGTCGAAGAAGTTTCTCAAGTCGCGCCGTGCGTCGTCGATGCGCGGGGCGGGGGTAAAGGTTGTCCCGGCGCTGCCGGTGGCGTTCCTGCGGGCCCTGTTCGCGCGGATCGACCTGCGAAACCACCGCAAGATCCTCGTGATCGACGGCGAGGTCGCGTACTGCGGCAGCCAGAACATCGCCGACTCAACGTTCCGGTCGAGGAAGTGGATCAAGACCGGGCCGTGGATCGACTGCACCGTGCGGCTCAAAGGGCCGGCGGCGCAGGCGCTGGCGGTGGTGTTCCTGACGGACTGGCAGCTGGACTCGGGGGAGCCGATGCCGGAGGCGGATGCGTTCCTGCCGGCGCTGCCGCCTCAAGCACCGGATTCGCCGGGGGTGGGGGGGGGCGGGACGATCGTGCAGGTGATCCCGTCGGGGCCGGGGCCGGCGCCGGCGTCCGTGATGCAGGCGATCCTGGCGTGCATCCATGTGGCGCGCGAGGAGCTGTTCATCACGACGCCGTACTTCGTGCCCGACGAGGCGCTGAAGACGGCGTTGATGTCGGCCTCGGTGAGAGGCGTGCACGTGCACCTCGTGCTGCCCGAGGTGCTCGACAACCTGATGGTGCGGGCGGCGAGCCGGTCGCACTACCTGGATCTGCTCGAGTCGGGCGTGCACATCCACCACTACCGGGGCGGGCTCTTGCACAGCAAGACGGTGACGGTGGACCGCGACCTCGCGGTGATCGGCTCGGCGAACCTGGACACGCGCTCGTTCCGGCTCAACTTCGAGATCACGATGATGATCTACGACACGGATGTGGCGAGCCTGGTGCGGTTCATGCAGCGCGGCTACATCGAGCAATCGGTGGAAGTGAACCTGGCGGACTGGCGCGAGCGCCGGTGGTACCGCAAGGCGGCGGAAAACACGGCCCAGCTGGTGGGGCCGTTGCTGTGAGGATGGGGCGTTTCGCGGCCCCAAACGAAATGCGAACGCAGACTATTTGATTGCAGGATTGACCTTAACAAACTAGTCTGGCCGCTTCTGAAGGAGAGATCCCATGGGCCGGTCCCGCACCCGTTCGTCCGCGGTCGCTACGTCGCTTCTGCTTCTCGCCGCGGCGCCCGCGGTGGCGTCGATCTCGTCGTTCACCGGCCCCATCGAGCAGATCGCGCCGCCGGCCGTCGTGCAGCTCGGGATCAGCTACGCGAGCGCGGCCGACACGGCGACCATCTGGGATGAGCAGCAGGATGTGCTCGTCTCCAACCTCGCGATGAGCATGATCAACAACCCGGGGTCGAGCACGTTGCCGACACCGGGCTCGGTCAGCGGCGTCGTCGACTCGCACTACCTGCACTACCGGCACGTCGGCCAGCAGATCACGGGCACGATCACGTTCGACGGGCAGATCGTGGGCGTGGCGTTCGACAATGCGACGCTGTACCCCTCGGACCCGATCCTGGGACCGACGGGGACGACGTACGACCAGACCGGCGACCCCCGCGGCATCTCCCAGGCCATCGACTCATTCTCGATCAACCAGAACGTGCTGACGTTCTCGATCTTCGGTGAATTCCAGTTCTTTCAGGACACGGTTGAGTTCCGGGTCCTGACCGCGCCGGTACCGGCGCCGGGGACGCTGGTGCTGATTGGGCTGGGAGGTCTGGTGGCGGCGCGGCGGCGGTGCGGTTGAAACAGAAGAGCCCGGCGGACAGAGCTCCGCCGGGGCACCCGTCGTTCATCGTTCTTTCCTGTCGCTACAACCGATCGGTCGCCGCCGCGAGGGCACCGGTGTCGCCGGGTGCGATGTCGCGGAAGTCGCCTCGCAGGGCCTTGAGCGCGTAGCGCTCGGCCTCGATCTCCTGCGTCGTGCGCACGCCGAAGCTGCGGAGGAACGGCAGCGGCGGGGCCCAGCCCTGCACGGCGTGCTGGAGCAGGAATCCGCCGACGATCGCCGGGAGGGCGAACCAGCGCCGGTCCACGAGCGTGCCCAGGACCGTGCCGGCGAGGGCGAGGGCGGCCGCCTGGGTTTCGAGGACGCGCTCGATATCCCACTCCTCATCGAGCTGTTGCAGCCGCTCCTCGATGAGGTCGGGGTGGTGGCTGTAGTAGAGGATGTTGGCCTTGGTGGTGCACTTGATGCGCCGGTTGAAGCGCGGCGCGGTGTGCGACGGGACACGTTCGGCGCTCGACGGGATGTGATCCAGGAATCCTCGGCCTGCGACCATGGGAAGTGTCCGTTGTGGGCGCGTGAAGAAGAAACGCGGCCTGTACTGTCAGGATGGCCGTGGTCGCTGAAGGGTGGGTGAAGCGGGGGCGAAATCGGCTTCAGGTCCGGTGGCATCGGCCCAAGGCGGCCGATCACACGCGGGACGCCTGTGCCACCTCAATAGTCGAGATTCGGGTCGGCGCCCGCCGCGTTCGAGCCCGGCGTGGCGTCGCGGATGCCGCTCCACGAGCGGATCTCCCAGATCTTGACCTTGTCGACGGTGCGTGAGACGACCTCGACGCTCTTGGCGCCGTCGCGGATGCTGTCCACGATGCGTTTCCAGGCCTTGTCGCCGGAGACGTCGTTGTCGAGCACCTCAACCTTGAATCGGGCCATTCCTTGCTCCTGCGATCTCGTCTGAAGGGAAGGGGTGGGGCGTCGGTCAGAAGTCGGCGTTCTCGAGGGCCGCGGCGAGCCACTCGCGCACCAGCAGGCGGCGGTTGGGGGCGGCGCCCATGCCGGCGGCCCCGATCCACGCGTGACTCGCGTCGGTCCACGCGCCGACAGGATTCTTGTCGTTGCCTTCCTTCGCGAGTTCGGACTCGAACATCACCAGGAGGGCGTCGTCGTTGCCGGCGGCCACCCGAAGGACGGGGATCGACTTGTCCGGGTCGGCGCCGCGCAGGGTGTTGACGAGCGCGCGGTACACCGTGTCCTCGGTGGTGAGGCCGGTCGGGGGCGGGATGAAGGCGCCCTCGGTGAGGACGGCGAAGGTGGGGACGATGGGGCCGATGTTGCCGCTCGAGTCGATCGCGACATCGAAGCCGTGGTAGCCGACGACGATCGGCTCGGTGTAGGTCTCCTGGAACCCGACGGTGCGCCCGCTGGCGAAGGTGGCGCGGAGGGAGACGCCGGGGGCGAGGCTGGCGGCGGCGCCCGCTCCGGGGACGGGCTTGGCGCCGTCGGCGTCGGGAGACTCGAGGGCCTTGAGGCGCTTGTTGATGTCGGTGACGGTGAGGCCGCCCTCGAGGGAGTTGCCCGTGCGGTGCGCCTGGGCGTCTTCGGACGCGGCCCTGCGCTCCGCGGCGCGGAGCTCGAGATCGTCGAGCATGATCTCCTGGGCCCGGGGCGTATCGGCGATGCGTTCGGGGACCGCGAGCGGCTCGGGGGCCTTGGTGTCACCGACCTCCTTGGGCGCGCCGACGTCGACGCCGCCGCCCCAGGTGGAGGTGGCGGTGAGGACGATGTCGAAGCGCTTGGCGGCGAAGACGCGGGTGACGACGCGGAGATACCAGATCTGTCCGGGCGGGGGCGTGAGGCCCTTGGCCCGGGCGTCCTCGACGTAGTCGTGGAGCTGTTCGTAAAGGTCGCCGGCGTCGACGCCGTAGGTGACGGCGTCGGCGATGGTGATCGAGCCGGTGGCGCGAGCGGCGCCGGTGGCGGCGAGCGCGACGGGGATGCCCTGCACGGGGAGAGCGGCGCTCAGACCGCCCTGGTTGGAGACCTCGAAGGTGTAGCTGGGGAAGCCGGCGCGGGGGAAGGAGCGCCAGACGCGCCCGAAGCCGTCGTTGGGGGCGTCACCCTCGCTGGGGTTGAGGATCGAGCCGGCGATGGAGCCGTCGGAGGGGCCGGCGCGCCAGTCGCGCGGGAGGATGAGGGGCGTGTCCTCGTCGGCGGGGCCGTGCTCGAAGCCACGGTAAAAGGCGCGGTAGTCGCTGACCTGGAGGCGGGCGGCCTGGAGGTCGGTGGGAAGGAACCCGCGCTCGCGGTAGCGCCGGCTCTGCTCGGCGATGGGCATCTGGACGACGAAGACGTCGCCGGGGACGAGGTCCTGGGTGAGGGGGTAGACGGGGACGACCTGGCTGGCTCGGATGGTCATCGACCAGTCGCGGGCGACGAGCTCCATCTGGCGCTCTTTCTGCTTGAGGGCCATTTCGGCGCAGCCGGCGATGATGAAGCAGCACGCGGCGACACAGAAGGACAGGAGCGTGCGGGCGAACGGGGCGCGCGGATGTGACGCGGGGGCGTGGTAGCGCATGGTCTTTCTCGGGTGAGGGCGAGCCAACGACCGACCGGCGAGCCATGGCCGTGTGCCGCAACGGAACGAATGTTCCGGCGAGGATGCTAGGCGGAGGGGATGGGCGAGGAGGCAGACGGAACGCACGCGCCGAGAACGTGTGCGGCGTTGCGGGGGAAATTCGTGTGCCCCGCCGGGGCACTTCGGAATACTAGAGAGAGAATTAAGGGGCGAGCTTCCACGGGTTGCGCGACGCGAAGCGCGTCGCTCCACCCGTGGCAACATTCGGGCGCCCCTCCGGGGCGAAGAGGCGGGCGCCGTGCGGGGCAAAGCGATGCGTCATGCGAGGGCGACGGCGCCGGCGGCGGCCTGGTGGCGGGCCGCGGCGAGGGAGCCGCTTGTCAGCCGCCCGCACACCGACCAGCTCTCGCCCACGTGGCGAACGACGACGCGGTGGACGTCGGTCCCAGCGACGGCGAGCATGCGGGCCATCGGCTCGTGGATCGGTTCATCGCTGAGCTTGAACGTGCTGTGGTGGATCGGGACAAGGACGCCGTTGGTCTTGCGCTCGGCCTCGCCCGCGCCCGCGCCGCCCCCCCCGCACTGCATGGCCGTGAACATGCGCCAGACCTGCTCGGGGTTGGCGTGGTGGTGGTTCCAGGGCTGGTATGCCCCGATGCCGAAGACGGCCATGTCCATCGCACCCAGTTCGTCGAACGCGTTCGTAAGCGCGGTGTCGCCGGCGTAAAGCGCCCTGCGGCAACCGCTCGTGATGACATACGAGTTGAACCCGCGACGCCGGTCGTAGGCCTTGCGGGCGCCCCAGTGAGCAGGGCGGACAGCCTCGAGGTCGACGCCGCGGACGCTGAGACGCTGGCCCCACTTGAGCTCGAGCACGTCACCGAAGCCCGAGGGCACGAGACGGGTCGTGCGCTGGGCCGTGACGACGGTGGTGCGCGAGCTGGCGATGCGCTGGAGCGTGGGGCGGTCGAGGTGGTCGAGGTGGGCGTGGCTGAGGAGCACGAGGTCGATGGGCGGCAGGCTCGCGGGGTCGACCGGGACCGGGGCGATCCGCGAGATGCCCATCGTCACGTTGCCCATGGTCAGGCCGATGCGGTCGGAGAAGACCGGGTCGGTGAGGATGGTCGTCCCGCCGACCCGCATGAGGACCGTGGCGTGGCCGAGCCACACCGCGGCGAGGTCGCTGCGCTCGAAGGCGCCGACGTCGAGATCACGGGTGGGCTTGCCCAGGGACGAGGGGTTGATGAGGCCGCGGATGGAGGACACGAGCTGCGGCGGGTATCGCCGGAGCCCGGACTTCACGATGGCGGCGAGGCGGCCCATGGTCAGCTCAAGCTCCACTGGGGCGGGGTTGAGCAGTCGTGCTTCCATGGCGTGGAAGCTTCGGCAAAGGTGCCGAATCCGGCCACACAATCTGTTGCTGCTCTCTCCATCATTCACGCGGCCTTTGCGCCCCGGGGCAGAGTGGGGCGGCTGGGGGATCGCCTTACCAATACTCAACCATCGTTCATCGGGTTCATTCGGGCCAGAAAAGCGGGCGAAGGGGCGGCAACATGATGGGGCGCTCATGTGGGGACGAGCGAGGTCGTTCACGCGGAGGCGGGCCTTTGTTGCGGCGGGCGCGCACGCCTCTCCCCCCGCTTGATGGGCTGGACGCCCATCAAGCATTTCCCCCTCAGCGATGCGCGGAGGGGGGATCTCGGCGATACCGTCTGGTCATGCGCATCACTTTCTACGGGGCCGCGGGCGAGGTGACCGGCTCGTGCAACTACCTCGAGACCCCGCGGGCACGCGTGATGGTGGACCTGGGGCTGCACCAGGGGAGTTATCACGCCGAGAAGTCGAACCGGCGCCCGCCGCCGCTGGACTTCGACCGGCTGGACTCGATCCTGCTGACGCACGCGCACCTGGACCACACGGGTCGGCTGCCTCAGCTCGCGAAATGGGGGTATGACCGGCCGATCTGGGCGACGCCGCCGACGATCGAACTGGCGCACGTGATGCTGCGCGACTCGGCGAACATCCAGCAGATGGACCACGAGCGGTGCGAGCTGCGCCGGCTGCGCGCCGGGCGCGAGGTGTGCCCGCCGGCGTTGTACACGGTGGAGGACACGGAGCATGTGCTGCGGCTGCTGCGCCCATTGCCGTATGCGACGCCGACGGAGATTGCTCCGGGCGTGACGGTGACGCTGGCGGACGCGGGGCACATTCTCGGGTCGTCCTCAGCGCGGGTGCAGGTGGCGGGGAACGGGAACGGGGATGGGGAGCGGACGATCCTGTTTTCGGGGGATCTCGGGCCGCGGGGGCTGCCGATCCTGCGGGATGCGCAGAAGCCAAGCTCGCTGGGGCCGGCGGACCTGCTGGTGCTCGAGTCGACGTACGGCGATCGGGACCACAAATCGATGGACGGCACGATCGACGAGTTCGTGAAGATCCTGGGCGAGGCGAAGAGGGGGAACGGTCGCGTGCTGATTCCTTCATTCGCGGTGGGGCGGACGCAGCAGCTCATCTACATCATCGGGGAGCTGGTGCGGGCGAAGCGGATCGAGCCGGTGCCGGTGATCATCGACAGCCCGCTGGGGAACCGCGCGACCGAGTCGTACCGCGGGCACCCGGAGCTGTTCGACGAGGAGGCGCGGGCGATCCTGTACTCGGGGACGAGCCCGCTGAACTTCGGCGGGCTGCGGACGACGCGGACGGGGGAAGAGTCGAGGCAGCTGAACAAGGCCGCGGGCGGGACGATCATCATCGCCGGCTCGGGGATGTGCACGGGCGGGCGGATCCTGCATCACCTGCGGCACGGGCTGTGGCAGCCGCAGGTGCACGTGGTGTTCGTGGGGTTCCAGGCGGAGGGGACGCTGGGGCGCAAGCTCGTGAACGGGGAGAAGATGGTGCGGGTGCTGGGGGAGAACATCGCGGTGAAGGCGCAGGTGCACACGCTGAGCGGGTTCAGCGCGCACGCGGGGCAGAGCGACCTGGTGGACTGGGCCATGCCGGCGCTCACGGGGAGCGCGGGCGTGACGGATCGGCCTCGGGTCGCGCTGAACCACGGCGAAGACATGCAGCGCGGCGTGCTGGCGGGGAAGCTGGCGGAGCGGGCGTCGCCGCGGCAGGTGCATCGGCCGGTGTTTGGGACGAGTATTGAGTTGTGAAATGGGCAAAGGGCAAATAGGCAAAGGGCAAATTCGATCCCTCCGCATTTGCCCTTTGCCTATTTGCTCACTTGCCATTTGAGCACCGCTCACGCCGCCTTGCACCGATCGCACAACCCATACAGCACCACCTCGTGCTCCTCGACGACGAACCCTGGAGGCGCGAGCTTCTTGAGGTTGCCGGGGCAGCCCTCCACCTCGAAGACGCGCCCGCACTTGCGGCAGTGGAAGTGGTGGTGGTGCTCCTTGCCGGCGACCTCGTACGCGGGCGGGCGCCCGGGGAGCTCGACGGCGCGGAGCCAGCCTTCCTCAACGAGGCCCTTGATGGAGCGGTAGACGGTGGCCATGCCCAGGCCGGGGACGGCCGCCTGCGCGAACTCGAGGATTTCCTGCGGGCTCAGCGGGCGCGCGGCGTCCTCGATGGACTGGCGGATGGCCTTGCGCTGGCGGGTGTCGCGTTCCAACCGGGGATGATAAGAGCCCGGAGCGGGAGCGACGGGCCACGGCGGCAGCCGTATTTCCGATGAGCAAGCCAATACGGGAGCAACCGTGGCCCGTCGCTGCCGCTCCGGGCTCTTATTCGCCGCCGCCCGCCAATAACTTCTTCGCCGGCTCGTAGCCGCGGTCGGCGGCGCGCCGGGCGTATTCCTTGGCGCGGGCTTCATCGCCGGCGCGGGTAAGCCACACCGCGGCTTCGAAGTTGAGCTCGACATCCGCCGGCTTCTTGTCCGCCGCGGCGGTCACGACCTCGGCGGCCTTTGCCTTGTCGCCCAGCATCGAGTGGCACTCGGCCAGCGTGCGGAGCACCGGAACGCTCGAGGCGTCGGGCTCGCTGAGGGCCGACAGGAGTTTCACGGCGGTCGCGGGATCAGCGTTGCGTTTGCGGGCGCGGGCCTCGGCGAGGACCCATCTCGCCGTCGTCGGGGCGAGGCGCCGGGCCTTCTCGATCTGCTGGAGCGCGAGGTCGGTCTTGCCCTGCTTGAGATAGAGCTCGCCCAGCGTGCCCCAGCCCTCGGCGAGGTCGGGGTTGAGCGTGACGGCCCGCACCAGGCTCGCGGCGGCGCCGTCGTCGTTGTTCCGCTTGAGCTGGATCATCGCGAGGTAGAGCGGGATCTTCGGGTCGGCCGGGTCGGCGAGCTGGGCGGCGGAGTAGTGCTCCTCGGCCTCGTCGACGAGGCCGGCGGTGTTCGCGACGGTGCCGGCTTCCATGTGGAGCTTGGCGGGGACGCTTGTGCCGCCGAGGGCGATGGCGGCGCGGTACTGCTCGTAGGCCTTCGCGTGCTCGCCCAGGCCGAGCAGGGACTCGGCGAGGGCGAGGCGGAGGGATTGGTCGGCGGGGTGGGTCTCGATGGCCCGCTCGAGAATGCCGCGGGCGGGGTCGTACCGACGCTCGGTGAGCAGCTTCTGGGCGGCCTCGAGGATCTGGGCGGGGGTGCCGGCGGCGGTGGGCGCGGCGCCCGAGGGGGCGGCGGCGGTTGTCGCGCCCGCGGGAGCGGACGGCGGGACGGCCGGGCGCACGGTTGTCTGCTCCGGGGCCTTGGGGGTGTGGGAGCCGGCGCCGGTGGTGGCGCCGACGCGGGCGATGATGAGCCCGCCGATTCCGGCGCCGCCGAGGAAGACGAGGGCGGCCAGGGCGATGCCAAGACGGCGGCGGCCGGAGTCACCGGAGCCAGGGGTAGCAGCAGGTTGTCCGTTGGAGCCGGTCATCGGGGGGGTCGGAGGGGTCGCGGAGGTCGGGAGGGTCGGCGGGGTCGCGCTGGTCATGCCCTGTATTCTCGGTCGCACGGGGCAGGGCGGTCGCACGCCGTGCGGTGAGGCACCCACACTAGACTTTCCCCCGCGCGAAGGCCGCGGTTCCTGCGCAAGTCTGGCCGTAACCACTATGTCTACCCCCCCCACCCCCATCCCCACCGCCCCCTTAACTCCCTCCAACGCCCCCGGTGCCGGCGTGGTTGAGGCCATGCCCAAGCAGTACCGCCCGGTCGAGCACGAGGCGCGGGTGCTGGCGAAGTGGGACGGAGCCGGGGCGTTCCACGCGGACCCGGCGCGGGTGCTGAGCGGGGAGCGCAAGCCGTTCTGCATCTTCATCCCGCCGCCGAACGTGACGGGTGCGCTGCACCTGGGTCACGCGCTGAACAACACGCTGCAGGACATCCTGACGCGGGCGCACCGGATGCAGGGGTTCGAGGCGCTGTGGATGCCGGGGACGGACCACGCGGGGATCGCCACGCAGGCCGTGGTCGAGAAGCGGCTCCGCAAGGAAGGCAAGCTCAAGGGCCCGCTCAAGCAGGCGATGACGCGCGAAGCGTTCGTGGAACAGGTCCAGACCTGGAAGGACGAGTACGAGGCGACCATCACCGGGCAGCTCAAGGCGATGGGGTGCTCGTGCGACTACGCGCGTCAGCGGTTCACGATGGACGAGCAGTGTGCGGCGGCCGTGCGCGAGGCGTTCTTCCGGCTGTTCCGCGACGGGCTCATCTACCGTGGCAAGCGGCTGGTGAACTGGGATCCGGCGCTGCAGACGGCCGTGGCGGATGATGAGTGTTACGACGAGGAGATCGACGCGGCGTTTTACTACCTGCGGTATCCGCTGGTGCGGAAGCAGGCGGGCGGGGGCGATGCGTGTGTGCCGGTGACCTGGGGCGAGCTGGCGCGCCTGCGCTATCCGGGAGCAAGCGATCAGCCGGGCGATGACGCGGCGTGGCTCACAGTCGCGACGACGCGCCCGGAAACCTACCTCGGCGACACGGCCGTGGCGGTAAGCCCGCACGATCCGCGGGCGGGCGCCCTGCGCGGGCTGCACGTGCGGCTGCCTCTTGTGGGCCGCGTGATCCCGATCGTGGAAGACGGGTACGTAGTGCTGCCGAAGGCGATGGCGCGCACGGAGGAGGAGGCCGCGGACCCGAAGGCGGAGTTCGCGACGGGCTTCCTCAAGGTGACCCCCGCGCACGATCAGAACGACAACGAGCTCTACACGCGGAACAAGGCGGCGATCGACGCGAATTCGGCCGGGACTGGGCTCGTCAACATGATGTCGCCCGACGGGCGCGTGAGCGACAAGCACGGGTGGGGCGACATCGGCGATGCGCACATCTTCGTCGGCAAGACGATGGCCGAGGCGCGGAAGCTCGTGGTGAAGGAGTTCGAGACGCGCGGGCTGCTGGAGGGGACGCGCCCGTACCGGCAGAACCTGACGTTCAGCGATCGGTCGAAGGCGGTGATCGAGCCGTATATGAGCGATCAGTGGTATGTGAAGGTGACGGATGAGCGGATGCGGGGGTGGGCGAACGACTCGCTTGTCGCTGAGCAGCGGGAAGGCACAAAGGGACAACGGCACGAAGGCACAAAGGGAGGAGCGAAGGCGGAGGATGCGCATCTGCGGTTTCAACCGGCGCGGTACGCGAAGACGTACGAAAACTGGCACAACAACATTCGGGATTGGTGCATCTCGCGGCAGCTTTGGTGGGGACATCGGATTCCGGTGTGGTTCATTCCCCGTTTCCCATTTGACACAGAGGCGGACAAGGCGCGGTATTTGGAGTACAACAGCAAGATCAGCGAATGGGAGCGTGAAGGGCGGTTGTGCCTCGGCGCTAGCGGCAACCGCGCGGAGGGCGAAGAGAATTACACCATCTGTGTGCGAGATGTGGACGATGCCGACATCACGGAGTACTTGACCAAGTGGGGCGCGTCGCGTGATGCCGACGTCCTCGACACCTGGTTCAGCTCCGGCCTCTGGCCCCTCTCGACGCTCGGCTGGCCCGACCCGTCGAAATTCCCCGAGTCCAAGGGCATGCTCGAGGCGTTCAACCCGTCGACCGTGCTCTCCACGGCCCGCGAGATCATCACCCTGTGGGTCTCCCGCATGGTGATGTTCAACCGCTACTTCACCGGCAACGGCCAACCCGCCAACCCCCCCTCCTCCCCCACCGCTCCCGGCCAGGTCCCCTTCCACAACGTCTTCATCCACGCCGTCGTGCAGGACGGCGACGGGAAACGCATGAGCAAGTCCGCCGGCAACGGCGTGGACCCGCTCGACATCATCTCGTCCCACGGCGCCGACGCCCTGCGCTTCACCATGTGCGGGCTCAGCACGCACACGCAGGACGTCCGCCTCCCCGTGTCGCGCGACAGCGTCACCGGGAAGAACACCTCGCCGAAGTTCGACCTCGGGCGGAACTTCGCGAACAAGTTGTGGAACGCGGCGCGGTTCGCGATGGGGATGTTGGGGAACGCGGGGGAAGACCCGACCGTCAAAGCACGGTCGGGGCACCCGGAGCTGTCCCTCCCCGACCGCTGGCTCCTCTCGCGCCTCGCGGCCGCGATCGACGAGGTCAACCGGTGCCTGCGCGAGTACGACTTCGCGGGGTATTCGCAGGCCGTGTATGACCTGTTGTGGCGCGACTTCTGTGACTGGTACCTTGAGGCGATCAAGCCGACGGTGGCTGGTGACGCCGCCCAGCGGGCCGTGCTGCGCCAGACGCTCGACGCGATTCTGCGTTTGCTGCACCCGGTGATGCCGTTTGTGACCGAGGTGATCTACGAGCAGCTTCGCACGCTGCCTGCCCGCAACGTCGCGGGGTTGCACCTGCCGCCCCCTCAGCGCGACCTGCTCTGCACAACCGCCTGGCCCAAGGCCGACGCCTCGCTGCGCGATCCGGCGGCGGAGGCGCAGTTCGAGCTGATGCGCGGGCTCGTGACCGCGGTCCGCGAGGTGCGGTCGCAGCACGACGTGGTCCCCAAGCGGAAGATCCGCCTGCACATGCCGGGTGGGGGGGGCGGCGCCGCGGCCGGTTTGCTGACCAAGCTCGGCTCCGACATCGCGCTCGTGCAGACGCTCGGCGGCATCGAGGCCATCGACACGGCCCCACCGGCATCGGGCACCCCGTCGGTCGCGCTGCGGTTCGAGGGCGTCGAGTTGCATCTGTCCAACCTCGCCGACGCCGTGGACGCCGGCGCGGAACGCGAACGCCTCACCCGCCGCAAGGCCGACCTCGAGAAGTCCATCACGGCCATGACCAAGCGCCTCGAAAGCTCCGGCTACACCGACAAGGCCCCGGCCAAGCTCGTCGAGGAGACCAAGAGCAAGCTCGCCAAGGAACAGCAGGAACTCGCGGCGGTGAACGCGTCGCTGGGGGCGGTCGGGGGATGAAGACATTCACCACGGAGAGCACGGAGGACGCGGAGAAATGCAGAGGAATTGGAGTGAAGGCACAGTGACGTTGTCCGTTCATCCCAAATCTCCTGCTTCACTCCGTGGTCTCCGTGTTCTCCGTGGTGAACCTGCCTTCCTTTGCGCTCTCTGCGCCTCTGCGGTGAGTCTCCTCCTCCCCGGCTGCGCATCGAAGCCCAGAGCCGCCCCCGCGCCGACAGTCGTCGCCGCACGCCCCGAGTCCGCGATCATCTCGCGCGAGCACTGGTCCTACGCCGATCGCCCGGGTGAGAAGATCCGCACACGCCACTTCCTGATCTACACGACCGAGACCAGCCCGCTCATCCTCGGGCGCGTGCCCGCGTTCCTCGAGACGTCGCTCGAGCACTACCGCACCGCCCTCGCCGATCCGCTGCTGCCGCTGCCCGAACCGCCGCAGGGGACGCTCGACACGTACATCCTCGACAACCGCTCGAGCTGGGAGCGCCTCACCCGTCAGCTCCTGGGCGAGAGCGCCGGGCCGTATCTGGAGATCGGCCAGGGCGGGTACGCCTTCGCGTCGCGGGCGGTGCTCTTCGACATCGGGGCGGCCAACACGCTCAGCGTCGCCGCCCACGAGGGGTGGCACCAGTACACGCAGGCGACGTTCGCCCAGCCGCTGCCCGTGTGGCTCGAGGAGGGCGTCGCGACGTACATGGAGGGCCACCGCTGGCGCGGCCCCGCGAACGACGCCGGGGCGACGGCCGTGTTCCTCCCGTGGTCGAACCTCGAACGCTTCGACCAACTCCGCGACGCCGCGGCGGCCGGTCGGCTGCTGCCATTGCAGATGTTGCTTGATGAGGTGCCGCAGACCTTGATCGGCGGGAGCGACGAGACGGCCCTGACGTACTACGCCCAGCTGTGGGCCCTGATGCACTTCCTCGCCGAGGGCGACGAGGGGAAACACCGCGCCCAGCTCGAGCGCGTGCTCTCGGACGCGGCCCGCGGCAACCTCGTCGACCGGGTCACCGGAACGCTCGGCCCCCGAGCGGCCCGGGCGGCGGTGCTGTCGCGACGCGGCCCGGCGGTGTTCATGACGTACTTCGGCGACCCCCAGAAGCTGGAAGCGCCCTATCGGGCCTTCATTCAGCAGGTGGCGGCGACGGGGTCGCGCGGGCCGATCGTGCAGGGGGAATCGCCGGTGGCAAAACGGTGAATGCGGCGGGGTGACCCGGGGTTTGCGCCAATCTCGGAGGTTCCCGGGCTTGGGGGTGGTACGTGTGCGTTCCGGCCGTATTCTGTATGTTCCGGGACATGCTCAAGCCCAAGGCGGCTTGAGCATGCCACCCCCCCGCTCCGCGCGAACCTGGGTAAAGGAGTTTCGATTGCCCCACGCTCGTGGTCGTCACCGCTCGCTCATGCTGGCCGCGTGCGGGCTTGCGCTTGGGGTTTCCGGCGCGGCGAGTGCCGACGACAACCCGGCCGTGCTCGAATGGTTCGAGACGAGCTGGCGGACGATCGAGTATCGGATGCCGGACTTCTACGTCGCGGGGTATGACTCGACGTGGCTGCCCTCGCCGTCGCGGGCCAGCGACCCCTCCAGCCCGGGGTACGACTGCTTTGACCGCTTTGACCTGGGCAAGCCCGGGTCGCCGACGCTCTACGGCACAGAGGGTGACTTCGCCGAGATGGTCCGCGAGTTCCACCGGGCCGCGGGGCTGGTGTACGTCGAAGGGATCATGAACCACAACTCCGGCCGCACGAGCGACCAGGGGTTCATCAACGCGGGCGGGTGGCCGGGGTTCGTGCTCGGGTTGCCCGGCGACTTCTGGGGCGACTTCCACAACGCGGGGGAGCAATCGGAGAACCCGGGCGGGCCGAACTATGACCTGTGGGAGGGCGACCTCGTCGGGCTCATCGACATCGACCAGGCGGAGGACCTGTTCTACATCCGGCACCCGATCGAGGCGAACCCGCTGAACATCCCTCCGGGGACGATCCGCAACCGGCCCGACGCGAACAACCGGCGGTTCTATCCCGACACCGCGCTGGCGCCGCTGCAGTTCACAAACCCCGCGACCGGGCAGGCGTGGACGATCTATCCGTACAACACGGCGGACCCGATGGCGGGCGATCCGGTGACGGACAACGCCGCGGGGTTGCTGATCCGCTGGACGCAGTGGATGCTCGACGTGCAGAAGGTCGACGGGTTCCGGCTCGACGCGGCCAAGCACATCCCGCAGTGGTTCTGGAACAACCTGTGGGACTCGTCGGTGTACCACCGGCGCGTGACGCCTGCGGGCACGGTGGTCACGCCGTACTCGTTTGTCGAAGTGGTGGACAGCAACAGCTTCATGCAGACGTACACCCGCAAGGACGGCTTCGGGTACCGCGATGCGCTGGACCTCAACGGCGCCGGGCAGCTCCGCGACATCCGCTCGTCCCAGGGCTTCGGGTCGTGGCAGAACGTGCTCAACTCGCACTTCGACACCAACGACAACGGGCAGAACGACGGGTCGCAGGGCGTGATGCACATGTACAGCCACGACAACGGCTCGGCGGGCAACGGCGGGAGCAACCCGCCGATCCCCGGGCCCGAGATGTACGGGCTGGGCCAGCACGCATACATGCTGATGCGCCCGGGCGCGTCGATCATCTATCACAACGGGCGCGAGGCGGAGGAGTTCTTCCCGCAGCGGGGCTTCTGGCCGCGCGAGGGCAACCCGACGGCGCTGGGCGCGCCGACGGACGACCTCGTGGAAATTGTGCGGATCAGCAACGGGTATGCGCGGGGAGAGTTCAACATCCTGAACCCCGGGGCGGTGACGGACGTGCTCATCTTCGAGCGCCGCTCGAGCCTGGGCGGCGGGCAGTTCATCGGCAACGTGCTGGTCGGCGTGAACGACCGCTACGACAACGGCGTGCAGACGCGGACGGTCACCACGAGCTTCGCGCCGGGAACGCGATTGCGAGAACTCACGGGGAACGCGGACGATCCGGCGGTGGACGCGTCGGGGCAGGTGCCAAACCTGCTCATCGTGAACGCGAGCCGTCAGGTCACGATCACGATCCCCAACAACCGCAACTCGAGCGGCGTGGCCCACCACAAGGGGTACGTGATCTACGGCCCGGCGACGCCGTCGGGAACAGTGCAGCTCTCGCCGGTGGCATCCGTGATCGCGGCCGACCCGCCGAGCGTCGATTCGTCGCGCCGTCGCCTGACGCCGATGGACGTCATCACCGGCGCCTCGATGAACATCGCGCTGCAGACGACCAGGACCGACCCGCTGGACCCCGACTGGGACGACAACGCGGTGTTCCGAGTCAACGGCGGGTACATCGACGCGAACCAGAACGGGTCGGTCGACGTCCCCGAGGGCAACGTGGTCGGGGGCTACGAGCAGTTTCTCACGGTGCACGAGCCGCTGTTCGGGTCGGGGGAAGAGACCGGGCTGTACGTGCAGACGATCGACACAACGGGGCTCGAGGAGGGCGTGAACTACCTGTCCGTCGTCGCGTTCCGGCACCGGGCCGACGGCGGGGCGGCCTTGTACAACGAGTTCCGCCGGGCGTTCTACATCGACCGCGTGGCGCCGCCGATCGACGTGATCGAGCCCACGGGGCCGATCGGCTCCCCGAGCTTCGACCTCAGGGTGCTGGCGCTGGACCGAACTACGAGTCGCGTCCACGTAATCGTGAACGTGCCGGTGGGCCAGGACCCGCGCGAGTTTGTGAGCAGCGCGAACGCCGCGACGTGGTACGACCGGCGCGAGTTCCGGCGGACGCTCCAGCTCGCGCCGGGCACCTACCGCGTGAGCGTGGTCGCGTACGAGCTGAGCGGCAACTCGACGGTACAGACCATCGAGAACGTCGTCGTCAGCATCGGCTCGGGCGACGTCAACGGCGACGGCGTCGTCACCATCGACGACCTCTTCGACGCCTACGAGCTCACGGCCTACAGCCCCGCCCTCGACCTCAACGCCAACGGCACGAACGAGGCCCTGGACTTCCGCCTCCTCGAAGCCCGCGTGCGGGCGAGCGAGGTGCCGCTGATGGGTGAGCTGCAGCGGTGAGAACGGACTCACCGCGGAGTTCGCGGAGAACGCTGAGAAAGGCAAGAGCTTCACCACGGAGAGCACGGAGAACACGGAGTGGGGAATTGAGTTGTTGAGCCCTTCGCCCTTCCGTCCGCCTCCTTCTCCGTGTCCTCCGTGTTCTCCGTGGTGAACGGCCTTCTGCTGATCTCCGCGTTCTCCGCGTTCTCCGCGGTGAAACTTCATCTCTCAGCCCCGCTACCATCGGCCCTCATGGGTTCGGGGGCTGATGGAGCGTCGCCGGCATGATCTGGCTCTGGGTCGGGTTCCTCGCGTTCGTCATCGTCATGCTCGCGCTCGACCTCTTCGTGGTCAACCGCAAGGCCCACGTCGTCAGCGCCCGCGAGTCGCTGATGTTCACGGCGGTCACCGTTGTGCTCGCGCTCGCCTTCAGCGGCGCCGTCTACTGGATGTACCTGCACGACTTCCAGGGGATCGCGGGCCTGTTCACCAGGGACCTCACCGTCAACGGCGTCGCGCCCGCGCCCGAGGTCGTCGCCCGCAAGGCGACGGTCGCCTACCTCGCGGCCTGGCTCGTCGAATACGCCCTCAGCCTCGACAATATCTTCGTCATCGCGGTCATCTTCCAGTTCTTCCGCGTCCCCGCCATGTACCAGCACCGGGTGCTCTTCTGGGGCATCCTCGGGGCCCTCGTCATGCGCGGCGCGATGATCGGCGCGGGCGCCGCCCTCGTCAACTCCTTCGACTGGGTGCTGTACATCTTCGGGGCCATCCTCCTCTGGACGGCCTGGAAAATGGTCCGCGCCGGCGATGAGGAGATCAACCCGGAGAAGAGCCTCGTCGTGCGCGGCGCACGCAAGCTCTACCCGGTCTCGACCCAGTTCGAGGGCGAGCGGTTCTTTACGCGGATGACCCTGCCGGTCCTCGACGCATCCCCAGAGGCGAGCGGGGCGGGAGCAATCGACGCGGGGGTCGCTGGCACCCCACCCGTCGGCCGCTCCGTCCGCGCGATCACACCCCTGTTCCTCGTTCTGTTGGTGGTCGAGTCCACCGACGTGGTCTTCGCGGTCGACTCGATCCCCGCGGTGCTCGCGATCACCAAGGACCCGTTCCTGGTGTTCACGTCGAACGTGTTCGCGATCCTGGGGCTGCGGTCGCTCTACTTCGCCCTGTCGGCGCTCATGGGCAAGTTCAAGTACCTGAAGGTCAGCCTCGCGTTCGTGCTCGCGTTCGTGGGCGGGAAGATGATCATCCACACGTGGGTGCACATCTCGACAGAGGTGTCCCTCGGCGTGATCGTTGTCGCCCTGGCCACGGGCATCGGGGCGTCGCTGATCGCGGACAAGCGCAAGACTCGCGAGTCGAAGGGGAGCCCTTCGCCGCCGGCGCACTAACCGCGCCGAGGGACGCCGGACCTGAGGCTTTGCGAAGGTCCGGATTGGCGGGCGCGCGCTGGCTCACGATCATCCGGACCTTCGCGGACTCAGGTCCGGCGTCATCGGAATTAGCCGTGGCCGAGCTCGATCTCAGCCCGGGCCCAGTCGGTCTGGGGCGTCCCCGGCTGCCCGCGCTGGCAGCGGTCGAGATAGATCTCGTACGCACGCCGGGCGAGCTGCTCCTGCGTCGGCTTCGTCGCGGGACGGGCCGCGCTCGGCGCGGTCGACGCGGCGGGCTTGCCCTCAGCGGCGGTCACCGGACGGGCCTGCGTCGGTGTGGGGGTGGCCACGGCGTTGCTGATGGTCGCGCCGATGGCGTTGCGGGTGGGGGCGGTCGTGGGGGTCGCGACGCCGTTCTTGCTGGTTGCTGTCCTCGCCATTCGTGTGCTCCCTGACTCAAAAGGTCGGGCGGAGGTCGCCGCGATCGCGGCAACAGATTGTAGTATCCAAATGTCGCCCGCCCGCCTCTGCGGTCTTTCCGTCCTTGGATGCCCGCTACGCTCGCGCGGCATGTCTGACGCCCCCCCCCACACCTCCTCCCCTCCCGACAACACCCCCGAACGCGGGTCCGTTCGCTATCGCTGGAAGTTGCTGCGGGCCGGCGAGTTCCGGCTCGACGGCGGGTCGATGTTCGGGCTGATCCCCCGAGTGGTGTGGTCCAAGACCGTCCCGACCGACGAGCTGGGCCGGATCACCGTCCAGCACAACTGCCTGCTGCTCGAGCGGGTGGGTGGGGGCGGGGGGCAGAAGGGCCCGGGCCCGCAGACGGTCCTCATCGAGACGGGGACCGGC
Source organism: uncultured Phycisphaeraceae bacterium (assembly GCA_964564695.1). GTDB lineage: Bacteria > Planctomycetota > Phycisphaerae > Phycisphaerales > UBA1924 > CAZMCC01. Next base: position 40,084 of record CAZMCC010000009.1, on the reverse strand, counting down.
AACAAGCTGGACGCCAAGAACCGGGCCATCTTCGCCCTCGGCGAGCGGTCGATCCTCGACGCGCTGCACGAAGCGGAAACCAAGCCCGAAGACATCAACGCCGTGTTCGTCTCGCACCTGCACTTCGACCACGCGGGCGGGCTCACGCGCCTGTGCCGCGAGGGCGAGACGCCCGACTGGACCGGCCCGGCGTCGAGCTTCGGCGGCCCCCGCACCCCCCACCCCGACCACGCCGTGAAGTTCACGTTCCCCAACGCCACGATCCACGTCCAGGCCCGAGAGTGGGCCGACGCCGCCGAAGCGAAAAGCGTGATGACGCGCACATACTTCGCGGACCACGTTGCGGCGATCGAGGCCCGAGTAGTTCTGACCGACTCGCCCCGCCCGTTCGCGCCGGGAATCGCCCCGGGCCGCGAGGCGCTCCCGGCGAGCCCCGCGTGGATGCGGATGAGCGAGCCCGTCCCCGGGATGAAAGTTTTCCTCACCCCGGGCCACACGTGGGGCCAGCAGGCTGTCGGTTTCACCGACGATGCTGGCCGGTTCGTGGTCTTCACGCCCGACGTCATGCCCACGGCCGCCCACGTCGGGGCCGCGTACAGCCTCGCCTACGACGTGGAGCCCTACACCAGCATGCTGACGCGCCGGTGGTTCCTGGAGGAGGCGGCCGCGGGCGGTTGGATTCTCGTTTTGGATCACGAACCGGGGGACCCGATCCGGCGTGTGATACGAAATGACAAAGGTTGGTTCGATCTTCAGCCGGTATCGTGAACAACCCCCCCACGCCCCCGACTCGACGGGAACCGGGGGGACAGCCGGGTCGCGGGGCCTATGGTTCCGCGGCCACGGAGAACGAGTGAACGCTTCGACCGCGACACCCGAGAGCCCGACCCCCAAGACCACGCCGATCGCGGCGGCGGTGAACGTTGCCGGCGCGAGCCCCGCGCTCACGCCACGCCCGGACTCGGGGGAAATCGACACCTCCACCAACGGCGACGGCGGCGTCGCCGACGCGACGCTGAGCGTTGAATCCGAGAACCGCGCCCAGGCCGCCGAGCACGGCAAGAAAACCTTCAGCGAGCGGGCCGAGGCGTTCATCAGCCGGCTCAGCTCGAAGAACCACTTCTGGCAGGTCGTGTGCTCGAGGATCTGGCTGCCGCTGGCGTTCAAGAGCGGCATCCGGATGAAGAAGCTCGACGCGAGCACCTTCACGGCGATCCTCCCGTTCCGGCGTTTCAACCGCAACTGGTACAACGCGATGGCCGGCGGGGCCCTGCTCGCCAACAGCGAGATCGCGGGCGGCATGTACGTCTTCGGCCGCTGCGGCGGCGACTACACCGTCGTGTGCAAGAACCTCGAGTACAAGTTCCTCCGTCCGTGCTTCGGCCCGGCGATCTACAAGATCACCCCGCGTGAGAACCTCGACGCGATGGTGGGCACGGGCAAAGAGTTCAACCTCACGATCGACATGAACATCGTGCAGGGCATCGGCAAGAAGCACGACCGCGAGCGCCGCGTCGGCGTGTGCGTGGCCACGTTCCACGTGACCCCCAAGGCGCACCACAAGAGCAAGCGCGAACGGCGCGAGGCGAAGGCCAAAGAGTAATCGCCCGCGATAAGAGCCCGGAGCGGAAGCGACGGGCCACGGGGATTTCCGTCCATCCTCAAGTTGTGACCGCCACGGTTGCCGCCGTTGGCCGGGCGCCTCCCTATCCGCGCCTCTACAGGCCGACGGCCTGATCGTGAGTAGCGGTGCGTGGAGGAGGCTCTGCGACGACACCACCGGAAAGCCGCCCCTCTTCACTTCCTCTTCCCCTCCGAATCGACCCCGATGGTGTCGTCGTGCCGCTCGACCTCAACGAGCCCGCAGCGCGAGCGACCGGCCACGGGGGAGTCCGTTCATCCTGTCAATGTCGGATCTGCGATTGCCGCCGTGCCCGGCCGCTGGCGCTTCCGGCTCTGATCGGAGCCGCACTCGGGGCACACGGGCAGCGGCGCGGCCTCATAGCCGCACGAGAGGCACCGCTTCTCTCGCCCGCGGCGGACACGCACGCCCATCAGCGCAAGCGGCCACAGGGCGAATGGGGCGCTCAGCCCGAGCAAGGGCCACGCGATCGGGCGCAGCGGCACGCCGCGGCGGATGGTCCCCCCGGCGTTCCCGAACGAGCTGAAGACCATGGCGCCTGCCCCGTCGGGCACGAGGCGACGGTCGGTGAAGGCCGGGTACCCGTCCGAGCGGCTGCTCCATGTTCGCAGGGGCCAGCCCCCCTCGACCAACAGGCGCGCCGGTCCCTCGTCGATCATGCAGTACCCCGACTCCCCGCTCATGTCGATTTCGACGCGATACGCACATCCCACGCCCGTCGCCTCCTCACGCATCGTCCATTCGCGACGCGTGCCGCGCGCCGGCGGCGGCGTGGGCGGCTGGGCGGCCACAGGCGTGCTGCCCCGTGGGAAGACGGGAGCACAGAGCGGCGACCACAGAGCGCAGCTCCACGCAACCGCGGTGTTGACAAGGACGCCAGGAGCAGGCACGCAAAGGAGAGCAGCATGAGGCGCTTCATGCTGGATCATTGGTCGCAAATACGAGCCCGGAGCGGAAGCGACGGGCCACGGGGGCTCAGTTCATCCTGAAGTTGTCGGATCCACGGTTGTCGCCGTGGCGGGGCGCTGGCGCTTGCCCGCTGTCCCACATTCCGGACACACTGGCAGCAACTGCACCGCGTAGCCGCACGTCGGGCAACGTCCCGCACGCACCCGAGCGAACAAGCGGATCCCGCGAGCGACGGGGACTGCCGCGAAGGGTGCGCTCATGGCCGCGAGCGCCCACCACCGGGGACGCAGCGGGATGCAACGTTGCACCGAATACGCGACGAGAAAGGAGAAAGTCGTATTGCCGGCTGAGGGGAGTGTCCAAAAAAGCCCCTCATCACCGGGAGAAATCGGCGACCTCACGTCCCACGACCGGAGCGGCCAACCGGCGGCTACCTGGAGATATTCGGTGGTCCACGTGACGTTTCGTTTGCCGGACCTCTCAACCGATTCACCGGCCCAGATGACATAGTCGCACCCGACTCCGGATCGTCGCTCAACCTCTGTGAACACCGGAGGCCCGCCGACTTGTGCAGGCGAAGGGCCAGAGGGCGGAGCCGCGAGAATCGCCACAGTCGAGGGTCGAAGTGGCGACCAAAGCGCGCAAGCCCACGCCACCGCCGTATTGATCACGACGCCGGCCAGCAGGCACGCGATGGTGAGCAGCGCAAGCCGTTTCACGCAGAATCATTGGGTGGGTGGCATGCTCAAGCCGCTCGGGGCTTGAGCATGTCGTGCTCCCTCTCTCTTGCTGCTTTGAGCAAGGGAGAGGGCGGGGGTGAGGGCTCCGACTTCTACTCCTCCTCCACCGCTCCGCCACCACTCGCGCCCCCGCGCGTGGTGATGTTCAGTATGCGTGCCACGACCCGCCGCGCTCCGGTCGTGCTCCAGTCATCTCCATTCTTCACGCCGAAGGCGTGGTCGAAAGTAGCCGGGGGTGGAGCGAGGCTCTGCGAGCGACACCCCCGGACCGACGCACCCACCCTTCCCTGCTTCCATTTCTCCCCGCACCCTGACGGGGTGCTCGTACCTCACCCGCGCATCTCCGGCGCGTGGCACCAAGCACCTCCTGTTCCGTGCCACCAAGATCGGCTCTGCGATCTTGGTGCTCCTGTCCCGCTCCCTCGCGGCTTTGGGCGATGGGTGTGGGCTGGGGTGAAGGCTCGATCCCTCCGTCCTCCTCCATCGCCGGGTGCCCGTCATCGGCCGCTCTGGGACGATGGCGGCAGAACGCGAGCTTGCAAATCACCCCTCCGTGCATCCATAAGCGACTGCCAGATCACCACTTCCATCAATACCCAAACATTAACTTGACAACCCATCCAAAATCCGTATATTGACGTGATCGTGACCGCCACCTCCACCATCCCGAGACCCACCACCCAGGACGCCACCCCGCGCGCCCCCGACCCCATCTCCGCCTTCCTCTCCTCCACACTCCCCATCGCTGAACTCGCCGCCTCCCTCGGGCTGTCGATCACCGACTTCATCGACCTGTGCCGCTCCCCCGACTTCCAATCCCAGCTCGCCGCCATCCACCGACTCACACAAACCCTCCTGCGCATCCACTCCGCCCAGGCCCAACTGACCGCGATCCACGCCCTTGAATCCGTTGCACGCACGGCCCAGGACTCCGTCGCACGCCGCCGCGCCGCCAACGCCCTCGTGCACGCCGCCACACCCCTGACGCGCATCACGAGCCCGAAGCGCAAGCGAGGGGCGCGTGTTGACGTGCCCAAACCGGCAACCCTCGCGTGCGCGGCGGCAGGGGGCTCGTTAGACTCTGCCCGTGGCCCCCGTGACAGTTTCCATCTCCACCGAACTCGACCGCTCCCCCGCCCGCATCCTCTCGTGGGGCGCCTACCTCGCGTGCAGCTGGACCTGGTGCATCGGGATGTTCCTCCCAGTGCTGCTGTGGCGCGACTTCGGCGTATGGGGCTTCGTCATCTTCGCGCTGCCGAACATCGTCGGGGCGGCCGAGATGGGCCTCGTGCTCGCCAAGCCCGGGTCGAGCGAGCGGTTTGTGGCGGCGCACTCGAGCATGTGCCGCGTGTTCAGCGCGGTGACGATCGCGTTCCAGGCATTCTTTCTGGTGTGCCTGACGAGAATGGCCGGCGGATCGCCGGTGCTCGCCGGGCTGCTGCTGGTGGGCGGGGCGGCCCTGGCGGTGGGAATGGGGATCGCGGGGGTGGAGTGGCGGCGCGAGGCCGTGCTCGTGTGGGTGATCTCGGTCGCCGCAGCGGTCTGGTTCATCGTGAAGCGCGGCGGCGTCTCGTGGCCCGCGGCCCCTGCGACGGGTGGGGGGGCGCCCGATCTGATGGGCCTCGCAGGGCTCTCGCTCGTCTGCTCGCTCGGTTTCCTGTTCTGCCCCTACCTCGATCTCACCTTTCACACGGCCCGCCAGCGCACCGCCCCCGGCCCCGGCAAGGCGGCGTTCGCGATCGGCTTCGGCGTGCTCTTCGCCGCGATGATCGCGTTCACGGCCGTCTACGCCGGCCCGATGCTCGACGTACGCCTCGGCGAGACCGGCGCCCTCGCCAGCAAGCTCGGCTTCGCGCTCGTCGCCGGGCACATCGTCATGCAGCTCCTGTTCACCATCGGCGTGCACGGGAGCGAGCTGCAGCAGGCCCGGGCCGGCAAGTGGGGCGCCGGCGTGGCCGCGGCGTTCGCAGCGGGAGTCTCGCTCGGTTTCGTGCCGTCGCTGGGTTTGAGCGACTATGCCGCGCTCAGCAGCGGCGAGGTGATCTACCGCCTCTTCATGTCGTTCTACGGCCTCGTGTTCCCCGCATACGTCTGGATCTGCGCATCCCCGATCGCGCGGACGACCGCGCCGACGAAACGAATGCTCGGCACCTGGCTCGCGGCAATGGCCGCGGCGACGCCGTTCTATTGGATGGGGTTTGTGGAGAGAGAGAGCTGGTGGCTCATTCCCGGCGTGGCGATCGTGATCGCCGGGAGATTTTTCAGGGGACCGCGCGAGGGGATGCAGCCCGGACGCCGGACCTGAGTCCGCGAAGGTCCGGGTTGCTCTCGCTGGCCGCGCGCGCAATGTCGGCGGCGACCCGGACCTTCGCAAAGCCTCAGGTCCGGCGTCCCTCAACCACTCGCTTGCGCTCGCGTCTCTTATTGCGTCGCCAGCTTCAGGATGTTCGTCTGCGTCATCTGGTCGCCCGTCAGCTCGCCCCGCAACCGCCCGTTGTTCATCACCACGATCCGGTCCGACAGCGCAAGCAACTCGGGCATCTCGCTCGACACGAGGAGCACGCCCAGCCCCTTGTCCGCCGCGGCCCGAATGAGCTTGTAAATCTCCACCTTCGTGCCGACGTCGATGCCGCGGGTCGGCTCATCGAGGAGCAGCACCTTCGTGTCGCGCCCCATCCAGCGGGCGATGAGGAGCTTCTGCTGGTTCCCGCCCGAGAGCGACCCCGGCGGATACGTCGGGCCCGCGGCCTTCACGCGGAACGACTCGAGCCGCTCGGCGACGAGGGACCGCTCGGCCGCAAAGTTGCGCAGGCCCAGCATCCGCGCCAGCCGCGGCATCTGCGGAGCAGCGATGTTCTCGTCGATCCCGAGCTCGAAGAAGAGCCCCTGGAGCTTGCGGTCTTCGGGGACATAGCCGACGCCCGCGCCGATCATCGCCCGCGGCGACCGCGGCGGAATCTCGCGCCCCGCGACCCGAACGGCCCCGCTCGAGAACTCAAGCCCGAAGATCGAGTCGAGCAGCTCCGAGCGCCCCGACCCGACGAGCCCGCCGACCCCGAGGATCTCGCCGGGGCGGACGCTCAGCGAAACGTTCTCGATCTTGCCGGGACAGGAGAGGTCGCGGACTTCAAGGAGTGCCTGGACGCCCCCCCCACCACCACTGTCCGCGGCAACAACACGCTTGGACTGCAGGTCAAGCTTGCGCCCGATCATCTGCTCGACGAGCTGGGCCTCGTTCACACCGGGGGTCGACGGGTCCATGCCGTCGCGCCTGACCGGGTTGGTCGCGACGAACTTCCCGTCGCGGAGGACCGTCACGCGGTCGCACACGCCGAAGATCTCCCCCATGCGGTGCGAAACGTAGATCACCGTGATGCCGCTCGCGGCGAGCTGGCGGACGATCTTGAGCAGCCGCTCGACCTCGGCGATCGAGAGCGAACTCGTGGGCTCGTCGAAGACGATGACGCGGGCGGCGTGCGACGAAGGCACGACATCGGTCTTGCCGTTGCCGTTGCCCCCATCATCAAGGCTCGCCGCGATCTGCACGATCTGGCGATGCCCCGGCGGCAGGTCGCCCAGCGGGGCGCGGACATCAATCCCGGGCTCGAGCTTCGAGAGCAGGTGCTGGGCCTTGCGGGCCATGGCGTCGAAGTCGACGGTGCCCAGGCGCGTGCGCGGGATGTCGTGCAGGCACAGGTTCTCCGCCACCGTCAGGTTCGGGCACTGGGCGAGTTCCTGGTGCACGATCCGGATGCCGTGGTCGAAGGCGTCGTCGATAGAGCCGGCGCGCAGCTCGTGATATCCCGCCCCCCCACTCCCGTCGGGCCGCAGGATCGCGATCGTGCCCTCGTCGGGCTTGTGCAGGCCCGCGATGGCCTTGCCGAGGGTGCTCTTGCCGGCGCCGTTCTCGCCCATGAGGGCGTGGACCTCGCCGGCGCGGAACGAGACGGAGACGTTGTCGAGGGCCGTGGTGGGGCCGAACCGCTTGGTGATGGTGCGGCAGACGAGGAGGTCGGGTGGGGCGGGATGGGGGGTGGGGTCTGACAAGTTGGATGGGTGCCACTACCGACGGCTTTGCGTCGGTAGTGCTCGTAAACGTCGCTTGCGAACCGCACTACCGGCCCAAAGCGGCCGGTAGTGGCACCCCCACGTCCCTTCTTACTTCTTCCCCAGCCACTTGTCCCAGTTCTTGCCGTACGCGTCGGCGTCGGCCTTGCGGATCGGGATGAGCTTCGCGTTCACGATCGGGCTGCTGGGGGTCTTGTTCTCGATGAGCTTCTCCATGATGAGCCGGACCGACTCGAAGCCCCACTCGTAGACCTGCTGGGCGAGGAGCACTTCGCACTGGCCGTTGCGGAGGTAGTTGAGCTCGGCGGGCAGGGCGTCGACCGCGACGACCTTGGCCTTGCCGGCGACCTTGTCGAGGGCGTTCTCGGTGAAGAGCGGCCAGCCGCCGACCATCGCCCAGCCGGTGATCTGCGGGTTGGCGCCCTGCACCTGCTCGAGCTTGGCCACGGCGTCCTGGGCGGTCTCGGGGTGGTAGTAGGTGTCGAGGATCTTGATGTCCTTCATCTTGGCGAACTCTTCCTTGACGCCGCGGACGCGGGCCTGAAGGTTCGGGGCGTTCTGGTTGCCTGCGAGGATGGCGACGATGCCCTTCTCGCCCATGGCCTTGCCGAGCTCGCGGGCGACCTGGCGCCCGCACTCGACGTCGTCGATGCCGAAGTAGGCGAAGCGCTTGCTCTTGGGGGCGTCGGAGTCGAAGGTCGCGACGGTGACGCCCTTGTCGACGGCGGCGTTGATGGCGGCCTCGGCGACCTTGGCGTCAGAGACGCTGATCGCGACGCCGTCGGCGCCGGCGGCGACGAGCTGCTCGAGGAACTCGGCCTGCTTCTGGGCGTCCTCGCCGACGGGTGTGCGCCAGTCGATCTTGATCTCGACGCCGTACTTCTTGCCGAGTTCCTTGGCCGCGTCCTCGGCGCCGGTGCGGGCGGCGATGAAGACGGGGTTGGACTGGCTCTTGGCGATGACGCCGATGACGAAGGACTTCTGGGTTTTCTTGGCGATGCCGGCCCCGCCCGCGGGCTGGGCGCTGGCCGCGGCGAACGCGACGCCGAGGGCGGCGATGCCGACGGCGGCGTACTTCATCACGTGCTTGAACATGGCTGGGTCTCCCTTGTTGTTCGTATGTCCAACTCCTCCCGCTTGCGCGGGAGGCTCTGATCAGCGTCTGCGTGCCGTCAATCCCTGCTTGGTCTGGTCCACGACCACGGCGATCACGATCGCCAGGCCAATAACAATACTCGTGTAGTTCGAGTTCACGCCGAGGACCACAATCCCATTGTCGATGAGCTGGATCACGATCGCCCCCAGCATCGCCCCGATCGCCGACCCGCGCCCGCCCGAGAGCGACGCCCCCCCCACCACCGCGGCCGCGATCACGCGGAGCTCGTAACCGCTCCCGGCGTCGGAGCTTGCGGCCCCGTAATACCCCAGCATCATGCACGCCGAGAGCCCGGCGAGGGCCCCGCAGATCGTGAACATGAGGATCTTCACCCGCCCGACCGGGATGCCGGCGTAGCGGGCGGCGGTCTCGTTGCCGCCCACGGCGAAGACGCGCCGGCCGAACACGGTGCGCGTGAAGACGAACCACCCCGCGATCGCCACCGCGAGCATGATGAGCGACGGCGCGGGGCTGATGCCGCCGACCTGGGCCCGCCACACCCAGCGGAAGCGCTCGGGCAGGTCGCCGATGGACTGGCCGCCGGTGGTCACGAACGCGACGCCGCGGTACACCGCCATGCCGCCGAGGGTGATGATGAACGGGTGAACCTTGAGGCCGACGCTGGCGGCCCCGTTGATGAAGCCGCAGGCGGCCCCGATGGCCGAGCACATCAGAACTCCCAGAGGCAGCACCAGCGCGAGCGGCATCCACTCGCGCGGGGTCGCGACGCCGTCGACCATGGCGGATTCCCAGCCGAAGGCGTTCAGCGCGATCGCGCCGAGCACGGCCGAGAGCGCGTAGATCGAGCCCACCGAGAGGTCGATGCCGCCGAGGATGATGATCCCCGCCATCGCGACGGCCATGACGGCGATGAAGCTCGCGGCGGTGGCGACGCCGATGAGGTTGTCCTTGTTGAGGAACTTGCTGACGGTGAACTCACGCTGCAGCAGGGCGGTGTCGCCCCGGAGCAGCAGGCTGTAGCCGTCGCTCGCGGCGTAGAAGCGGGTCGTGCCGTCGGCGTACTTGACGTTCACGCCCGCGGGCTGGGCCGAGCCGGCGGCGGGCTCGACTTCGCTCGCGGTGGCGCCCGCGGGGAGCGGCGCGCGGTCGCGGCGCTCGGTGGTTCCGGAGAAGAGCGTGAGCCCGAGCATCATCAGGGCGATGACGGCGAGCAGGCCGAATTCCTGGGCCGCGACGACTCGACGCCACAGCGGGCGCTTGGAGGCGCCGGCGGTACGGGGTCGTTGTGGGGAATCGCTCGGCACGGGCGGATAGTACCGGAGAAGCGGGGGTGCCCGGGGTCGGCGGCTTTGGGTGACCCACGCCGTGATCCGGCGAAGGGCGGGATCGCGGGCACCCGGCGGGGTCGGCGGCATCGGCCCAGAGCGGCCGATCACAGGCGGGACGCCTGTGCCACCGGGCCTGTGCCACCGGGCCTGTGCCACCGGGCACCCCACTAGTCGATCGTCTGCAACCGGCTCGCGCGGTCGGGGTTGATGACGTTCACGTTCTGCGGGTTGGTGTCGCCGACGAAGAACGTCGCGGCGACGTTGCCACGCAGGAAATCGGCGTGCCCGTCGGTGAAGCAGAAGTTGGCGCCGTCGCGCCCGTGATTGTCGTCCTTGGCGTAGAAGTTGGAGTTGGGGTTGACGCCGGCGGCGATGGCGTCGGAGGAGTCGCCGTACCACGCGTAGGTGCCGATGTCGCGGGCGTTGGTCTCATCACCGAAGAGCGGGGCGGGGGCGACGAGCTCGGGCTCGTCGGTGCGGAAGCCGACGATGTAGAGGTAGCTGATGTTGTACGCGGCGATCTTGTTGCGATTGCCGGGAGCCTCGGGCGTCTTGCGCGCGCCCGAGGTGTACGTTCGGGCCGCGGGAGCACGGTTCGGCGGCCAGAAGAGGTCGAGCTTGTCCGCGGGGCAGAACAGATACTCGGTGCCCTCGACATAGGGCCCGAGCAACGGCTCGCGGTTGCCGTCGGCGTATTGGCCGCCGAGGAACCCGCGGGCGGCCGGCGAGCTGAGCTGAACGCTGGGATCCTGCCAGTCCTCGCCGTATTGCTCGAGGCTGAAGAGGCCGGCGACGCCGTGGTACGACTGCCACTGCACCTGGTAGAGCGTGTCCACGGTCGCCCCCGGCGGGCGGAGCACGGGGTACCAACTCTTCCAGTCGTTGGCGTAGAGGGTCATGGTCGTCGAGAGCTGGCGGGCGTTGTTGAGACAGGCCGTGCGACGCCCGCTCTCGCGGGCTGCGCCCAGGGCCGGGAGCAGGATGCCCACGAGCAGCGCGATGACGGCGATGACAACGAGGAGTTCGATGAGCGTGAAGCCGGAGTGAACGCGGCGCGGGCGGGCCCGCGGGTGGTCGTCGTCGGCGGGGTGGGCTTCGGACTGCGAAACGTCGGTGTGTGGCATAGAGCTCTTTCCTTGGAACGCTCGAGACCAGACCGGGGATGTCCGGCCAGAACGGCCGTCCCTCACACCCTCGTCACCCTTCCCCCACCCTGTCCAACCCGCTTCGGGGTTCAACCAACGCTAGTCTAGCGGACGATTGCGAAATCACAACAATCCCCACGGCAGGCGGGCGAATCGGCGTCGAGCGAGCCTCGGCGTCGTGGTGGTCTTGTCATTGGGCGTGTTCGTTGGATCCGTTCGTGCGGGGGTGAACGTTTGGGTGACGACGCAGGAGGCCGCGCCCGTGGCTGATGCGTCGCCGTCCCCCCCCGCCCCCCCCGCCCCCCGCACCCCGCCGACTCCGCCCGCGCCGGCGCTGGTCGCGGCGGACGTCGTCCATGAGTTCGTCCCGATCTCGGGCGGGCTGGGATTGGCGGACATCGCGATCACGGTTCCTTCAGGGACGCTCGCACGAGGCGATGTCGTCGTCACGCTGGCGACCGGCGGCGACGGCGCGGGGCCGCGTGCGATCGCCATCGAAGCTCCGCTCGTGCGCATGGAGGTTCTCGCTGACGAGCCGGGGGCGAAGGGAGCGACAGAGCGCTGGCTCGCCCGTGTGCACGCCGCCCCGCGCCGGTGGGACGGGGCCTCGCCCATCACGTACTCCATCCGGCTGATGCCCAGCGCCGGTTCGCCGGCGCCCCCCCCACGCCCGATGATGCTGGGCCCGTTCACGGACGATCCCGAGCCGCCGGCGCACCTGCGCACGCCGGACTGGGCCAAGGGCACGGTGTGGTACCAGATCTTCCCGGAGCGATACCGCAACGCGAACCCGGCGAACGACCCGATGAAGGTGTTCGGGGCCGAGTTCTTCAATCCCGGGTGGACGAGCGACTGGTACGGCGTGTCGCCTGATGAGCTCGACCACCATCGGGCGAGTGCGTGGGGCAAGCTGCCGCGGGAGGGCGTTGACACGGGTCGCCGGGGCGGGCAGTTCTATAACGTGGTGTTCAACCGCCGCTACGGCGGCGACCTCGAGGGCGTGGTCGAGAAGCTCGACGAGCTCGCGGACCTGGGGGTGACGGGGATCTACTTCAACCCGGTCTTCCACGCGCGGAGCCTGCACAAGTATGACGCGAGCGATTACCGGCATATTGATCCGACGCTGGCGGGGAACGGGGAACACGGATTGGCTCAGAGCAGCCAATCCGTGGCACGTCCCCCCCACCCCGAATCTGAAGACCCGACGACCTGGACGTGGTCCAGCGCCGATCGCTTCCTCGTCGACGTGCTGCTCCCCGAGGCGCACAAGCGCGGCATCCGCGTCATCCTCGACGGCGTGTGGAACCACGTGGGCCTCGACTTCTGGGCGTTCCGCGATGTGATGGAACGCGGGAAGGGTTCGGCGTTTGCCGCGTGGTTTGATGCACGATTTGTCCCAGAGGATCCGGCGGGCCTCGCCGAATACCAGCGCACCTATCCGCAGCTCGACATCCGCCCGGGGGCCCTCATCGCGTGGAACGCCTGGAACCGGCGCAACGGCACGCTGCCGATCTTCTCGCGCTCGCGCGCGGGGAAGTTTCACCCCGGCGTCGAGGCGCACATCTGGGGCGTCACGCGCCGCTGGATGGACCCCAACGGCGACGGCGATCCCTCCGACGGCATCGACGGCTGGCGCCTCGACGTGGTGCCCGACGTGCCGATGCCGTTCTGGAACGCGTGGCGCGGGCTCGTGAAATCGATCAACCCCGACGCGGTGCTGATTGCGGAGGTGTGGTTCGACGCGAAGGACTACTTCGAGGGGCGCGCGTTCGACGCGCAGATGAACTACCCGTTTGCGATGCCGGCGGTGGACTGGCTCGGCATGCGCCCCGGCGTTACGAGCGAGCGGCTCTCGCGCCGCCTCACGAGCGCGCTGAGTCACCGCCCGCAGGTCGACCTCGCGCAGATGAACCTGCTCGCGTCGCACGACACCGAGCGGCTCGCGTCCATGCTTAATAATCCGAATCGCGACTACGACCAGCAGGGCGGCCCCGTCTCCAACCCGAAGTACCGCACCACGCGCCCGACACCCGAGGTCTACGACCGCGTCGTCCTCGGCGTGGCGCTCCAGGCTACTTATCCCGGCTCGCCGAGCGTCTACTACGGCGACGAGTACGGGATGCACGGGGCAGATGACCCAGATTGCCGAAAGCCCCTGCCTTGGCCCGACCTGGGGCACATGGCGAACCCCGACGACAACGCCGTGCCGGGGCTGCGCGAGCGCTTCCGGGCGTGGCTGCGCCTGCGGAGCGACCCGCAGGTCGGCCCCGTATTCCGCTACGGGCTGGTGCGCCACGTCGACACGGGCAGCCCCGACGTGTTCGCGTTTGAACGCCGATTGAACGATGAGGCGGTGATCGTGGTGCTGAACCGGGGCGGCTCGCCCTTTCGGGTGGAAGCCCCCCTTGGCGACCGCTCTGACGCCGATCCGCGCGACCCGGTCGTGCCGTCGCTGACCGCTCGGTGGTGGCGGTTGCGGTAGCGAATCGTTCAACACGTCACCCCCCCCACGCCCCACCCCCCCACTCCCCCACCCCCAAAACTTTCGGCTGCGTGCAAATTCGTTGTTTGTGGGTTGGTACGGACCCGAAATTCCGTTACTCTTGATGGCCTTGCTGATTTTCAAGGCGGTGCGCAGGCGGTTTTCGCCCCGGTGCGTCATGCGCCGGGCGGTATCTGCCGCACCGAATGACAACTCACCTGCGAAGGAGCGTCGAGATGAAGAACCGAGTGTTGGTGGTGGCCGGGCTGGCGCTGTCTGCGTCGGCGGCGGTGATGGCGCAGAACAAGGCCGTGATCGACGGCGTGAAGGACGCGTCGTATGGCCAGGCCCAGTGGGTCAACAGCCTGAACCCGACCCAGTTTGGCGACAACAACTACACCCCCCCCGCTCCCTGTCCGCCGACGAGCGGCGCGGGCGTGACGACGGGCGTCGAGTTCAGCATCGCGCTCTCGGCGATCGGCAACCCCGCCGGCCCGATCAAGATCTCCGGGTTCATCATCTCGGGCGGCTATGACTTCATGTCGAACCAGCTCATCGGGCCGATTCCCAACGGCACGACCAACTTCGGCGAGCCGCGGAACGTCGACCTCACGACCATCAGCTATCCCGCCGACGAGTTCATCGTGGCGGGCACGTCGGGCACGGCTCCGACGATCGACGGCACGCTCGACGCCGCGTACGGCGCGGCGCTGTTCGTGCAGAGCCAGGGCACCGGCTTCGGCGACGCGACCCAGGGCCAGATCGGCCCGTGCGGCGGGTCGGAGATCGACCAGGTGTTCGCCGTGGTGAACGGTGATCGTCTGTACGTCTTCATCGCGGGCAACCTCGAGACCAACTTCAACAAGATGTCGGTGTTCTTCGATACTCGCAGCGGCGGCCAACAGCGGCTCCGCAACGACAACCCGAACGTCGACTTCGACGGGCTCAACCGCATGGGCGGCGCGCCGGCGGGGACCAACGGCCTGCGCTTCGACGAGGACTTCGCGGCTGACTTCTGGGTGGCGTGCACCGGCAACGGCACGGACCTCTTCGTGAACTACGCCGAGCTGCGCATCGACGACAAGCAGGGCGGCCAGGGCGGGTATGTCGGCCAGGGCACCTACGGGAGCGACGGCGTCATCTCGGGCGGCTCCAACCCGGGCATCGACCTCACCATCAACAACTCCAACACCGCCGGCGTCGACGGGTGCATCCCCGGCTCCACGCAGCGCGACACGGCCAACGGGTCGGAGATCGACGCCCTGTACGCCACCGCCGATGACGAGTATCTCTATCTCATGGTCACCGGCAACGTCCAGACCAACTTCAACAAGCTCGTGCTGTTCTTCGACGCCGCCCCGGGCGGGCAGAACATCTTCGGGCGCATTGACCAGACGAGCGTCAACGTCAACCTCGACGCCGACAACAACTTCAACAAGATGGGCTCGCGCTCGATCACCCAGCCGGTCGATCCCAAGGACCCGCTGTGCCAGGTCCCCGACCCGTGCCAGAGCGGCTGCCCCTGCTTCAGCATCCAGACCACCGGTCTGACCTTCGAGGAAGATTTCGCGGCCGACTACGCCTTCAGCTACGGCAACGGCAACAACCCCGTCATCCACTTCATCAACGCCATGTTCCTGCGTGACGACGGGCGAGCCGAGGACTTCTTCTTCAACTCCCTCGACTACGGCGCGTTCGACGGCGGCTCCAAGAGCTTCTTCACCCCCATCCCCTTCGCCGGGCCGCGACTCGACGTGCAGAGCAAGGACTTCGAGTTCGCACTCCCGAACCTGTTCGCGGCCTATGGCCCGCGCACGATCTCGGCCGATCCGTACAACCCCGGCCCCCTCGCCGAGGAAGGCCTGATCGTCGCCGACATGGACAACTCGAACCTCGCCGGCAACACCGGCGACACCTCGAGCGAGAAGCTGGCCTCCGCCGTGACGACCGGTTTTGAGGTGCGCATCAAGCTGAGCGAGCTCGGCTGGGACGGCAAGAGCTGCATCAAGGTCGCCGGCTTCATCGCCAACGACAACTACACCTTCATGTCCAACCAGGTCATTGGCGGGCTCCCCTCCGACTACGGCAACATGGGCGAGACCAGCGAGGTCAACTTCGGCGAAATCCCCGGCCAGCAGTACATCTGCCTGACCCTCGGCGGCGGGAAGCCGACCGACTGCAACGAGAACGGGATTGACGACGCCGCGGACATCGCGGGCGGCTTCAGCAGGGACTGCTTCGACTTCGACGCGCCGCAGACACCGGGCGGGCCGTACCGCGCGGGCGGGGCCAACGGCATTCCCGACGAGTGCGAGTGCGTCGCCGACTGGAACCGCGACGGGATCGCCAACTCGACCGACGTCGGCGAGCACATCAACACGTACTTCCTTGATCAGTCCACCCTGACCACCATATACGCCGACGTTGACTGCAACGGCGTGTCGAATTCGGCCGACGTGGGTGAATTCATCAACACCTACTTCGCCGCGCAGGCCAACCAGCTGCCCTTCGCGGGCTGCACGATTTGATCCGACGCCCGCCCCCGCCCCCCCCACATTCGCGTTACGCGAACATGTGGGAATCCGACAGGTTCAGGCCCTCCGCGTTGAATGGCGCGGGGGGCCTTCTTTGTTAAGAGCCGGAACCGGCAGCGCCTGGCCACGGCGGTGCAGCTCGCGAAAGCGATGTCGCCGTGGCCCGTCGCTGCCGCTCGGGGCTCCTATGCGATGCCGTCCCCGCTAGAATCGGGTCCATTTTCCCGGAGGAATTCTGAATGCGTCGCCCACGACTCGCCCTCGCCGCCGTCCTCGCCCTGTCCTTGCTCAGCAGCGCCGCCCACGCCCAATGGAACCCGCCCACCGGCCAGTGGCGCAAGGCCGAGCTCGGGCACCTGCGGGTGATGACGTGGAACGTGGGTGACGGGCTGCGGAGCCAGATCGTCAAGACCGAGGGATTGAACCAGTGGACCGCCCTGGCGCGGATCGTCGCGTCGCTGCGGCCGGATGTGATCCTGCTGCAGGAGTGCGCCGACAACAACGGGGTGGATTCCGTCGCCAACATGCAGACGGTCCTCAACCTCTTCATGGACGGCGGGACCGACCCGTTCCTGGGCGGGGCCGTGACGAGCTACGTGAAGCTGTACGCGCCCGACTATGACCTGCCGACGCGGATCGTCGGGACCGTCGACGACGGGTTCAACCGCAACTGCATCATGTCGCGCTTCCCTCTCGGCGACATCAACGGGTCGGGGAACGCCGTGGACCAGAACTTCCTGGTCAGCGCACCCGGCGGCGCCTATTGGACCTCGGGCAACGCCGAGATCCGCGGGATCATCATCGCCGAGTTCAATCTCCCCGACGACGTCTGGGTGGGTGATCTTGTGTGCACGTGCTCGCACCTCAAGAGCGGGAGCGACGCCGCGTCGCGCGACCAGCGGGCCCGCGTCGGGCCGCGGATCGCCTATTTCCTCGACGCCCAATACAACGGCCTGGGAACAGGCAACCCCGACCCTGACAACCGGGTCGTCTCGCCCGGCAACCCCACATCGATCCTCAGTCCCGGAACGCCCATCGTGTGGGGCGGCGACCTGAACGAGGACGAAAACACCAACGGGCGTCGCGGCCCGGCCGACTACATGGCTTTCGGCGCCAGCCAGGGCGGCGCCGACGGCTGCGACCGCGATCGCACCGACGCGACCTACGACGCCGCGGTGGACCTCTTCACCGGCAGCCGTGCGACCCAGAGCGGCAGCAAGATCGACTACCTGCTGTGGCACGACTCGGTGGCCACGCAGGTGCGGGCGTTCGTCTTCAACTCGAGCACGATCATCTCGGGCGGCGGGCAGTTTCCGCCCGAGCTCGTCGGCATGCCCGGCGGCGGCGGGCTCGCGTCGGGCATCGCCTCGGACCACCGCCCGGTCATCATGGACCTCAGCGTCCCGCTCGTCCCCAAGAAGCCGAAGTGCATCGCCGACTGGGACGGCAACGGCATCGTGAACTCGTCCGACGTGGGCGAATTCATCAACGACTGGTTCGAGGACCAGGTCAACGGGACGCTCGTGACCGATTTCGACCACAACGGGGTTTCGAACTCGGCCGACGTGGGTGAGTTCATCAACGCGTACTTTGCGGCGCCGCCGGAGTGCCTGTAAGCGGGCATGGGCCGGGTGGCATGCTCAAGCCGCTCGGGGCTTGAGCATGTGCTTGTGCGGTCACATCAAGAGCGCAGACATGCTCAAGCCCAAAGCGGCTTGAGCATGCCACCCATCTTCAGCCTGACTTGCGTATCAGCCACAGCGTGGGCCGCAAGGGCCCGACGAGCACCTTGTTGGCGTCGCGCTGCCGCGCGAGGAACGCCCGCAAGGCGGGGCGCAAGCGCGGGTGGTGGACCCCCACGCGGGTGGCGCCGACCTCGAGCATTCTGAATGTGCGGGCGTTCAATCGCGCCGTTTCGGACGGCGAGGGCGTGATGCACTCCTCGATTCGGTCGCCGTCGCGCTCGAGCATCGCGCGGGCTTCGCGCAGCGTCGGCGCGCCCAGGCCGCGGGCGGCGGTCACGCGCTGGAGCCGAACGACATCGTCGAGGATGTACACGCCCCCGGGCTGCACGCGCGGTCGGCAAAGGGCGGCCGCCCGGTCGAGCGGCATGACGCCGATCGAGAGGGCCGCGTCGAATCGGCCGGTCGCACGGGCCTGATCGGCGACCGCGAAGCGGCACAGGTCGGCGACGCCGCGGAAGCGGGCGAGCACACGCGCCGAGTCCACGAACGGCGCGATCGCGTCGACACCGACGACACGGCACCCGAGCCGTGCCGCGGCGTCGACACCGACCGCGCCCTTGCCGCAGCCCAGGTCGATGATGCGATGGCGATCGTCGATACCCGCGCGGGCGAGCATGTTCACCACCCGGCGCGGCGTGCTGCCGAGGGCGTCGAGCCAGCCAAAGAGGTCGCCGGCGAAGGGGAGGAGGGTCGGCGGGAGGTCGATCGAGGCGGCGGCATCGAGCATGAACGATCGGGATGGCCGCGTCACGCCGACACCCCTTGCGCTGCCGGCGTGGGATCCTCAGCCGCCGCTCCCCGCTCCCTCACAGCTCTCCCCGCCTTCATCCGCTGCCGCTCGCGCCGCCAGTCGCGGTTCTCGTTCCACTTCGCAAGCGCCGGGAAGAGGAACGCCTGCAGCGCGAACACGCCGGCCAGACCAAGGCAGATCCCCACCGACGACACCACGGCCGAGAGGACCGGATATCCCGGGATCTGCCAGCCGTTGGAGGCGCCCAGGTACCAATGGGCCACGCCGATGAGCACGCAGCCGATGGGCCAGTAGATCACCGCGCTGCGCTTGAGCGCCCGGTGGGCGTCACGCGTGTCCTGCTCCTCCGCGTGCGGGGCGTAGACGCGCCGGAGTGTCCGGAAGAGCGTGCGGGCGGGGAATCCGTTGACGTCGAACCGAACTGTTGATTGGTCGGTGAACCGCACCAGGGCGCCGCCGAGACCAGGCGTCATGTACTCGATCGTGCCCAGCGCCCGCCGCTCAGTCCGGCCGTCGAGCCGCTCGATCACGAGCTTGTCGCCGTCGACGCCAATGCTCGTCACGTCGATCTTGGTGCTGCTCCAAAGGAGGAGGGCCATTACGGGAAACCACACGGCGCTGATCAGCCCGGGCGCACGCCACGAAGCGACGAACACGCCCATGACGACGAAGAACGCGCCGAGCGCGAGCACCCCCCACGGCATCCACCGCCTCCATGTCGGCGTCTTGACCGTGCAATGCAGCACCCCGTCGCGGATCCGCGACGCGAAGTCGCGCTCCATCGCGCGGCGGGCGAGCTTGCGCATGGCGTCGCTGGAGACCCGCAGCCGCACACCGCGGAGCGGCTCGACGCCGTCCTCGCGGGGAACGTCGCCCATGCCGCGGTGGAGGGCGCCCCAGCCCGTGTCATATGGAATGAACCGGCCGGCCGTCCCGGGCGGATTGCGCCGGTCGTCGGTGACGGCGAATCCGCGCAGGCGCGGCTCGACCCAGAGTGTTTCCGTCACTCGCCCCACGATGCCCGAAGGGTACGCAAATCTCCCCCCACACGGGGTGATCGACGCCTCTGCCAATCCGGCAGTCTGAACGCCGTGTGCCCCGTTTGGCGGCAAATCAGGCCATGATCGACCCCGCAATCGACCCGCGCCCGAGGGCCCCCACGTGGCACGCCGCTTGCCCTTCTTCTCCCCGAACAATTCGCTGCGGTAAGGTAAGAGCAAGACATCAGCAAGGGAGGGTTACCAAACCATGTCCAAAATCATCGGCATCGACCTCGGCACCACGAACTCCGTCGTCGCCGTCATGGAAGGCGCAACGCCGAAGGTCCTCATCAATAGCTCCGGTTCGCGCATCACGCCGTCCGTGGTCGGTTTCACCGACAAGGGCGAGCGTCTGGTCGGCCAGCCCGCCAAGCACCAGCAGGTCACCAACCCCAAGAACACGATCTTCTCGATCAAGCGGTTCATGGGGCGTCGCCACAGCGAGGTCGCCGGCGGGGCCGCGGGCGTCTACGGCAAGAGCGGCGACGAAGAAAGCAAAGTTCCCTACACGATCATCGGCGGCGCCGAAGAGTTCGTGAAGGTGAAGGTCAACCAGGGCGAGTTCACGCCGCAGCAGATCTCGGCGTTCATTCTCCAGGACCTGAAGAAGACGGCCGAGGACTACCTGGGCGAGAAGGTTGATCGCGCGGTCATCACCGTGCCGGCCTACTTCAACGATGCGCAGCGCCAGGCGACCAAGGACGCCGGCGAGATCGCGGGGCTCAAGGTCGAGCGGATCATCAACGAACCGACCGCGGCGGCCCTCGCCTACGGCCTCGACAAGAAGAAGAACGAGAAGATCGCGGTCTTCGACCTCGGCGGGGGCACGTTTGACGTGTCGATCCTCGACATCGGCGACGGCGTCTTCGAAGTGCTCGCGACCAACGGCGACACCCACCTGGGCGGCGACGACTGGGACCAGCGGCTGATTGATTACATCGCCGAGGAGTTCCGCAAGAAGGAGGGCATCGACATCCGCAAGGACGCGATGGCCCTGCAGCGCCTCAAGGAAGGCGCCGAGAAGGCCAAGATCGAGCTTTCAACCATGCAGGAGACGGGGGTCAACCTGCCGTTCATCACGGCGGACGCGAGCGGCCCCAAGCACCTGCAGGTGAGCATCACCCGCGCGAAGTTCGAGAGCATCACCCACGACCTCTTCGAGCGCCTCAAGGGCCCGTGCAACAACGCCCTCAAGGACGCGAAGCTCGACATCAGCAAGATCGACGAGGTCGTGCTGGTGGGCGGTTCTACCCGCATGCCGCGGGCGGCGGCAATTGCCAAAGAGATCTTCGGCAAGGAGCCCAACCGCAGCGTCAACCCCGACGAGGTCGTCGCCATCGGCGCGGCCATCCAGGGCGGCGTGCTCATGGGTCAGGTCAAGGACGTGCTCCTGCTCGACGTCACGCCGCTCAGCCTGGGCGTTGAGACCCTGGGCGGCGTCATGACCAAGCTCATCGAGCGCAACACCACGATTCCCAAGACCGAGAAGCAGGTCTTCTCGACGGCCGCCGACAGCCAGCCGAGCGTGCAGATCCACGTCCTGCAGGGCGAGCGCGACTTCGCCAAGGACAACCGCACGCTGGGGCAGTTCGAGCTTGCGGGCATCGCCCCGGCCCCGCGCGGCATGCCGCAGATCGAGGTCGAGTTTGCGATCGACGTCAACGGCATCCTGACGGTGACGGCGACCGACAAGTCGACGGGCAAGAAGGCCGACATCAAGATCACGAACTCGGGCGGCATCGACAAGGCCGAGATCGAGCGCATGAAGCGCGACGCCGAGGCCCACGCGGCCGAGGACAAGAAGCGGCGCGAGGTCGTCGACCTCAAGAACAAGGCCGACGCATTCCTGCTCCAGACCCGCAAGGCTCTGGAAGAGCACGGCGGCAAGATCAGCCAGGAATCGCGCGGCAAGATCGAGAGCGCGATGAGCGCCCTCGAGACGGCCATCAAGGGCGACGAGAAGGCCCCGATCGAGGCGGCGCTCAAGGAGCTCGAGACCGCGGGCATGGAGCTGGGCAAGGCCGTGTATGAGGCGGAGGCGGCGAAGCAAGCGGGCGCCCAGCAGGGCGGCGCTGGCGGTGGTCAGCCGGGCGGCGGCTCCGTCGATGGCAAGGGCGGCGATGGTGTGATCGACGCCGAGTACGAAGTGAAGAACTAAACCCAGTCTCTCCCTTGCTGGGTGGCATGCCCGGGTGCTCAAGGCACTTGGGCATGCTGCCTCGGACGAGTGAGTCACAACAATTTCGTGGGGTGCCCCGGCGGAGCTTGTGTCCGCCGGGTCGCCCTTTTGGAGGGTGACTACGATTTCGCGTGGTCGCCAACGGGATTTCCATTCCGCAGGAGCGCATCGCGGCCTTCTGCCGGCGACACCGGGTGCGGCGGCTGGCGTTCTTTGGCTCGGTCCTTACCGACCACTTCACGCCCGAGAGCGATCTCGACGTGCTGATCGAGTTCGAACCCGGTGCAACGCCGGGGTTGATCACGTTCGCCGGCCTCGCGCTGGAGCTTGAAGCCATCTTCGGGCGGACCGTTGACCTGCGGATGCCCGAGGACTTGTCGCCGCACTTCCGGGACGCCGCGGTTCGCGGGAGCAAGCTGCTTCATGCCGCGTAGCCGTGAACCGAACGACCCGTCGGACCGCGTGCGGCTCGTGCACATGCGCGACGCCGCGCGGGAGGCGATGTCGTTTGTCTCGGGGCGAGATCGACGCGACCTTGACACGGATCGGAAGACGACCAAGAAGGCGGCGAAGGCCTCGGCTTCCACAGGGGCCACACCCAAGCGCAATCGCCCCACCGCGAGCACCGAGCCCCCGATGCCGGTCCTCCTCCTTTCCGGCGGCAACCCCCAGATCGCCAAGGGTGACGGCGACGCGCCGGTGCAGGCCTACATCGCGGCGATGCCGGGCTGGAAGCGCGATGTCGGGCGGCTGCTCGACGCGATCATCACGCGCACCATTCCGGGAGTGCACAAGGCCGTGAAGTGGAACTCGCCGTTCTACGGCGTCGAGAACGATGGGTGGTTTCTCAGTTACCACTGCTTCGCCAACTACGTCAAGGTGGGCTTCTTCCGCGGCACATCGCTGCGCCCGCTGCCGCCGGGAGAGTCCAAGCAGAAGGAAGTGCGATACCTCGACATTCACAGGAGCGACATCGACGGGTTCGACGAGATCCAATTCGCAAAGTGGGTGAAGCAGGCGAGCCGGTTGCCCGGTGAGAAACTGTGAGTGACAACAGCCACGAAGAAAGCAAACACAACCAGAGCGAAATCAAGCAAGAGCGCCGCGCAGGGCCGAGCGGATGGAGCCCCCTCCCCCCCACTCCCCACCCCCTCCCACCTGATCGACGTCCGCATCAAGGCCCTCAGCGACTGGCGCGGCGAGATGCTCGCCAAGCTCCGCGCGATCATCAAGCAGGCCGTCCCCGACGTCGTTGAAGAATGGAAGTGGAGCGTCCCCGTCTGGTCCAACTCCCCCGCCAAGGGAGGGGGCATCATCTGCACCGGCGAGACATACAAAGCCGCCGTGAAGCTGACGTTCGCGAAGGGCGCCGCGCTCGAAGACCCTTCGGGCCTGTTCAACTCGAGCCTCGAAGGGGCCACCCGGCGGGCCATCGACTTCCACGACGGCGACAAGGTCAACGCGACGGCTCTGAAGGCGCTCGTTCGTGCGGCCGCGTCGTTCAACGCGGCAGAGGGGGCGGGAGCGCCGACGAAGCCCGGGAAAGCGAAGAAAGCGGCCCCGCGCAGGGAACCAAAGAGCGCCTGAGAGCTGAGCCGCCAGGCCCATCACGCCTTGAGGTACCGCGTCTTCATCGCCTCTTCACTGACGGCGCCCCCGCGAACCCCGACGCGATAACACTTCGCCCCCGGCTTCGACGCGATGCACGCGTGGATCTTCACACCGACATAGTGAATCGCCGCCCAGTCATCCACGGCCACTCCCGCCTTCAGCCCGCGCTTCAGCAGCCGGTGATAGATCGGGCGCCGGTCCGTCTCGCCGTCGTAGTGCGGGCACGCGCTGCCCTTGAGCAGTCCCAGCCCGCCCTGGATCGACCCCAGCGGGCGCCCGAACGAGTCGGTCACGCCGCCCTCGAACCAGCACAGCATCCCCGCGCTCACGCCCGTGAGCACGATCCCGCGCCGCCACGCCTCCCGCAGCGCCCGGTCCACGCCGTGAATCCGCCACACCGCCAGCATGTTCGCCGTGTTTCCCCCGCCGACATAGATCACATCCTGCGCGAGCAGGAACTCGCGGATGTCCTTCCGCGGCACCCCGAACAGCGGCAGATGCGACGCGACCGCCCGGGTGGCTGGGAACGCATCGTAGAACCGCACGATGTACTCGCGGTTGTCCCCGGTGGCGGTCCCGACAAAGCAGATACGCGGCTTTTTCTTCCGCGTGAGCGCCAGTACGTAGTTATCCAGCACGCCGTTGTCGCCCGGCACGCTGAACCCGCCTCCGCCCATCGCCACGATGTGCCGCTTTGCCATACCCGAAGTCTATGAAAGTCTCAGGGCGTGCCGTCAAGCATCTTCCACAGCGCCTCCGTCGTGCTCCAGTTGCGCACCGTGATCGGCACGCCGCACGCCTTCTCCATCCCCGCGGCGAACTTCGACGTTCCAAACCCATCCGGGGCGTGAAGATATACGACGTCGCCCTTCACCGCGAACGCTTCGCTCCCGCCGGTTCTCTCGAGCAACGCCTTCAGTCCGGCGGCGCTCGGCTCGCCGCTGGCAATGCCGGCGTGCACCGTCTTCGGCTCTTTCGCGCTGTGCTTCGCGTAGGGGTTGTCACGAACGATCGCCCCCCAGCGGGCCGCCGGCACCACGATGACCCGCGACTCGAAGCCGAACTCGACCGCAAACTGCCCGGCGATCTTCCTGGCCAACGCCCCCGCCGCCCCCTTGGCCGCGAAGACCACGTTCCCGCTCTGGATGTAGCTCGCGACGTCGCGATGCCCGAGCCCCTCGTGCATCGCGCGCAGCGCCTCCATCTTCACCGACTTCTTTCCCCCGACGTTGATGCCGCGATAGAGAGCGATGAAGCGGTCCATTCCCTGGCCTCCCGTGGGAAGCGCCGTGCGATCCAAGCGTCGGCCGCCGGAACACGCTCCGCGCCCAGCGCGTGCTCCGCTGGTACGAACGGCCGGGCCGTAGGACTCGGCGTCACTTCGCCGACGGCGCCTTGTCCGAGTTCCAGATGTCCCGGGCGACCCGCCACCCGCCGTCACCTTCACGGTGGTAGATATTGATCCCCTTGCCCGAGTCGAGGATCGGCTGGCCGCCGGCCCGCGGCGTTTCCTTGGACTGGTATGCGTACTGCTCAAACGCCCAGTCGCCGTTCACGACCAGGTCCGTCGGCGTCTTCTCCCAGTGAATCACGTACGCCTCGAGGTACCCCCGCGCCCACGGCCGCACCGCGCCCCTGCCGATCAGCCGGGGCTCGTTCGGCGGCAGCATCTCGACATCGGGCGTCATCATCCACAGGATCGAGTCGAGCTCGTTCGAGTTGATGGCGTTCACGTACATCTCATGGGCCGCCTGCGGCGACTGCGCGAGGGTCTCGTCGTCGTGGGTCTTCGATGACGCGCAGCCGGCGAGCACAAAGGCGGTCCCGGCGACCAGAACGAACGGCGGAACGACTCGCATGTCAGGACTCCAATAGCAGGTGAAGGGCGCGGCGTTCGGCCCGGCCTCCCCTTGGCCATGGAGTCTACCAGACTTTTGAGCGGCCCGGGTGGCCGGATGCCGGACGCGCCGTCAGGGCGCCACGGGAGCCGCCTTCCACTGGGCGAGAATCTCGTCCGTCCGGGCGTTGTCCACCGGCCCGTGCTTGCAGTTGATGTGCTGGTGACGCCGGATGCTCTCCTTGAGCTTCTCGGGGTCGAGCTTGAGCTTGGCCACGACCGCCTGGAAGAGCTGCTCGCTCGTGAGCCGCTCGTTGCCCAGCAGCTCGGGGGCGCTGAGCTTGAAGTCGATCCGCAGGGCGTTCGAGAGAACGTCGGAAAGCTGGCCGCGTTTGCTGATGTCGCCCAGGCACGGGCCCGGCTTGTCGACGTCCGACTTGGGCTCTTCGCCCTCGGGCGTGGGGGGGTTCGCGGGCTTGACGGCGGCCGGTTCGACGGTCGTAAAGATCGGTTGCCCCGGCGGCAGGATCGTCGCGATGTACGCGATCCGGTTCGGGATCAGCTCCCGGATCTTTTTCGCATCCTCAGGCGGGATGCGCTCAGGATGGTGCAGCAGCGTGTACGCGAACAGGGCCGACTCGGCGAGGTCCTCGCCCTGCGGCTTGCGCTCGGCGTACCGCGTGATGAAGGCCCCGTCCTTCGCCCGAGCCGTGAGGTAGCCCTCGGACGCGGCGTGCGTCTCGTCGAGCGCCGCGTGGATCGACTCGTGGAAAACCGTCTCCTCGAGGTCGTGCGTGGCGATCCGCTTGGTCGCGTTTCCGGCGTAGATGATGATCAGGCCGACGTCGCTGAACGCCGTCGTGTCCTCGCCCCCCTGGTGCACGACCAGGTTCCGGTTGACGCCGTGCCGCAGCAGCGTGGGGAGCTTGCCCAGCGGGTGCACGTACCGCATGACCTCGGTCCGCGCTGCGTCCGGCGTCCCGAACGCGGCGTCGATCACAATGACCACGCGCGTCTTGTCGCTGAAGAAGGCCTCGAACACGAACGCCTGCTTCATCAGCTCCGGCGTGTCCGGCCGCTTGTCCGCCATCTCCCGCAGCTGCTGCCCGATGTACTCGAGCTTCTCAAAGGTGGACGGATCATCCGCCGTGATGAAGTCGAAGTCGGTGCCGACCACCGAGCTCGCGTAAGGCGGCTCCGCACACGCGGGGGCGGCCGATGCCATCAGCGCAACGCCAGCCGTAACCGCCGCGGCACACCGGCTGAACATAGTCCGTGCGTCAGTTCGCGTGTTCATCCTGGCTCCTCTCAAGTGCGGCGCCCCGGACGAATCTACCGGCACCGCCGCCGTCGGGTTCCGAGAGTTTTGCCTCGGCTCTCCCCCACTTCCGCCCGCGATCACCCACCGGCCCCATTCCGCGGCTCAACCCGCATCATCGTCGCCTGCATCACCGCCACACACACCTCGGGCTTCGCTGTGTGAGGGGCCGAATGCGCCACAACCTCCGCCGTCGCGACACCGACCGTCCGCCCGACACGCACGACCCGCCCCCGCGCCACGAACCTCTCCCCCACGGCCGGCGCCAGCAGGTTGATCTTGAACTCGACGCTCAGCACCGCCGACCCCTCCGGCATCCGCGTCAGGCACGCGTAGCCGCACGCCGAGTCCGCGATCGTCGCGATCGCCCCCGCGTGCACAAACCCGTGCTGCTGCTGGATCGCCTCCGACCACGCCAGCTCAATGTCAACTTCGCCGTCGGCCACGCGGATCAGCCGCGCCCCGAGCGTGGACAGCAGCCGCTGACGCTCAAACGACTCGGCGACGCGATCGTGGACGGGCGTGGTGCTCATGATCAGAGCGTACCGCGGCGTCGCGTCGCACGCCGCGGGCCCTCGCACCCCACGCACCAGCCCGTTGCCGCCTCCTCCCCCACCGCCCACGTCACGCCGCGCGCCCTCTCGCCCGCCACGCGACCCGCATCAGGAGGAACGCAAGAGCCCCGACGCTCATCACCACAATCGCCCACCGCACCGTCGCGGCCGTGGAGAACGACACGCCGACCCCCGTGAACAGCGCGATGTACCCCGCGACGCACAGCGGGCACTTGGGAACCAGCGCGAGCGCCGCCACCGGAAGGACCCACTCCACCAGCGCCACGCCCTTCCGGGCCCACCTGCGCGCACCGACACCGACCGCGGCCGACTCGCCGCCCGAGCAACAGCCATGCATGCGTGACTCCCGTTACGAAGCGGGCGGCATCACCGGCCCCGTAACCCCGGGCTTCTCCGCCCACGGGTCGACGAAGTTGGCGTCGTCATAGCGGTCGTGATGGCGGAGCCACGCCATGCCCTCGAGCCCGACCTCGTCGCGCCCCTTCGGCGTGATATCGATGAACTGGTACGCGGTGATGAACGTGTCCAGCCCGCGCGCGAACGTCGAGTACGTGTGGTACACGTCGCCGCGGGCATCCTTGGCGAACACCGACAACCCCGGCAGCTCCCGGATCGGGTACGGCGTGCGGTTGAAGTTGTACACCGTCTTGCTGTCCCCGAGTTCCTGGTCGGTGAACGAGACCCCGAAGTCGCGCCCGAAGTCGGTGTTCGCCCCGGAGAACCACGGGAACGTCCACCCCATGCGGGCCCGGAACGCCTCGAGCTTCTCGATCGGCGCCCGCGAGACGGTTACGAACGAGATGTCGCGGTGCGCGAGGTGCACGACGATCCCGTTGTAGTGGTCCGCGATGAACGAGCACGACTTGCACCCCTGCGACCAGGTCGGATCGAACATGAAGTGGTACACCATGAGCTGGCTCTTGTCGCCGAACAGCTCGGCCAGCGACTTCCTGCCCCGCCCCCCCCCACTCGGCCCGTCAAACACGTACGCCTTGTCCACCTTCACCCACGCCAGGTCGCGCACCGTCCCCGCCAGCGCGTCGCGCCGGCGCATGAGGTCCTTCTCCTCCGCGAGCAGCGCGACCCGCTCCTTGAGCCACTCCTCACGGGAGACAATGCGGCGCCCCGATGCCGGGGTCGCGGGTGTGTGTGCCGTAGTCATTGCAGGATTCCTCCGGGCATCTCCCCCACGTCACAATATATTCCCATATCAGCATATGTCAAGCCCGCGGCCCCCGGAAGCCCCGTTCTCGACCAACCGCGCGGCTCGACTGTGCTCCTACCCCTTCCGCATCGCCAATCCATAGTGATACGGCGGCAACTCCACGCTCCCCGCTCCGACAATCGTCAACCCCGCCTCCTCCCCCCACTCCCCGCACTGCTCCGGCCGCGGCCGGATGTCCAAACTCGGCCCCCGCGGCGTCGGCACATCGCACCTCCAATGCATGATCGCCAGCACCCCGCCCGGCTCAAGCACCCGCGCCGCCTCCCGCACCAGCACCATCGGCTGCTCCGCATGCAGGATGTTGAACAGCATCGCGTACCCGACGCTCGCGTCCGGCAGCCCCGAGCCCTCGACCATGAAGTCACGGCGTCGCGCGTGCACGTTCGCGAGCCCCGCCGCCGCCGCCTTGGCCGCGGTCGCCACCACCATCGCGGGCTCGATGTCCAGCGCGTGCACCGGCCCGCGAACAACACGCGCCGCCGCGATCGAAAACGTCCCGTACCCGCACCCAAAGTCCACGGCCCTCCCGCACCGCTCGTTCAGCCCCAGCGCCGCCAGCACCGCCGGCGGGTCAAAGAACCCGCTCCACATCGACTCGTCCGGCATCCCGCTGTCACGTGCTTTCATCGTTCCCGTTCAAAGCCGTGCGTGCCCGTCGGCCAGCAGGGCTCACTTCGTCGGCCGATAGAACACCACGCTCCCGCTGCCCTTGCGAACATCAATGTCCCACAGCCCCACGCCCTTCCCGTTCGGCGGCGCGTTCTGGTGGATCACCGTGATCGTCCCGTTCCCGTGGTTCCGCCACAGCACGCCGCTGTGGTGCTCGCTCCCGAAGCTCGGCGAGCTGAACTTCTCGAACTGCACCAGATCCCCCGGAATCGCCCGCTCCAGCGGCACCGGCTCGCCGAACACGTACATGCCGCGCCCGTGCGCCCCCGCGATCTCCATCGCCCGGTTCACGAAGTTCCAGCAGTCGCCGCTGGAGAACTGCTCGTTGGCGAGCGACGTGACGAACCGATAGATCGCCGCGTTCAAGGGCGGCAGCGTTCGCGCCACCCGCTCGACCTCGCCGCGCCCCTTGGCGATCTTCGCCATCTCGGCCCGGTGCGAGGAGATCCGCTCCGAGAAGTTCACCGGCGCGTCCGAATCGACCAAGCGAGCCGCGAGATCCGGCTCGCCCTCGAACACCCAGTGCCGCGCCGAGTCATCCCGCCCGCCCGCGTCGTCGAACTTCCAATACGCGATCAAGCCCTTCTCGTTCCCCTTGAGGCTGTGGTACATCTCGGCCTTGAGCTCGGACGCGCTCAGCGCCCGCCCCCAGATCCGCAGCTCGTCGATGCGCCCCGTAAACCCCTCCACGCCGATCCGCAGCGGCGCCTCCGGGTCGTGCGTGAGCACCCTCTCCTTCTCGTTCTCGTGCCGCGCCACCTCCACCCCATCGATGTACAGCGTCACCCTCGACTTTGCGTGCACGCACGCGAAGTGGTGCCATTTCCCGCGGTACCACGTCCCCAGGATCGAGTCCGGCAGCGTGCGGAACGATTCGCCGTCGCGCCAGCGGAACTGCACGCACCCGTATCCCGACTGGCTCGCCGCGAGCAGATACCCCGGCTTCTCCCAGCTCACGAGCTTGCGCACGAACTGGGCGTGCTCGGGTTGAAGTGCTTGGGGGGACGGAGGGCCGTCGATCACCCCCCACAACTCGATCGTCATCTCCTCGGGCTCCAGCGCCGCGTCCCGCGCGAGCCGCAGCTCCGGCGCCCCCGCGTCGCACCGCAGCGCCTTGCCCGCACCCCTCACCGGACCCGCCGTGTTCTGCGCTAATCCCGCGCCACACGCCACGCCCATCACACCGAGGCACACGCCCGCGATCCATCCACACATGCCGCGCCCGTTCCGCATAGTTCGAAACAATAAGCCCGCACGCCGCCGCCACGCCAACCCCCAAAAGCAACGCCGCCGAGGAACCCCATTCAGAGGCGCCTCGGCGTACGTCGCCGCCCATCCCGTCCCGTCTCTCAAACTCCCGCCATCAATCCATCACTACAGCCATCACTTCGCCATCACTTCGGCTTCTTATCCTCGTTCGGAACCCGCGGCCGCTCCAGCGGAGCCGGCGACGGGGTTACTGTCGGCGCCGTGCCGCTCGGAGCCGCCGTGCTTCCGGGGGACCCGACTTCTCGGTCGGGATCCCCGGAAACACCGGCGATAGGAACAAAGGTGAACCGCTCCGTCAGAGGAGACGGCTCACCGCTGGAAAGAGAGAGCTTCTCGTATTCGCGCCGGGCGCTCTCGGCGTCGCGCGTGCCCGCCGCGATCTGGTGCGCCAGGTTGATCGCCAGGATGTTCCCCGCTTCGGTGTCCCCACGCGAGATCAGCACCCCCGCGTTGCGGTCCACCAGCACCGCACCGCTAAATTTCACGATCTCCGCCGCACCCTCGGGCAACACCCGCAGCCCGATCGCCTGTTCAATCACCCCCGTGTGCGGGCGCGGCCAGTTGTGCACGATCGGATCGCCGCGCACCACCGTCCACAGCCACACCCCGTTGTCGTACCAGTACAACCGCCGCGACGTCATCTCGTTCGGCGCGCCGTACTTCGTGATCATCGCCCGGGCCGCCTGCTCGGGGCGCGGGTCCCACGCCGCGATCGCCGTCTCGACGTCGCGGATGTCCAGTGTCGGGTACCGGTCCTTCGCCCCTGCGGCCTCGCGCCGCTCGCCCCCCTTCATCTCGGGCTGGGCGGGCTCGGCCGGTCGGTCGGTGCCGGGTGCGGGGGGTGCGGGTTGCTCCTGAGTCGGGGGAGCCGGGGGATTGGAAGACGGCGTCGGCTGCGTGTCCTGCCCGCCGGGCCCCAGCGCCGCCACCAGGACCGCCGCAGTCACCCACGCCGTCGTCGAAACCGTCCGCACATAGATGTTCATAGAGAGGTCATCCCGTGGACCTTCGCCTGCACCACTACAATGTCCCCGCTCGATGAGGCACCGGTGAACACCGCGTGAATCTCGCCGAATTGGGGACCCGAGCCCGGGATTTGGCGGACAACCTGGGTGAGTTGCCCCCCCCCTCCCGGGCCTCCTACACTCCTGCCGAGCGGGGTTCGATCGGTTCCCGCTCCCAGGCGTGGGTCCGTGATGGTCACGGTCCGAGCCACCCATCCGTTCGCTTCGGCGGTCACGGACGGCCGACGCCTTCCACTTCGGTGAAAGGAGGCGTCGTTTGTCTGCCGCCACCCACAAGCGCCCTTGTGCGGGGATCCGATCTCTCCCGCCGGTGTCGCTGCCGCAGGAAGGTGTCCCAGTGTCGACAGTCAACTCAAACTCGCTCGTGCAGGACCTGATCGAGGCCGGTATTCACTTCGGCCAGCGGTCCGCCGCGTGGAACCCCAAGATGCAGCCGTTCATCTACGGCAAGCGCAACGGGACCCACATCATCGACATCAAGGAGACCATCAAGGGTCTCCTGCTCGCCAAGAAGTTCATCGCCAAGACCGTGGCCGATGGCAAGGACGTCGTCTTCGTCGGCACGAAGCGCCAGGCCCGCGCCGTCCTCGAGCAGCGCGTCGGCGACGTGAAGATGCACTGGGTCACCGACCGCTGGCTGGGCGGCACCTTCACCAACTTCCGCACCATTCGCCAGCGTCTCAAGCGCTACGACGAGCTCGAAGCCATCCAGCTCAAGGACAACTTCGCCAGCTACTCCAAGAAGATGGAGAGCCAGCTCAAGCGCGAGCTCGCCAAGATCACCCGCAACCTCTCGGGCATCCGCCAGATGGACAAGCTCCCCGGGTGCCTCGTCGCCATCGACACCGCCCGCGAGATCAACGCCCTGCGCGAGGCCCGCAAGCTCGGCATCCCCACCATCTGCCTCATCGACACCGACGGCGACCCCGACCTCGCCGACATCCCCATCCCCGGCAACGACGACTCGATGCGCTCCATCGACGTCATCATCCGCGAGCTCTGCGTCGCCGTGAACGACGGCAAGCAGCTCCGCAACCAGGCCCGCGAAGACGCCGGCGCGGGCCCCTCCGGCGGCGCCCGCGGCGGTTCCCCCTCCACCGGCGCTGGCGGCGGCGCCGATCAGCCCGCCCGTCGTCGTCGCCCCGGCATGGACGACCGCTCCGGCCGCGCCGACGAAGCCGACCCCGCCCGCACGGCCGCCGACGCCGCCGCGGCCCCCGGCGCCAAGGCCTGATTCCTCACGCCAGATCGCACACGGCAGTGCCCGAATGTTGATGCACCACAGCCCGGGCCCATCGGACCCGGCCGCTGACCTGTTCCCCCTGATCCCCAGTCCCTGATCCCTGGCCCCTGACCCCTGTCCCCCGGAGTTCCCCATGGAGATCGACGCGAAAACGGTGATGCAGCTTCGCAACCGCACCGGCCTCTCGATGATGGAGTGCAAGAAGGCCCTGCAGGAAGCCGCCGGTGACCTCGACAAGGCCGAAGACGTCCTCCGCAAGAAGCTCAAGGGCAAGATGGACGCCCGCACCGACCGCGTCGCCGGCGAAGGCCGCATCGCGATCGCCACCAACATGTCCTCCGGCGTCGCGTCCATCATCGAGCTGCGCGCCGAGACCGACTTCACCGCCAAGAACGAGAAGTTCGGCCAGGTCGCCCAGACCTGCGCCCAGCTCGCCCTCGAGAAGGCCCACGCCGGCGCCGTCGTCGCCCTCCCCGAAATGACCAAGCTCATCGACGAGCTCCGCATCACCACCGGCGAGAACTGCTCCTTCGCCCGGGGGCACAAGCTTACCGGCGAGACCGGGACCACGGCCTATGGGTCCTACGTCCACCACGACGGCAAGACCGGCGTCCTCGTCGAGGCCATCGGCTCGATCTCGGACGAAACCCTCCGTCAGATCTGCATGCACATCACGGCCGCCGTCCCGCGCCCGATGGGCGTGAGCGCCAACGACATCCCCGCCGACAAGGTCGCCAAGGAGCGGAACTTCCGCCTCGAGCAGGCGATGGAGTCCGGCAAGCCCAAGGAAATCGCCGAGAAGATGGTCGAGGGCGGCATGCGGAAGTTCTACGAAGAAGTGGCCCTGCTCGAGCAGCCCTTCATCATGGACCCCACCAAGAAGGTCAAGGACCTCGTCGGCCCCAAGGCCCAGATCGTCGCCTTCTTCCGCTGGCAGGTCGGCGAGCAGGCCTGAGTTCGATCACATCAAGGAACCCGTGCCGGGTGCCCCGGCGGAGCTCTGTCCGCCGGGTTCTGACAACACCAACGCACACGTGCCACGGCTTGGCGGCTTCGCCAAGCCGTGTTTCTTTTTGCCACGGGTGGCATGTTCAATGCCGCTCTGGGCTTGAACATGTGTGCCACGCCCTCGAAGCCCGGCGCTCCGCGCCTTCCACGCCTTCGGCGTGAAGACACTCAATACCTCGTCACGATCTTCCCCAGCTCCGGCCGCTCCCGATCCTCCCGCCCCTCTCGCTCGGTCCCGATGTGAACAAACCCCGCGAGCCGCTCCGCATCACTCAATCCCAGCTCTCGCATCACCCGCCGGTCGTACGCGTACCACTCGCTCAGCCACACCGCGCCGTACCCCAGGCTCTTGGCGGCAATCAGCATGTTCATGCACGCCGCACCGGTCGAGAGAATCTGCTCCCACTCCGGCACCTTGGGGTGCGACTTCGGCGAGAACACGACCGCCACCACGAGCGGCGCCGTCGCGATCCGCTTGCGGGCCTCGTCCACCGCCGCCGCCTCCGCCCCAGGATTCCCCGCGACAAACGCCTCGCCGATCACCCGCCCCAGGTCCAGCCGCCGCTCCCCCGCGATCACCACAAACCGCCACGGCACCAGCTTCGCGTGATCCGGCACCCGGGCCGCAATCGTGAGGATCGTCGCCAGCTCCCCCTCGCTCGGCGCCGGCTCGACAAGCGAAGCCAGCTTCGGGGAACGCCGGGTGCGGAGGAGTTCGAGCGTCGATGGAACGGGAGTCGCGGCCATGTGAGCATGATTGGCCGTCCGACCGATGTGCGTTGCGGTTCGCTAGACACGCCCGGCCTCTTCACGCCGAAGGCGTGACCGTGTGTAGCCGGCGGTGGAGGAGGCTTTGCGACGACACCGCCGGAAAGCCGCCACCTCTTTCCCTTGTCCTTCTTTGCATCGCACGCCGAAGGCGTGCTGGTGCGCACGTCGACCCCTTCGGGGGTCGCTCGCAACGAGAGCAAAGGGTAATGGGTCCTTTCCGGGGGTGTCGTCGCAAAGCCGACTCCACCACCGGCTACATACGTCCACGCCTTCGGCGTGAAACCCTCGATCACCGTTCGCCCGCCCTCACTGATTCCCGCTGCTCACCTCCGCCGCCCCGTAGTCCACCCCCCTCAACCCCGCACGGCACCACCCGAAGTACCCCTTCATCAGATCCTGGATCGCCCCGCTCCGCGTCGGCGGCTCATACCCGCGCGGCGCGTAGTTGTACCGCAGCGGCAGGTCGTTCAACGGGATGTTCGGGTAGAACCCCTCGTTCGCCCCGGACGTCTTCTGCACCCGCACCGACGCGTCGGCGAACAGCAGCGGCTGGGTCGCCTCCGGGTACGCGTGCCACAGCTCGCGCCGGCCCGCGTGCCGGGCGTAGCCGTCGTACATCAGCACCTTGCTCGACGGGAACGCGATGTCGTCCTGCTTACGCCGGCCCAGCGGGCCGTTGACGAAGTACGAGTAGTGGTTCACCAGTGCCGACTGCACCGTCAGCGTCGTCCCCACCCGCTGGTCCAGCGAGTAGGCCGACGCGATCAGGTAGTACGACGAGCTGTACGGCACACGCTGCACGCTGTTGCCGTCCATGTCCGTCGGACGCTGCGACCCCGGCAGCGCCAGAAACGCCGCCCGCGCATCGGCCGGCGCCTTGCCGCGCACGCACTCCTGCCACAGCAGCCGCAGCTTGTCCTCCGGGCACGCGACCATCCCCTCGGGCAGGCGCTGCTGGAGGTAATCGTTCAGGATCAGGTGGCTGTAGATCACGTGCGGGATCCAGCTCTCCACCGGCCCGATGTCCGGGCGCTGGGCCCGGTTCTGGATGATCGAGATCGCCTGGCGCGACGCCGCCTGCAGGTCATCGGTGTACGGCGGCACAAACACGCCGTCCTCGGAGAACCCCTCCGTCTGCGTCCACGAGAACGACGGGGCCCGCTGGCCGGTGTCCGCGCCATAGGTGGAGAACGCCGTCCCCATCTGCTTGAGGTTGCCCTGGCACAGCGTGAGCTTCCCGCTCTTGCGGGCCTCCGAGAGCGCCGGCAGCAGGATGCCGACGAGCAGCGCGATGATCGCGATGACCACGAGCAGCTCGATGAGGGTGAAGGCGCAGAGGCGACGCCCAATCGTGCGCCTGGAATCGATATCGGCGGGTGAGTTCATCGCAACTCCTGAGTCAGCTCTCTGCAAACACGGAAATCACTGCCTCACAAACGACTCATTCTACGACATTTCCTTGGTGCCTGATACACCCCATCGGGTGCACTCAGAGCTCGAGCATGCGAACGTCTCGTTACCCATTAGGCTAAGCATTTCAATAAATACTACTAAAAAGGCTCATTCCGGCGCTCCACCATTGTAGCACTCGACGCCATTGGTAGGCTCGGAAGAGTCCGAGAACCGCGCGGCCACGATGCCGTATGCGTTGACGACCGCTCGGAATCGAGACCATGGAGTACTCAAGATGAACTGCCTTAGCAAACAAGTGATTCTTACTGTTGCGGCTGGAGCTCTTGGGACAGGCGCTGCCGCGTCGCCTCCGGCGGCAACCATTTCTCCTGCAGAGGTCGACTATGCGACTCGCGGTGAACGGTGTCTGAAAGACTGGGCGTGCGATTCCCAACTTAGCCCACCGAATCACGGCACTGCGGTCGCGCTGCTCCCGGGGTCGATGGATTCAGATCCTCTATGGATTGTCGGACGTCCGTCAAGTATTGGGCCTGACGGAGAACCGACCGACGCTTACACAGGCTCCGTTGCGGCGTTCGCGATCACCGCAGGCGGGTCGACATACTTCACTGGCGTATGGCGAGCGAATGCTCCATGCTTTGAAAAGAAGAAATACACGCAGACGAGCTTCTTCGGCGCCGGACTCGCCGTCGTCAAGTCGGTAATGGCTAACACGGGCCCCGATGTCGTAGTCGCTGCCCCCAACTACGACGGAGGGAGCGGCGCCATCTTTGTGATCGACGGCCAACCGTCTACCGCTGACTATGAAGTCCCCGACACGCCAGTAGTTGTTGGATCAGCCGGTGCAGGACTTGGCATGGCCATCGCCACGATCGGCGACACTGACAACAACGGCGACTCTGAGATCGTTGTCGCCGAAGATGTCGATGAGGGCACGGTCCATGTCTACGAACTCTCACCCGCCGCGACATTGCTCAAGACTATCACCGTCAATGACGACCAGACATTTGGCGCTGCGGTTGCGGGCGGATGGGATCTCGATGGAGACGCCAAAGCAGACTTCGCCGTCTACCGGAGAGGAGATTCGAAAGAAGAAGCATGGAGAGCCGAAATCCGGGTCTATAGCGGCGAGACGATGTTTGACAAAGAACCCGCGATGCAGTTGGAGCCGTGCATCGCTGAGAATTGCAACGAGAGCAAGCCTCCCAAAGAGGCCTGCTGGAGGGGCGACAAGACCACGTTCAGCTCGATTGAAGAAGGATTGACGCTCGGAGACACCGACGGCAATGGGATAGGCGAGGTCATCTTTGTCGGCTACGACTGCCCTGAAAAAGGACCGGCAGCTCTGCGGGTGTTCGCCCTTGAGTACAACGGCGTCGACGAGTGGGTGCCAGTGATGATCTCCGATCCGATCGTGGGCGGGCTCGCTGGCGGCGACTCCATGCCGTGGATCAACGATTGGCCGCTCGCCGCGGGCGATGTCATGGGTAACACGGCGGATGAAGTGTTTGTCAATCTGTCGGCGAACGCCACCGAAGATCCCGCAGTACTCATTATCTGGAACAGCGCGTCGGCAGGCGGCCCACCCACTGGGGTCATTGTTGGGGAGATGACCGGTCCGATTACCGGCGATCCGCTTGGGCAGCAAGGGGCCTTCGGGTGGGCCATCGCTGCCGCCAACGTCGCGGGATCGTCACAAGCGGAAGTTGTAGTCGGCGCGCCGCTCTTTGGATCGTATCCCACAGGAACGCCGTGCAAAGATCCAAAGATAGCGACAACAGGCTGGGGCCATGCGTATCTGTATCTCGACCTAGATATTCAGGACTGGCTCTGCGATATGGCCGACTGGAACGGCGTCAATGGTGTGAACTCGACAGACGTCTCCGACTTCGTCAACGACTATTTGGCCGACCTCGCCACATGCACACCGCTGCCGTGCGACTCGTTCGTGACGGATATTGATGGCAACGGCGTGGTCAACATGGCCGATGCTCTACTCTTTGACGCCATCTGGGAGTCGTGCCCTAGCCTGAGTCCGTAAGAACCAAATTCGCCGCGCCTGTAAACCCGCACAATGACTCTTCCCACAGTCAGCCGCGCCGGCGATGAGTGCTGAGAACACCGAAGCACACGAGTCCGCCGAGTTCGCTTGGTCGATTCGTTCTATTGTCCGAACCGAACGGACGATTCGTCACGGCCTCAACAAGTGCAAAGCCCCGCGTCGGACATCCGAGGCGGGGCTTTGTTTAGGCTACACGTATTCGATCTGGCGCTTACTACGGCTGACCGGTGTCGATGTCTTCACCATTGTAATCCTGACCGCGCAGACCCCCGCGGCACCACTGGTAGTACCCGGTGACCAACTCGCTGGGTGTGCCATTGCGCGTCGGCAGTTCCCACTGGCGAGGCTGATACGGATAACGAGTGGGGAGCGCACTGCCGGGGTTGTTGGGATAGAAACCGCGGTTAGCCTCCCCGGTCTTCTCGACGCGGATGTGGAGGCGTCGGCGAAGAGCAGCGGCTGCGCGATGCTCGGATAGGCGAACCACAGCTGGCGCTTGCCGAAGTGGCGTCCGAAATTGTCGTACATCAGCACCTTGTTCGCGGGGAACGCGACTTCGTCCTGGCTGCGCTTGCCCAGCGGGCCGTTCACGAAGTACGTGTAGTGATTCTGTAGTGACGACTCGACCGTCAGGATGGAGCCGTGCCGCATGTCCAGCGAGTACGCCGCGGTGATGTAGTTGTACGAGCAGCTGTAGGGCCAGCGCTGGATGGAGTTTGCCTCGTCGCCGGGACGCTGCGTCAGCGGCAGAGCCAAAAACGCCGCCCGCGCTGCGGTCGCGGTCTTCCCGCGGACCGTGTCGTGCCAGAGCAGTCGCAGCTTGTCCTCCGGGCAGACGACCATCGGCTCGGGAAGCCGCTGCTGCAGGTAGTCGTTCAGGATCAGGTGGCTGTACAGAACGTGCGGGATCCAGCCCGTGATCTCCTGGATATCCGTGCGCTCCGCACGGTTCCGCATGATCGACACGGCCTGCCGCGCCGCGGCCTGCAGCTCGTTGGGGTGCAGCGGACGCAGCCACGGGAGCGTCTCGGTCGCGCTGAAGCCTTCACGCACGTTCCACGAGAACGAGGGCGAGCGGTTGTTGAAGTCCGCGCCATAGCTCGTGAACGCCAAGCCCATCTGCTTCATGTTGCCCTGGCAGACCGTCATCCGGCCCGCCTTGCGGGCCTCGCCCAGCGCCGGCAGCAGAATGCCGACCAGCAGCGCGATGATCGCGATCACCACGAGCAGCTCGATGAGCGTGAACCCGCGCGAGC
Organism: uncultured Phycisphaeraceae bacterium; assembly: GCA_964564695.1. GTDB lineage: Bacteria > Planctomycetota > Phycisphaerae > Phycisphaerales > UBA1924 > CAZMCC01. Next base: position 1,122 of record CAZMCC010000009.1, on the reverse strand, counting down.
AGCGGGGGCGTGAACGGCGACGTGGCCGCGGACTGGTCATCATGGAAATCTCCGATGAACGCAAGGTTCTTCGCCGGGTGCTCCGGCCGTGGGTGTCGTGGGTCAGCACATGTCGTCAGCCGCCTTACTGCGGCTGCCCGGTATCGATCTCGTCACCGCTGTAATCCTGACCGCGGAGGCCGCCGCGGCACCACTGGTAGTACCCCGTCACAAGCTCGCTGGGGGCGCCGTTGCGGCTCGGGGGCTCAAACGGGCGCGGGACGTAGTTATACCGCAACGGCTGCTGGTTGGTCGGCGAGTTCGGATAGAAGCCCGGGTTGGCCTCGCCCGTTTTCTCGACTCGGATAGACGCGTCGGCGAACAGCAGCGGCTGCGAGATGCTGGGATAGGCGTACCACAGCGTGCGCTTGCCGAAGTGACGCCCGAACGCGTCGTACATCAGCACCTTGTTCGACGGGAACGAGACCTCGTCCTGGCTTCGCTTGCCGAGCGGGCCGTTGACGAAGTAGTGATAGTGATCGGTGAGCGCCGACTGCACCGTCAAGATGCTGCCGCGCCGCATGTCCATCGAATACGCCGGCGTGACGTACATGTACGAGCAGCTGTATGGCCAGCGCTGGATCTGGTTGTCGTTCTCTTCGCCGGGACGCTGCGTCAGCGGCAGGGCCAGGAACGCCGCCCGCGCCGCCGTCGGTGTCTTGCCGCGAACCGTGTCGTGCCACAGGAGACGGGTCTTGTCCTCCGGGCAGACCACCATCGGCTCGGGAAGCCGCTGCTGGAGGTAATCGTTCAGGATCAGGTGGCTGTACAGAACGTGCGGGATCCAGTTCGTGATCTCCAGGATGTCCGTCCGCTCCGCGCGATTCCGCATGATCGACACGGCCTGGCGGGCCGCGGCCTGCAGTTCGTCGGGGTGCAGCGGACGCAGCCACGGCAGCGTCTCGGTCGCGCTGTGGCCCTCATTCACATTCCACGAGAACGACGGCGAACGGTTGTTGAAGTCCGCGCCATAGCTCGTGAACGCCAGACCCATCTGCTTCATGTTGCTCTGACAGAGCGTCATCCGCCCCGCCTTGCGGGCCTCGCCCAGCGCCGGCAGCAGAATGCCGACCAGCAGCGCGA